>NZ_JABCPZ010000250.1 GCF_013283785.1 Nonomuraea antri
CCCCGCCACCGCCCGCGTGTGCGTCCGGCTGAACGCGTCCGTGCCGATCGCGCACGTCGTGCGGGCCGCGCCGGGGCGGCACGTGCCGCCCCGGTGCCGCACGCCCCAGGCCGGTGAACGCGAGCGGCCCGGGTGTCAGGCGCGCATGCCGCGCAGTGCCTCGTCGACCAGGCGTTCGGCCAGGTCGTCCGGCAGGCCCGCGACGGGCCCCCACTTGTTGTGCCAGATCATCGTGCCGGTGAGCATGGCCTGGGCCAGCTCGACGTCCAGGTCGGCGCGCAGTTCCCCGGTCTCGACGCCCCGCACGAGCACCTGCCGCATGGCCTGCCTGCGCGGCTCGATCGCCCGCTGCATGAAGCGCTCCATCAGCCGCGGGTGGCGGTCGGACTCGCTCATGGCGATGTTCATCACGCACCGGGTGCGGGTCTGGCCCGCTTCGCTGCGCATCGCGTCGAGCAGGGTGATCAGGTCGTCGCGTACCGAGACGCCGGCCAGCGGCGGCAGTGGCGCCTTGAGCGTGGCCAGCGCGTCGACCACGAGGTCCTCCTTGTTGGACCAGCGCCGGTAGATCGTCGTCTTGCCCACGCCCGCCCTGGCGGCGATGGCCTCGATGGACAGCTCGGAGACGCCCATCCCCTCGCCGATCAGGTCGAGGGTCGCCTCGAGGATCGCCTTCTCCGCCTTCTCGCTGCGCGGGCGGCCCGCCGGGCGGGCCCCCGCTGATTCCTGGATCGTCATCGCGGCCTCACACTACCGCTGGTTCCTTCGTTTCCTGCTGCTGCACCGGCCGCGGCTTCCCCGGCATCCACCGGAGCACCACGCCCACGCCGATCAGCGCGATCACGGCCGAGACGGCCGCCGTCACGTGCATGCCGTTGACGAACGCCTCGAACGCGGGCGCGACCAGGCTCTTGTCGCCGAGCCGTCCTACGGCCTCCATCGTCCCCATGATGGACTCGCCGGCGGCGTGGCGGTCCTGCTCGGGCACGGCGGCCAGCGCGGGCTCGATCTCACCCCGGTAGCTGGACGACAGCACCGAGCCGAGCACGGCCACGCCGAGCGCGCCGGCCACCTGGCGGACGGTGTTGCTCATCGCCGAGCCGACCCCGGCCTTCTCCCTGGGCAGGGCCTCCATGATGGCGGTCGTCGCGGGCGGCATGATGTTGGCCATCGCCGCGCCCTGGACGAAGAAGATCACCTCGATCAGCACGATGGACGTGTCCTGGTCCATGAACGCGTAGCTGGCCAGTGTCAGGGTGACGACGATCATGCTGACCGTGGACGACAGCTTCGCCCCGAACCGCTGGTTCACCCGCTGGCTGAGCGGCGCGAAGATCAGCTGGGCCGCGGCGAACGGGATCATCAGCGCGCCCGCCTGCACCGGGCTGTAGCCCAGGACGATCTGCAGGTAGAACGTCAGGAAGAACATCCCGCCCATCATCGCGAAGAAGACGATGCCCATCATGCCGATGGCCGAGGTGAAGCGGATGTTGCCGAAGTTGCGCACGTCGAAGACCGGGTGGTCGATGCGCCGCTCCCACCAGACGAACACCGCCAGCACGGCCACGCCGATCAGCGTCGGCACCAGCACCTCGGCACTGGCCACGGTGCCCAGTTCGCCGCCGCGGATGATGCCGTAGACGAGCGCGACCAGACCGATGATCGACAGGATCACGCCGACCGGGTCGAGCCTGGACGGCTTCGGGTCACGCGATTCCGGCACGACGCCCGCGATCAGGAACATGCTGATGATCACGATCGGCACGTTGATCAGGAACACCGAGCCCCACCAGAAGTGCTCGATCAGCACGCCGCCGGTGATCGGCCCGACCGCCACCGCGAGGCCCACGCCACCGGCCCAGATGCCGATGGCCTTGCCGCGCTCCGCGGGCGGGAACACGTTGGAGATGATGGCCAGCGTGGCCGGCATGATCGCCGCGCCGCCGATGCCCATGGCCGCCCTGGCCAGGATGAGCTGCATCGGGTCCTGCGCGTACGCGCTGGCCAGCGAGGACAGTCCGAACAAGGCCATGCCGATGAACAACATGCGCTTGCGCCCGGTGCGGTCACCGATCACGCCGAAGGTGAACAGCAGGCCGGCGAAGACCAGGGTGTAGGAGTTGATCGCCCATTCGAGCTCGCTCTGGGTGGCGCCGAGACCGGCGACCGGGTCGGCGATGGTCTTCATCGCCACGTTCAGGATCGTGTTGTCGAGCACGACCGCGAGCAAGCTGAACACGAGTACGCCGAGGATGCTCCAGCGGCGTGGATGCCCCGTCTCCTGTTTCATGACCGCCCCCTAATTTCGATACGACTGAGTTTCGCAACGTCACCGTATCGCAAGCTATTCCGATACGCAACGGTTGCGTTTCGTATCTGTGGGGGCGCCTCGTCTCCGCGGGTGAGAGGGCACGGCGGCGGCCCGCCGCGCCCTCGGACGGTCAGGCGAACGCGGGCATGATCCGGTCGTGGATCAGCCGGAGCTGGGTGTCCACGTCGGCCACCTCGGGCAGCTCCCGGCCCATGAACTGCTTGACCAGCGTGGCGTCGGTGATCGCGAGGATCATGTGGTTGACGCCGGTCGGCTCGATCTCGCGCTTGATCTTGGCCACGCACTCCTCGGGCGTGCCCGCGATGGACAGCCGCTCCCCCAGCTCGGGCGTGGTCAGCTCGATCGCCCTGGCCAGGTCGCCGGCGCCGAGCGCGTCCACGATCGGCTTCATCGCGTTCGGGTCGACGCCGTTGCGTTCGAGCTGCTCGGCCGGCATGGACGAGGCGTACAAGCCCACCATGCTGCGCGCCGCCTCCTTCGCCACCGCCGAGTCCGGGCCGGTGGCGAAGACCACCCAGGCGCCGATGTCCATGGCCGCCGGGTCCTTGCCCGCCCGCTCCGCGCCCGCCCGGAAGTGCCGGACGAGGTAGTCGTAGGCCTCGCGGGTGTAACTGAGCGCGTGGTGCACGCCGTCGGAGTGCTCGCCGGCCGCCTGGAACGAGCGCGGCCCGCGCATCGCGCCGAGCTTGACCGGCACCCGGTCCTGCACCGGGCGGGCGAAGGTGAACAGGCCGCTGTACTTGAAGAACTCGCCGTCGAAGGTGATGGCGCCGTCGTCCAGCAGGGTGCGGACCACGTGCGCGGCCTCCTTGACGCGCGAGAGCGGCTTGGTGACCGTCCAGTCGATGCCGTACTGGGCCAGCAGGCCGAAGTTGCCGCTGGACAGCACGACCTCGGCGCGTCCGTCGCTGAGCTCGTCGAGGGTGGCCGCCGCCTGCGCGATCAGGGACGGCTCGCGCAGCACCACCGACGACACGCTCGGCCCGAACCTGATGCGCGAGGTCTGCCCGGCCGCGGCGGCGAACAGCAGCCACAGGTCCTTGTGCCAGGTCTCGTCGGCCGCGTAGCAGGCGTGGAAGCCGAGCTCGTCGGCCAGGCGGATGGACGCCAGCGACTCGCGCAGCGGATAGTCGGGCAGCATCACGTAACTGAACTTCATCGTGCGACCTCCTGTGGGATGGCGTCGCCCGAGGGGGCGGCGCCCTTGTCGTACGGCCGGGCCGCCAGCAGGTAGACCAGCCCGGCGGCGACCACCACCAGCCCCGACAGGGCCACCAGGTAGTCGTCGTACCAGGGCGCGTCCGGCGTTCTCGGCCAGGCCATGTTGACGATGGCCAGCACCCCGTAGACCAGCGCGGCCACGTTCACGGCCAGGCCCGCCCGGCCCAGCGTGAACGGCCCGGACGGCCGCCAGCCGCGCAGCCTGGCCCGCAGCGCCGCCAGCACCACCATCTGGAAGCCCAGGTAGATGCCGAGCACCGCGAAGGAAATGATCTTGATGAGGGCGTCCTCCGACACGATCGAGCCGAGCACCACCAGCGCGGGCACGACGGCTGCGACCAGCAGCGCGTTCGGCGGGACGCGCCGGGCCGCGGAGAACCGCCTGAGCACCCGGCTGCCGGCGATCATGTCGTCGCGGGCGTAGGAGTACAGCAGCCGGCTCGCCGCCGCCTGCAGGCTGAGCGCGCACGACAGGAACGACAGCAGCACCACGCCGAGCACGACCTTGAGCCCGGTGGCGCCGAAGGCGGTGGTGAGCACATCCGTGACCGGGTCGGCGACGGTCCCGGAGACGACGGCGGCGAAGTCGGGCACGGCCAGCAGCAGCGCCAGGCAGACGAACGTGGCCGCCGCGCCGCCCACGTAGATGGTCATGCGCATGGCCTTGGGGATGCGCCGCGTCGGGTCGGGCACCTCCTCGGCCACGTCGCCGCACGCCTCGAACCCGTAATACTGAAAAATCCCGATCAGTCCGGCGGCCAGGAACGCCGTGAAGTAGCCGGACCCCGACCCCGCGCCGAACGTGTCGAACAGCACCCCGAGCCCGTGGTGCCGCTCGGTGAGCAGCAGCCAGCCGCCCACGGCCAGCGCGCCGACCAGCTCGGCGGTGAACCCGACGATCGCCGCCACCGCCAGCGCCCTGGTGCCGGCCAGGTTGACGACCAGCGCCACGGCCAGGATGACCAGCGCGCACAGGATCGTGTTGCCGGTGCTCACGGTGATCCCGAGCAGCGCCGACAGGTACGGCCCGGCCCCGTACGCCACGCTGGCGATCGTCACCAGCAGCGCGATCAGGTACACCCAGCCGGTCATCCAGGCCCAGCGCCGCCCCCACAGCCGCCTGGCCCACGGGTAGATGCCGCCGGTCAGCGGGTACTGCGAGACGATCTCGCCGAACACCAGCGCCACCAGGAACTGCCCGGCGCCCACGACGATCAGGCTCCAGATCATCGGCGGGCCGCCGACGGCCAGCGACGAGGAGAACAGCGTGTAGATCCCGACCACCGGCGACAGGTACGTGAAGCCGAGCGAGAAGTTGGCCCACAGGCTCATGTCCCTGCGGAACTCGGAGGTGTAGCCGAGATCGGCCAGCGTCGCGTCGTCCCGGGAGCCTCGCGGGAGGTCATTCGTCGAGGTCATGCAGCAGCTCCTCGCCGGAGATCACGGTGCCGGCGAAGTGCCGGTGCATCCAGGCCAGGTGGTCGGCCCTGGACCTGACCAGGCGCAGGGTGTCCCAGTTGGGGAAGGACTGCTGCGTCACGTGCTCGGTCATGAGGGCGGGCTCGACCTCGTAGACGTGCTCGAACCGGGTGATCGCCACGTCGGTCACGCGCTGGGGCGGCGGAGGCGCCATCTCCTCCTGATAGCGATAGTTCACGATTTCTCCGTGTATGCCTGGTCGAGGAGGTATTTGCCGGGGTTCATGATGTTGTTCGGGTCGATGGCGCGTTTGATGTCGAGCATCACGTCGTACCCGCCGCCCAGCTCGACCGGGACCAGGTCCACCTCGCCCTCGCGGCAGGAGCCGTGGCAGGCGCTGATCGAGCCGCCGTGCGCGAGCGCCACCGCGGCCAGGTCGCGCTTGGCCCGCACCCAGGCCGCCCAGGCGGCGTCGTCGAGCCGCTGCTCCCAGATGCCGATGTCGATCTCGGTGAGGTAGTCGGCGCCGGTCGCGCCGTTGGTGTAGGCGAACATGCCCCAGTCGTCGAACACGTCGCTCCGAGCTCCGTCGCGCCTGAGCCGGTCGGCGATCTCGTGCCAGGCCAGCCGGACCGCGGGCAGGTTCGTGTAGTTGATCGAGGCGTCCTCGCAGTGCCAGCTCATCGGCACGACCTGGCCGGCGCGGGTGCGGCCGTGCAGCGGCGTGGCGTACCTGTCGTGCCTGGCCGCCCAGTCGCCCTCGGAGATCTCGTCGCCCAGGTAACGGGCGCCCAGCGAGCGGGCGATGCGCAGCAGCCGCCGGCCGCCGGCGCGCACCTCGTCCGCGTAGCCGTACAGCGCGGCGCACACCAGCGCCTTCACCGACGACGGCTGCGGGATGTAGGCCTCGTCGTCGCGCCGCAGGTAAGCGACCTTCCACTCGTCGAAGAGCACCGCGCCGGCGAACGTGGCCACGCCCGCCCGCGCCAGCTCGCCCACCGCGCGGTAGGCGGTGTCGTAGTCCTCGAACGCCCAGAACGGCGAGAACTCCGCCTCCGGCTTCGGGAACAGCTTCAGCGTCGCCTCCGTGGCGATGCCGAGCGTGCCCTGGTGCCCCATGAACAGGTGCTTGAGCTGGTACCCGCTGGAACTCTTGGTGATCTTCCTGCCGATGCCGTCGCCGACGTGGATGACCTTGCCGGTGGGCAGCACGTGGTCGAAGCTGAGCACCAGGTCGCGGGTGTGGCCGTAGCGCGAGCCGATCAGCGACCAGCCGCTGGTGCCGATCCTGCCGCCGACCAGCGAGCACGGGTACGACGCCGGGTCGTCGGGGTAGATCAGCCCGTGCTGCCCGAGCACCTCGTTGAGCTTGAGCGCGTTGATGCCGGTGCCGACCGTGCAGGTGCGGTTGGCGAGGTCGATCTCCTTGATCTGGTTGATGCGTTTGACGTCCACCACGATGCCGCCGCGCAGCGGCACCGCGCCGTCGGTCAGCCCGGTGCCGCCGTCGCGCGGCACCACCGGGATGCGCAGGTCGTTGGCCAGCCGGAGCACCTCGGCGACCTCTTGCGTGGAGCCGGGTAACACGACCAGGTCGGGCATGCGCTCGGCCCAGCGGTGCACCGGGAACGGCGCGGGCACGCGCGCCCGGTTCAGCCGGTCGGCCTTGCCCGTCAGCACGTGCTCGGCGCCCAGGATCGCGCGCAGTTCCTCGACCAGGGAATCGCCGATCAGCACGGTCATGGCGCCACTCCCAGCGATTCCGCGAGCAGCTCGTGCAGGTCGACCACGTCGATCGAGCGGGCCTGACCGGCCTCCGACAGCGGCCGCTCGGCCCACGGGCAGGCGCTGACCAGGGTGTCGACGCCCAGCTCGGCCGCCTTGCCGACCCGCTGCTCGCTGATCTTCCTGGTCAGCTCGGGCTTCTCGACGGGCAGCCCGCCGCCGCCGCCCGAGCAGTACGACCACTGCGTCACCCGGTCCACGTCGTGGAAGGTCAGCCCGGGGATCGCGCGCAGGATCTCGCGCGGCTCGCGCCAGACGCCCTTGCGCTTGTTGAGCCGGCACGGGTCGTGGTAGGTCACCGTCCGCTCCACCGGGACGTGCGGGGTCAGCCTGCCCTCCCTGATGAGCTCCGCCAGCAGCTCCACGACCAGCACGATCTCGATGTCGTAGGCGTCGCCGAAGTACTTCGGGTAGTCCTCGGTGAAGGTGATGTAGTCGTGCGGGTCGAGGACGAGCACGCGCCGCGCCCCGGCGGCCCGCCAGTCGTCCAGGTTGTGCCGGGCGAACCTGCGGGCCTGCGCCTCGTAGCCCATCTCGGCCGCCGGGCCGCCGCAGCACCACTGCTCGTTCATCAGCCCGAACCCGTAGCCGGCCAGGTTGAGCATCCGGGCCACCGAGCGCGGCACGGACGTGCGGGAGAATGCCGCCTCGCAATCGACGAACAGGATGCTCTCGCCGCCGATCGGCAGGTCGAGCCCGGCCGCCCAGTCGCGGACCCTGGCCTGCTCGACGGGGGTGCCGTCGAGCACCGGCTCGTGCCCGCGCTCGTCGGTGAGCCGGTTCCAGCGCTGCCAGCCCGGCTGGTGCACGCCCTGCTCGACGGCCAGCCCGCGCACGGCCTTGACCAGGTCGACGGTGCGGGTGCGGAAGCGGTAGAAGTCGCCGGTGAACAACGAGTTGGGGCAGCGCAGCTCGCAGGCGCCGCAGCCGGTGCAGTTGACGTAGTCGGCCGCGACGTCCGCGACCTCCAGCTCGCCCTTCTCCATCGCCACGACGTTGGCGTGGAAGGCGGTGGGACTCCAGGACTCGTTCCGCGTGACCTGCATGACCGGGCAGACTTCGCGGCAGAACTTGTGGCCGGAGGAGAAACAGTTGTAGGCGGCGTCCCGCCACTCCTCGGCGAACCTCTTGTCGGGATCCGTCATCAAGGCCTCCCTGAGTGGGGATGCGCTTAAAACTATGAGTTCATATTTCAAAAGGCAATATGCTGTGATCTGTGAGTCAGCTTCCGAAGGCGGCGGTCTTCGCGCCCGTCGATGACGGTTCGGGCCGGGTGGAGGTCGTGGCGCGCCGCCTCAGCGAGGCGATCGCGCTCGGGCTGATCAGCGACGGCGACCAGCTCCCCGCCGAGCTGGAGCTGGCCGGCGCGCTCAACGTCTCCACCGTGACCCTGCGCGCGGCCCTGGCCGCCCTGCGCGAGCGCGGGCTGGTCGAGACCCGCAGGGGGCGCGGCGGCGGCACGTTCGTGCTGGCCCCGGCCGACCCGTCCACGGCCAGGCTGCGGCGCAGGCTGCGCGAGCTCAGCACCTCCGAGCTGCGCGAGATCGGCGACTACCGGTGCGCGATCGCGGGCACCGCCGCCCGGCTGGCCGCCCTGCGCGCCTCGGCCGACAACGTCGCGCGGCTGCGCCAGGTGCTGGGCCGCCTCGACGCGGCCACGTCCGTGGGCGAGCGCCGCCGCGCCGACGGCCGCTTCCACATCGAGGTCGCCGCCGCCGCCCAGTCCGTACGCCTGACCCGGGCCGAGATCGACATCCAGGCCGAGGTGGGCGAGCTGCTCTGGCTCCCGTACGGGGAGGCCGTCGACCCGCGGGACGTGGTACGCAGTCACGGCCAGGTCATCGACGCCATCGAGGCCCGCGACCCGGCCCGCGCCCGGTCACTCACCGAGGAACACATCGACAAGGGGATAGAGCGTCTGATGGAGTTCCATTGGCGGCTCGTCGCATCCGGGTGAGGAGGCAACGATGAGCGATCGGCACGTCGGCCAGGTGGCGGAGCGGGTTCACACGATCGTCGCGGACATCTTCAGCTCGCTGGATCGCATCCTGGCGAGCGTCGTCGCCTGTTATCGGGCCTCGGGCACGTTCGCCTGCGCCGACCTGGCCCAGGTGCGTCCGGAGATCTTCGCCTGCCTGCGCGGGTCGCCCGGGGTGGTGGCGGGCGCCGGCGTGATCGTCGCGCCCGGCGTGCTGGCCGACCGCCGCAGGTGGCTGGAGTGGTGGCAGGCGCCGCCCGAGCAGGACCCCATCTTCCTGGACGTCGACCTCGACCCCGACAGCCTCGACTTCTACGACTACACCGCCGCCGAGTGGTTCGCGGTGCCGGAACGCAGCCGGCGCCGCCACATCGTCGGACCGTACGTCGACTACGGCGGCACCGACACGTACATGCTGACGTTCACCGCCCCCGCCGAGGTCGACGGCCGTTTCCTCGGCGTGGTGGGCGCCGACGTGCGGGCGGCCAGGTTCGAGGCGCTGCTGCTCGGCGTGCTGGCCGCGAGCCCGACGCAGATCACGCTGGTGAACGCGGAAGGCCGGGTGGTGGCCGCCAACTCGCCGCGCCTGCCCGCCGGCGCCCTGCTCCTCGACGCCGGAGCGGACCTGCGGCCGCTCGACGGGGTGCCGTGGAGCATCGTCACCCGCGCCGGCGACCGCGCGACCAGCCGCGGGTAGCCCCCGGCGTTCAGCTCTCGACGGCGACCGGCGCGCGCTCCTCGACGATCGCGGGCCCCGGGTCCGCCGAGACCGGACGGCGCCGCCAGAACGGCAGCGCGACCACGACCATGGCCACGCCCACCAGCCCGGCCACCGCGAACGCCCATGCCGGCCCGGCGCTGTCGATGACGGCGCCGGCGATGGGCGCCGAGGCCGCGCCGCCGATCAGCAGCGCCGTGCCGTGGTAGCCCATCGCCTCGCCCCTGGCGGCGGCGGGCACCCAGCGGCTGAGCACGTCGACGGTGCCCGACAGCGCGGGCGCGCACAGCACGCCGGCCGGCAGCAGCGCCAGCAGCAGCCACCACCAGCCGCCGCCGACCAGGCCCACGGGCACGGTCAGCAGGCCCATCCCGGCGATGAGCACCAGCGGCGAGAGTCCGCGCGACAGGCCGCCGTACACGAAGCCGCCGGCCAGCGAGTAGAGGCACCAGATGGCCACGGCGAGCCCGATCCAGGCGTTCTGCCCGGCCTTGTTCATGGTGGCGACCAGCGCCAGCTCGGTGGCCGTGAGCACGAACGTGGCCGCCGCGGCGGTGCCGAGCAGCGCGATGAGGCCGGGCGTGAGCCACTGCCGGCGCGGCACCCGCACCTCGGGCTCCGTCAGCTCCTGGGCCGAGCGGATGGGCGGGTTGAGCACGATCAGCGCCAGGCCCGCGCCGGTCATGCCGGCGCCGATGATCCCCATCGTCACGCCGGGAGGCAGCGTGGTCATGCCGGCCACCGCGAGCGCGGGCCCGGCCATGTACGACAGCTCGACCAGCATCGAGTCGAGCGTGAACCCGGTGCGCCGCTGCTCGATCGGCACCATCGCGGCCAGGCACTGCCTGATCACGCTGAACACCGGCAGCGCCAGCAGCCCGGCCGCCACGGCGGCCACCACCAGCACCGGGTACGGCAGCAGCCAGGCGGTGCTCCAGAACGCCGCCTGGGCGAGCGTGGTGGCGACCAGCACGGGACGCAGGCCGTATTTGTCGACGAACCTTCCCGACATCGGCGAGCCGATCGCCATGCCGACGGTGCTGGCCATGGTGACCAGCCCGGCCAGGGCGTAGTCGTCCGGTTTGAGCACGGTGACCACGTAGAGGGTGAGCGCCATGCCCGTGGCCGTGGACGGGATGCGCGCCACCAGCCCCACCAGGAGCAGGGTGCGCACGCCTGGAAGCCGGAAGAGCTGCCGGTAAGGTTTGATCGCCATTTTTGTTGCTTACCTCCTCGCCTATTGTGGCAAGGAGAACCGACACTTTCGCCACGGGTTTTCCGCGCGTGACATCATCGGAAGAGTCCGGGGACGCCACTGGGGCGCCTCGAGACTGTTCTGGAGGGATACCCCATGTCCTCTTCGACATCTTCCACGGCTCCGTCCGCGCTGTACGGCGGAGTCTCAGGACGCAGAGTCACGGTCCGCGACCTGGCCGCGGCCAAGGAACGCGGAGAGCGGTGGCCCATGGTCACCGCCTACGACGCGATGACGGCCCGCGTGTTCGACCAGGCGGGCATCCCGGTGATGCTGGTCGGCGACTCGGCGGCGATGGTCGTCTACGGCTACGAGTCCACGCTCCCGGTCACGGTCGACGACCTGCTGCCGCTGACCGCGGCCGTGGTGCGCGGCTCGTCGCGGGCGCTGGTGGTGGCCGACCTGCCGTTCGGGTCGTACCAGGGCTCGCCGCAGCAGGCGCTGGAGTCGGCGGCGCGCTTCATGAAGGAGGCCGGCGCGCACGCGGTCAAGCTGGAGGGCGGCCGCCGGGTGCTGCCGCAGGTCGAGACGCTGGTCTCGGCCGGCATCCCGGTGATGGCGCACCTGGGGCTCACCCCGCAGTCGGTGAATGTCCTGGGTGGCTACCGGGTGCAGGGCCGCGGCCAGTCGGGCGACGAGCTGATGTCCGACGCCAAGGACCTGGAGCGGGCCGGGGCGTTCTCGGTGGTGCTGGAGTGCGTGCCCGCCGACCTGGCGCAGCGGGTGACGACGTCGCTGGCGATCCCGACGATCGGCATCGGCGCCGGCCCGTCGACCGACGCCCAGGTGCTGGTGTGGCAGGACCTCATGGGCCTGACCCCGCGCCCGGCCAAGTTCGTCAAGCAGTACGCGGACCTGGCCGGCGAGATGGACCGGGCGGTGCGCGAGTTCGCCGCGGACGTCACCTCCGGCGCCTTCCCCGCGCCCGAGCACTCCTACAGCTAGCCGCCCGATCGAAGGTGCGTCCCCGGCCGGGGACGCACCGGTCAGGCCAGCGTCGTGACGTCGGTGTTGGAGCCGCACACCACCACCGCGACCCGCTCCCCCGCCGCCGGCCGGTAGGCGCCGGAGAGCAACGCCGCGTACGCCGTCGCCCCCGAGTGCTCGGCGGCTATGCGGTGCCGTTCCCACAGGGTGCGGCGGGCCGCCACGATCGCCTCGTCGGTCACGAGCACGCTCCGCACGCGCGGCCCCGACAGGATCCCGTGGGCGAGGCCGCCGAGCAGGCTCGCCCCGAGCGCGTCGGCGGCGACCCCGCTGACCGGCACCGGCACCGGGCCGCCCGCGGCGAGCGCCCGGTTCAGCGTGGGGATGTCCACCGGCTCGACCGCCACGATCCGCGGCCCACCCCCATCGCCTGGCGCGGTGGAGGTTCCGACGGTGATGCCCGCGGCGAAGCCGCCGCCGCCCACCGCCACCAGGACGGTGTCGACCCCGCCCGTCTGCTCCACCAGCTCCGTCCCGGTGGTGCCCTGCCCGGCCACCACCTCGGGCTGGTCGTAGGCGTGCACGTCGAGCGCGCCGGTCTCGGCCCGGCGCTTGGCCGCCGCCTCCGCGGCCTCGGCGTAGATCGCCCCGGTCTGGGTGATGTCCGCGCCCAGGGCCCGGAGCCCGGCCACCTTGACCGGGCTCGTCACCTCGGGCACGAAGATCTCCGCCCGCACCCCGAGCGCCCGCGCCGCGTACGCCACCGCGAGCCCGTGGTTGCCGCCGCTGGCCGCGATCACCCCGGCGGCGGGCAGCTCGCCGGCCGACAGGATCCGGTTGAACGCCCCGCGCACCTTGAACGACCCGGAGTGCTGCAGCAGCTCCAGCTTGAGGATCAGCCCCGGCGAGACCTCCAGCACGGGCGTGCGCAGCACGTGGCCGGAGATTCGCGCGGCCGCCCTGGCGACGTCGTCGTACGTGACCGTCACAGCTCTCCCTCGATCGTCCGTTTCAGCGCGGCTATCCGGTCCTCGTCACGCCGGTAGAACACCCATTGCTTGATCTTCCTGCCCCGGATGAGACCGGCGCGTTCGAGGATCTTGAGGTGTTCCGTGGCGCTCGGCTGGGTCATCCCGAGCTTGTTCGCGATGAACAGCGAGCACACGCCGTCGTCGACCAGGTCGCCGTCGGTCTGCGGCGGGAAGTGGGCGACCGGGTCCTTCAGCCAGCCCAGGATCCGCAGGCGGGGTTCGCTGGCCAGGGCGCGCAACTCGGATAGCACTTAGGCATTTTCCTAAATACCTAAGTGCTATGTCAAAGCCTGCGCGAGGTCGGCCCACAGGTCCTCGGGGTGCTCGATGCCGACCGCGATGCGCACGGTCCCCTCGCCGATGCCCGACCTGGCCAGTTCCTCGGCGTTGAGCGCGCGGTGCGAGGTGGTCGCCGGGTGCAGGACGAGAGTCTCCACGCCGCCCAGCGAGGGGGCCAGCAGGGCCAGGCGTACCGAGCGCATGAACCGCTCCCCCGCCGCGCGCCCGCCGGCCAGGTCGAAGGAGAACACGCCGCCGAAGCCGGTCAGCAGCTTGCCCGCCAGCTCGTACGAGGGATGCGAGGCCAGCCCCGGCCAGTGCACCGCCGTGACCGCCTCGTGCTCGGCCAGCCGGGTGGCCAGCAGCGCGGCGTTGGCGCAGTGCCGTTCCATGCGCAGCGCCAGCGTCTGCAGCCCGCGCAGCGTCAGCCACGACGCGAACGGGTCGGCCGAGGCCCCCAGCTCGATCGCGAAGTGCCACACCCGCTCGTAGAGCCCCTGGTCGGCGAAGACGGCCAGGCCGCCGACCACGTCGGTGTGCCCGCCGAGGTACTTGGTCGTGGAGTGCAGCACGACGTCCGCGCCGTGCTCGACCGGACGGCAGAGCATCGGCGTGGCGAACGTGTTGTCGACCACCGAGACGATGCCCAGGTCACGGGCGGCGGCGAACATCCCGGGCAGGTCGGCGACCAGCGTCATCGGGTTGCTGATCGTCTCCAGGTAGACGAGCCTGGTCTCGGGTCGGGCGGCCAGGCGCAGCGCCTCGGGGTCGTTCTCCGGCACGTACGTGACCGTGATGCCGAACCTCGACACCAGCTCGTTGATCATCGCCGCGGTGCCGCCGTACAGCGACCGCTGGGCGATCAGGTGGTCGCCGGGCTTGAGCAGGGCGAGCAGCACGGTGTTGATCGCGCCCATGCCCGAGCCCGTGGCGATGGCGGCCGCGCCGCCTTCGAGGCCAGAGACGGCCTGCTCCAGCGAGCGGACGGTCGGGTTGGTGTAGCGCCCGTACACGAACGCGCCGTCGGGACGGCTCATCGCGTCGGCCATCACCGCCGGGTCGTCGAAGGTGAAACCCGAGGTCTGGTAGATGGGCACGGCGATCGGACGGCTGCCTTCGATGGGCGGCTGCGGCAGGTGGACGGCCCGGGTCTCCAGGCTGGCCGCTCGGCTGAATTCGCTCATACAGCCAGCATCTCGCCGGAAAAGTCGCGGCGTCAGAGCCAATGACACAGAATTGGTCCATGAATAGGGCCAATATCGACGACCTGGTGGACCTGCTCGGCCGCTGGGCGTCGGGGCGCGGGCCGCTGTACCTGCTGCTCACGGCCAGGCTGCGGGCGCTGATCGACGACGGCGTGCTCGCGCCCGGCGACCTGATGCCGCCCGACCGCACGCTGGCCAGGCGGCTGGCCGTGGGCCGGGGCACCGTCGTGGCCGCCTACGACCTGCTCCAGCAGGAGGGCCGGGTGCTGCGCCGCCAGGGCAGCGGCACCCGGGTCGCGCCGCTCGACCTGCCGGCCACCCGCGCCGCCGACGGCGTGCCCGCCAACCCGCTGCTGCTGCACATCCTGCACCCGCCGGACGGCGTGCAGCTGCTGACCTGCGCCGCGCCGGACGAGCCGCCGCAGGCCATGTTCGAGGCGTATCAGGAGGCGGGCGAGCGGCTGGCCGGCACGCGCGACCTGGGCTACCAGCCGGCCGGGAACCAGGTCCTGCGCGAGGCCCTGGCCGCGTACTACACCGCGCGCGGCGTGCCCACGTCCACGGCGGAGATCATGGTGACGACCGGCGCGCAGCAGGCGCTCACGCTGCTGTGCGCGCTGCTGGTCTCGCCCGGCGACACGGTGCTGACCGAGTCGCCGACCTACCCGGGCGCGCTGGAGGCGTTCCGGCACAGCGCCGCGGTGATCAAGCCGTGGGGCCGGCCTGGGCTGCGGGACGCCCTGCGCGAACGCCCCGCGCTGCTCTACTGCGTGCCCACCGGGCGCAACCCGAGCGGCACGATCATGCCGGACGCCGAGCGCAGACGCCTGGCCACACTCGCCGCGGAACACGACGTGCCGCTGATCGACGACGAGGTCAACGCCGAGCTGACCTTCTCCGGGCACACCCCGCCGCCGCTGGCCGCCTTCAGCCGGGGCGAGCAGATCATCACGATCGGGTCGCTGAGCAAGCTGGTGTGGGG
>NZ_JABCPZ010000251.1 GCF_013283785.1 Nonomuraea antri
ATCAAGAGGCGTGCGGCGGGCCGGTGCTCGGCGGGGGCGGGCACGATCGGGGACGGTACGCCGGGGTTGCGGGTGCGGTCGCATGTCCGGATATAGGGCGATAATCCCAGGCGTGGCGGGATATTCCAGGCGGTCGGCGCTCGTGCTCGGCGGGCTCGCGGCGGCCGGGGTCGCGCTTCCCGCCACCGGGTCCGCCCCTGAGCCGCCCACCGTGCGCGTCCCCGAGGGGGCGGCCGCCGCGCTGGCCACGGTGACCGCCCGGTGGCGCGCGGTCAGCGCCGGTGCTTCGGGAGCCTCCGGGGCTTCGGGGGCTTCAGGGAGCGGTCAGGGTGCCTCTTCGGGCGACCCGAGCGTGCCGTGGTACGACCCGGGTGCGGAGCCGTACCGTGGGCTGCTGCTGAGGCTGGGCCGGGCGGCGGCCAGGTATCGGGACTCGATGGATCCCCGGCCCGGGTCGCTCTGGCCCGGCCTGGCCTTCCCCGCCTTCGCCGGCACGCCGCGCAGGCTGCGCGCGATGGCGAGGGCGTACGCGCTGGCCGGCACCGGCGTGACCGGCGACGCCGCGCTCGGCGCGGCCGTCGCGACCGGGATCGGCCACTACCTGCGGCAGGTGTACGCGGCCGGCGCCGAGCCCGCGGGCAACTGGTGGCACTGGCGCATCGGCGTGCCCAAGTCCCTGCTCGACGCGGCCCTGCTGATCGGCCCAGAACGGGTCGGCCCAGAACGGATGGGCCCAAAGCTGATCGGTCCCGAGCTGATCGATCCGCGCGAGGCCGGGGCGTTGCTGCGCGCGGTCGACCACTTCGTCCCGGAGACCGTGCTCGCCCGCTACGCCGGCAACTCCACCGGGGCCAACCGGGTGGACCTGTGCCTGGTCATGCTGCTGCGCGGGCTCCTCGGCGGCGACGCGCGCAAGGTCACGCTGGCCGCCGCCGCGCTCACCCCGGTCTTCCCGTACGTGACGGAAGGCGATGGCTTCTACCGGGACGGCTCGTTCATCCAGCATTCCACCGTTCCCTACCAGGGCGGGTACGGGGTGTCGCTGCTGTCCGGCCTGGCCACGCTGTTCGCGGTGCTGCGCGGCACGCCCTGGCAGCTCGACGCCCCGGTCGTCTTCGAGTGGGTGATGGGGAGTTTCGCGCCGTTCGTCCGCGACGGGTTCTGCATGGACCTGGTCAGGGGCCGCGGCATCGGCCGGCGACCGTACGGCGACCACGACAAGGGACGGGAGATCGCCGCGGCCGTCCTGCTGCTCGGTGAATCCGCCCCGGCCGCCGACCGGGCGCGCTGGCAGGCCATGGTCAAGGGCTGGGCGCGCCGCGGCGTCCCCGGACGCCTGCTCGACACCGACGACCCGGCCTTCCACGCCAGGCTCTCTGCCGTGCTCGCCGACGAGACGATCCCGGCCGCGGACGAGCCCTCGGGACACCGGCTGATGCCCAGCAGCGCACGGGCCGTGCACCGCAGGCCGGGGTGGTGCGCGGCGCTCAGCATGTCCTCGGACCGGGTGGCGCACTACGAGCACGGTAACGGCGAGAACCTGCGCGGCTGGCACACCGGCTCGGGAATGCTCTACTGGTGGGCCGACGACCACGGCGACCCCCACGCCAACCGGCAGGGCGACCACCACGCCGACCACTACTCCGACGCGTTCTGGCAGACCGTCGACCCCTACCGCCTCCCCGGCACCACCGTCTCGGCCCGCCGCCTGCCCGACGGCGCGGGCGGCGCGTGGGGCGAGGCCCGTCCGCCCTGGCGCTGGGTCGGCGGCGTGACGGACGGCCGGTACGCCGGCGTCGGGCAGCACCTGAGCGGCCTGGAGAGCAGCCTGGAGGCCGTCAAGTCGTGGTTCTTCCTCGACGACGCGGTGCTCTGCCTCGGCGCCGGGATCACCGCCGATGACGGGACGGCGGTGGAGACCGTCGTCGACAACCGCAGGACCGCCGCGCCGCTCACCGTCGCGGGCGCCTGGGCCCACCTGGAGGGGCACGGCGGCTACGTGCTGCCGGACGGCACCGCCGCCCTGCACGTGAGACGCGAACGCCGAACGAGCGAGGCGGCCGGCCCCGTGTCCAGGGACGCCGTGTCCAGGGACGCCGTGGCGAGGGACTACGTGACGCTCTGGCTCGATCACGGCGTCGACCCCGCCGGCGCCGACTACGTCTACCACCTCCTGCCCGGCGCCACCGCCGCGTACACCCGGGCCAGGGCGGCCGACCCCGGCTGGGCGCGCGTGCTCGCCAACACCGCCGGGCAGCAGGGCGTGCACGTCCCGTCGCTGGGGCTCACCGCGGTCAACTTCTGGGTCGCCGGGACGGTGGGCGCGCTCACCGCCTCCGCCCCCTGCGCGGTGCTGATCGTGGCACGCCCCGACGGCACCGCCACGCTGTCCGTGGCCGATCCCCGCCGCGACCTGGACATCCTGACCGTCACCTGGAACCGGCCGGTCGCCGCGGTGCTCCACCGCGATCCGCTGGTCACCGGCGTCACGACGGGCGCCGCGCTCACCCTCGTCCACGAGTGGCCGACCGGCGGCGCGGGGGCCTCGCACACCACGACGATCCGCGTGGCCGGCCCCTGATCCGGCATCCGCAGCAAGCCGACATCCCCGTCGTGACCGCTCAGGTGACGACATGACGTCGATGTGACCCGTCCGAACCGGCAAAGCGACGAGATGAATCTCGGCGTGGCGTTACCCCACGATCCGGACCGACTACGTACAGTGATCACCGATGTCACTTCGTGATTACAGGGGGAGATCATGAAAGGTAGCCTCATCGCCGTCGGCGGTGCACTGGCCGCTGCCGCGGTGGTCGCGCTGGCCGGCCCGGCCAGCGCGGACCCGGGCCACGGGAGGGTCGTCTCGTGCGACCTGAGCACGTCTGACGAGACGACGTCGCTCCGCATTCACCCGTGGGGTGTCTCGGCCACCGAGCGCGACGCCGACGCGTGCGACGACGGCCTCGTTCGCCGTCCGAGCTACGACTGGCGTCACGGTCACGGCCACGGCCACGGTCACCACTGGGGCCACGGCCTCTGGCCGGGTCACTTCGGCGCCTGGTTCTGATCACGCCGGTAGGGTCCGGTTCCGGGGCATCGCGCCCCGGCCGGACCCCCTCCGCCCCTCCACCCCTGCTCTTCGCCCGTCAGGCGAGGAGCCGCTCGCCCCGGCTTAGGATCGCGCTCTGGTCTTCTGACTCGGGGAGCATCATGAGCACTGCCGTGCGTCCGGACAGCCTCCACCTGCCCGCGGCCGAGCCGCCGGTGGCCGGTCCGCTGCCCATCCTGCACGGCACCCGGGCACGACCGGGCATCACCGGGGCCGATGCGGAGATGACCGCTCAGATCCGCCACGGTCAGCCCACCTCCCTCCTGCCCTACACCAAGCAGGACGGATACACCCGGTTACGCACGCTCCGCGACATCCCGGTCGTGGTGGTGGAGAACGAGGTGTTGAGCGCCACGTTCGTCCCTTCTTACGGCGGCCGGCTCTGGTCGCTGGTGCACCGGCCGTCCGGCCGTGAGCTGCTGCACCGCAACCCCATACTCCAGCCCGCCAACCTCGCCCTGCGCGACGCCTGGCCGGCCGGAGGCGTCGAGTGGAACCTGGGCGCCACCGGGCACTGACCGCTCACCTGCGAGCCGCTGCACGCCCTGCGCACGTCCGCCCCGGACGGCACGCCGATGTTGCGCATGTACGAGTTCGAGCGCATGCGCCGCCTGGTGCTCAGCATCGACGCCTGGCTGCCCGAAGGCTCGCCCACGCTGTTCGTCCAGGTGAGCATCCACAACGTGACCGGGGACGAGACTCCGGCCTACTGGTGGTCGAACATCGCCGTCCCCGAGGCGGCCGACGTCCGGGTGGTCGCGCCCGCCGCGCGCGCCTTCCACTTCGACTACACGGCCGACCTGCGCACGATCGACTTCCCCGCACTCGACGGCACCGGCCGCGGCCTCGCGCACGTGTCCACCGACCGGTTGCGCGGGCGCAAGCTCTTCCACCGGGGTACCGGCGTGGGCGGGCTGCGCCGGCAGGAATGGCTGAGCGGGCCCGACGCCCGCTACCTGGAGATCCAGGGAGGTCTGGCACGCACCCAGCTCGAACACCTGCCGATGCCCGGGCACACCACCTGGACCTGGATCGAGGCGTACGGGCTGCTCGAAGCCGACCCGGCGAGCGTCCACGGCGGCTGGGACGAGGCGCGGCGGGCCGCCGGCGAGGCGGTGGACCGTCTGGTGCCGCCGGGCGTGCTCGAAGGCCTCCTGGAGGCCGCTGAGCGCCAGTCCGCACCTGCGGAATGTCATGGTGAGCGGCTGGCGCACGGGTCAGGCTGGGGCGCGCTGGAGGTGCTGGCGCAGGCCGTACCCGAGCTGGACGGCCTGCCGTTCGGCGAGCCGGGCGCGGAGCAGCGGCCGTGGGCCGAGCTGTGGCGTACCGGACTGCTGCCCGCCAGCGATCCGCCCGCCGCGCCCGTCACCGGCGGGCACTGGCGCGAGCTGCTGGAGAAGCACCCGGCGGACCGGCACGCGCGCTACCACCTCGGGCTGGTCAGATGGGCCGACGGCGACGCGGAGGGGGCGCGGCGGGCCTGGACGGAGTCGCTGGAGCTGCGCCGCACGCCCTGGGCGCTCCGGTGCCTCGCGGAGAGCACGCGCCTGGCCCCTCTCAGATCGGAAGCCGCGGAGAGCGTTGCAGATGTGGCGCGGGAGATGGCCCCGCTGCTGCTCGAAGCGCACGCGCTGGCCCCCGGCGTGCTCCCGCTGACCGTGGAGCTGCTGCGCGCCCTGCTGGCCGCCGGGCTCGCGGACAAGGCGCTCACCAGGATCGACGCACTCGACCCCGGCCAGCGGGCGGATCCGCCTGCTGGAGGCCGGGGCCGGAGATCGAGGAACGGGCCCGCCGAGAGCACCCGCTCCCCGCCGCCTACGACTTCCGCATGTGGTAGCCGGGCGGGCGGGGGTCAGCGGTCCACGATCTCGTTCTTGCCGATCACCACGACCCCGCCGCGGGTCAGCGCGAACCTGGTGCGGTCGTAGTCGAGGTCGAAGCCGATGCGGGCGCCGTCGGGGATCACCACGTTCTTGTCGATGATCGCCTTGCGCACGATCGCCCCCCGCCCGACCTTGACGTTCTCCATCAGCACCGAGTCCTCCACCAGCGAGTGCGAGTGCAGCACCACGTTCGGCGACAGGATCGACCGGCACGCCGTGCCACCCGAGACGATCACTCCCGGCGACACCAGCGAGTCGATCGCCCGGCCCACCCGGTCGCCGTCGTTGTGCACGAACTTGGCCGGCGGCAGCGGGTCGTGCCCGGTGAAGATCGGCCACTTGTCGTTGTAGAGGTTGAACACCGGGTGCGCCGAGATCAGGTCCATGTGCGCCTCGTAGTACGCGTCGAGCGTCCCCACGTCGCGCCAGTAGCCCCGGTCGCGCTCGCTGGAGCCGGGCACCACGTTGTTCGCGAAGTCGTAGACGTCGGCGCCGCCCGACTTGACCATCATCGGGATGATGTTGCCGCCCAGGTCGTGTTTGCTGGTCGGGTCGAGCGCGTCTTCACGTAGCGCGTCGATCATGGACTGCGTCTTGAACACGTAGTTGCCCATCGACGCGAACACCTCGTCGGGGGAGTCGGCCAGGCCCACCGCGTCCTTCGGCTTCTCCCTGAACGCGACGATCCTGCGCCCTTCCGGATCGGTCTCGATCACCCCGAACTGGTCGGCCAGCGACAGCGGCTGCCTGATGGCGGCCACCGTCACGTCCGCGCCGGAGTCCTCGTGCTGCTCGACCATCTGCCGCGGATCCATCCGGTAGATGTGGTCGGCGCCGAAGACGATGACGTGCTCGGGCATCTCGTCGTAGATCAGGTTCAGGTTCTGGAAGAGCGCGTCGGCCGAGCCGGAGAACCAGCGCGGGCCCAGCCGCTGCTGCGCCGGCACCGGCGTGACGTAGTTGCCCAGCATCGCCGACAGCCGCCAGGTACGCGAGACATGCCTGTCGAGGCTGTGGTTCTTGTACTGGGTCAGCACCACGATTTTCAGGTAGCCGCCGTTGGCCAGGTTCGACAGCACGAAGTCGATGAGCCGATACATCCCCCCGAATGGCACGGCCGGTTTCGCCCGATCCGCCGTGAGCGGCATGAGCCGCTTACCCTCTCCACCTGCCAGCACGACCGCAAGCACCCTCCGGGACCTCATGTCCAGGACGCTACCCCCAAATGGCCGATCTATCGACGAAACCCCGCACGGCACTCTCCCCTCGTGTCCCACTCTGCTGGGATTTGTACATCAACGTGCCCGTCGCAGGCGCTGACCGCGGCCTTGTCAATGCGTGCCCGGCGCTTGGGTTCCTCGTAGGGTCTAGTCATGCGCGTTGATCTGCTCAGCCGTGAGTATCCGCCCGAGGTGTACGGCGGGGCCGGGGTCCACCTGGAATACCTGGCCAGGGAGCTGCGGAAACTGGCCGACGTCCGGGTGCGCTGCTTCGGCGCCGACCGCGACGTCACCGGCGTCTCCGCCTACCGGGTGCCCGGGGGATTGGAGCACGCGAACGCCGCGCTCCAGGTGCTCGGCGTGGACCTGGAGATGGCCGCGGGATGCGAGGGCGCGGACCTCGTTCACTCGCATACCTGGTACGCCAATTTCGCCGGGCATGTCGCGAAGCTGCTGCACGGCATCCCGCACGTCGTCACCACGCACAGCCTCGAACCGCTGCGGCCGTGGAAGGCCGAGCAGCTCGGCGGCGGCTACACGATCTCGTCGTGGGCCGAGCGCACCGCTCTGGCCTCGGCCGACGCGGTGATCGCGGTCTCGGAGGGCATGCGGAGAGACGTCCTGGCCGCCTACCCGGAGATCAGCCCTGACCGGGTGAGCGTCATACACAACGGCATCGACACCGTCGAGTACGCCCCCGACCCCGGCCTCGACGTGCTGAAGAAGCACGGCATCGACCCGGGCGAGCCGTACGTCGTCTTCGTCGGCCGCATCACCCGCCAGAAGGGCCTGGTCCACCTCCTGCACGCGGCGCGCTCCTTCGACGCGGGCGCTCAGCTCGTCCTGTGCGCCGGGGCGCCCGACACCCCGGAGATCGCCGCCGAGGTCACCGAGCTGGTGCGCGGGCTTGACCGGGAGGGCGTGTTCTGGATCTCGGAGATGCTGCCCAAGCCCGAGGTGATCCAGCTGCTCACGCACGCCACCGTGTTCGTCTGCCCGTCGGTCTACGAGCCGATGGGCATCGTCAACCTGGAGGCCATGGCCTGCGAGACGGCCGTCGTCGCCACGGCCACCGGCGGCATCCCCGAGGTGGTCGCCAACGGCGAGACGGGCCTGCTGGTCCCGATCGACCAGGGCGCCGACGGCACCCCGGACGACCCGGAGCTGTTCGCCGCCGACCTGGCCGACCGGGTCAACTCCCTGCTGCGCGACCCCGACCGGGCCAGGCGCATGGGCGCCG
The DNA here is from genome assembly GCF_013283785.1 of Nonomuraea antri. Taxonomy (GTDB): domain Bacteria; phylum Actinomycetota; class Actinomycetes; order Streptosporangiales; family Streptosporangiaceae; genus Nonomuraea; species Nonomuraea antri. The sequence continues at coordinate 7,453 of NZ_JABCPZ010000251.1, forward strand.
CGGGCCGGGTCAGGGCGATCGAGCACTTCTCCTGGGAGCGCATCGCGCAGCGCACGCTCGACCTCTACAGCTCGCTGACGGGCTAGTTGCGCGCGATGAAGTGCAGGATCACGTTGTGGACGTGGTGCGCCTTGTTGTCCCCGCGGAACTCCACCTCGTACGTGTGAGTCCCCACATGGACGGCGATGGAGCCGGAGGAGAAGAAGTTCCCCGCGAACGACTTGTCCTGCACGATCACCCGGCGGTCGGTCAGCCCGAGGAAACCGGTGCCCGCGCCGATCGCGTCGTACACCGCGATGATCTGCTCGCCGGGCATCAGCCCGCTCTGGATCTGCGCGAGCTGTTCCTGCCTGTCATACGGAATCTCTGCCATGACTGATCATCGAACGGGCGCCGCCGTTCGTTCCCTTTGGGCCTTGCTGAGGAGATGGTTCAGGACCACGCTGAACCTCAGGAGGCAGTGAGATGTCGCATCCACTCGGAGTCAGCCGCCCGGATCTCGAAGTCGCCGACCTGCCCACGCCCGAGGAGGTCTTCAAGGTCTCCAGGATCGGGCCCAAGGAACTGGTCAAGTTCGCGGTAGGACCGAGCCTGATCGCGCTCGGCATCTCCATCGGCAGCGGCGAATGGCTGCTCGGGCCGCTGAACGTGGGACAGTACGGGTTCGTCGGCGTCGGCTGGGTCATCCTGGTCTCGGCCCTGCTGCAGACCTTCTACAACGTCGAATGCTCCAGATACGTGGTGGCCACGGGGGAGACCCCGGTGGTCGGGTGGGGCCGGGTGCCGCCCGGCTGGCCGCTCTGGGTGCCGCTCTCCGTCCTCATCGTGATCTTCGCGTTCATCGCCGGCGGGTGGGCGGGCGCGGCAGGGCAGGGCGTCTACGCGCTGGTGCACGGCGTGGCGCCGCCCGCGGGGGCGCAGGAGCCGCGGCTGTGGGGCGTGGCGCTGCTCGTGCTGGTGTTCCTCATCACCGCGACCGCGCGGCGCATCAGCCGGGCGCTGGAGCTGGCCAACTGGATGATGGTCGGCGCCATCCTGCTCGCCCTGCTCGTCGTGGACCTGTTCGTGGTGCCCGCCTCGCTGTGGTGGGAGGGCATCAGAGGGTTCTTCACCCCGGCCGCGCCGCCCGCCGGCATCACCGCCACCCAGCTCGGCGCGCTGGCCGGCTTCACCGCGCTGGCCTCCGGCCTCAACTGGTACGTCATGGGCCACTACCGCGACAAGGGCTACGGCATGGGCCACCGCGCCGGGTACCTCGCGGGGCTGCGCGGCGGCCGGCGCGAGATCCTGGCCAGCGGCGTCACGTTCCCCGACGACGAGCGCAACCGGGGCCTGTGGCGGCGCTGGTACCGATTACTGCTGGTGGACATGTGGGGCGTGTTCTTCGTCGGCGCCATGTTCGGCATGCTGCTGCCGACCATCCTCATGGCCCAGGCGGTGAACCTGTCGGGCGAGAAGCCGACGCGGGGCAACGTGCCCACGTTCGTGGCCGCGGCGCTCGGCGACGAGTACGGCCGCACGGTCTTCTACGTGGCGCTGGTGCTGGGCGTGCTGATCCTGTTCTCCACGCAGCTCGGCATCTTCGAGGCCATGGTCCGGGTGACCACGGACGCCGCCCACGCCACCAGCCCGCGGCTGCGGGCCAGGATCGAGGGCGACCCGCGGCGGTTCTACTACCCGTTCATGATCGTGCTGCTGGTGGTCATCTCGGTCATCATCCAGTTCAACCTGCCGGTGGGGCTGGTGGAGTGGTCGGCGAACATGTCGAACCTGGGGGCGTTGCTGTACCCGTTCCTGCTGATGTACCTCAACAGCAGGCTGCCGCGGCCGGCCAGGCCCCGGCCCTGGCACTACGCGATCCTGGTGCTCAACTTCCTGTTCTTCGGCTTCTTCTTCGTCAACTTCATCGCGGACTTCGTCGGCGAGCCGCTGATCACGTTCTAGTCGCGCGGGTGCGCTCGACGGTCGTGCGGCAGGTCGAGGAGGCAGGGGCAGGTGCCGGGCCGGCCGGGCAGGCCGAACAGGACGCGGACGTGTGCCGGCCGGGGAGGGGTTCCGCCGCCTGCACGGCGGACCGCCTCGGCCCATCTGGTCAGGAGTTTCATCGCGTCCAGCGTGCCGACGCGGCGCTGTCGCCGTCCAACACCGGAAATTTCGTGATTGACGCGGTTTTGTAGTTAATCAGGACGCGCAGGGGTGTGCGGTGATGCGGGCCAGGTCCACGACGACGAACCGGTTCCCGCCGGCCCGCCAGTACACGATGGGCCCTTCCGGCGTGTGCGCGCCGAGCCGGATCGCGTCCCACGGCAGCTCGGCCCGGGCCAGCGTGGCGGATCCGAGAAACGCCTGCCGCCGCGTGCAGATGTCGTAGAGCTGGACGATCGCGCCCAGCGCCGAGCCGCCGAAACTTCCCCCGTACTGCCGGCCGGGCATGCGGAGCAGCACGAGCCGGTTGTGGATCGGCGGCTTGAACATGAGAACGGTCCCCGGCACGGTGACGCGTCCGCCGCCGTCGGCCTTCAGCACCACCACCTCGTCCGAACGGCCGTCCGCGCCGACACACCAGACGGAATCGCAGGCCAGGGGATGGCCGGTCGCGTCGACGTCGATCTCCTCGCCGGTGCCGAGATGGATGATCGTCTTCGCGGCCGCGTCGTGGGCCCACGGCCACGAGCTCACGTGCGCGCGGTCGCCCGGGCGGACCTGCTCGGGCGTTCCACCGGCCAGCGGGACCCGCCAGATGTCGCTGTCGATTCCCCACCAGACCGCGGTGTTTCCGACGATCTGGAACCCGTCGACATACGCTTCCTCGGCCTGGAGATTCTCCGGCAGGCGCACGGCCATGCGCATCGCGCCGCCGGTTCTCGGCATCGTCCAGATTTCGTAGTGCCGCTTTCCGCCTGTCGTGGCGTCCGGGGCGTAACCCTTGACGATGACGGCTATCAGGTCGGCGCCGATGGCGGTTTTCTGAATCTCGAAGCAGCCGCCGCACGAGGCCCATTCCGGCGCCCGCGCCAGCAGCCGCCGGGACTTGGTCCTGGTGTCGAAACCGAAGAACGCGGGACGGCGCGCTTGGGCGATCAGCAGGATCTCGTCCCGGCCGAGCGCGCCGACCGGCCACAGCCACGTACCGTCTTCGAGCTCGGCCGGGAGCATGCTGACGGCCTCGGGCCAGACCTCCGTGGCAGGAGCCAGGGCCGGTGGCCGCCGAATCACCGGCTCCGGGGATTCATCGGGGGTTCCGAACATCAGGAAAATCGATAAGGCCGCGACCGCGCCGATGAGCGTGGCCGGGGCGATTCTCCACCTCATTCGAGCCGGCCTTCGACGCCCATTTCCCGCCCCCTGTCGTCCCCGTCACAAATGCCTCACAGAATAGGAGTCGCGCGGGCCGCAGGTAAACCGTTCCCGGTGCGCGGATTCGCGTATCGGCCGGCGTCCGGGGACAATGGACGCCTCACCCGACCTCCTTCTCGCGGCCGTCGGATCGGCGCGGGGCGACCCTGGTAGAGGCATGGATCTGAAATTGCTGGCCAGATTCGTCGCCGTGGCGGAAGAGCTGCACTTCGGCCGGGCCGCGGCGCGGCTCTACGTGGCGCAGCAGGCGCTCAGCCGCGACGTGCGCCGCCTGGAGGAGCAGCTCGGCGTCACGTTGTTCGTCCGCTCCACCCGCCGCGTCGAGCTGACCGACGCGGGCGACCGCCTCCTGCCCGCCGCCCGCCGGCTGCTCGCCATGTACGACGAACTGGTCGCGACCGTCCGCGGCGGGGACCGTCCGCTGCTCGTCGACGTCAACATGCAGGGCCACGAGCTGCCGCAGCCGCTGGTGCGCGCCAGGGAACTGGCGCCCGACGCCGAGATCCTGGCCCGCTTCCACGGCGGCCTGACCGCCGGCGTGGCGGCGATGCGCGAGGGCAGGCTCGACGTCTCACTCGGCCGCTTCGCCGGACTGCCCGCCCGGCTGCGCGCCGGACTGACCCAGGTGCCGCTGCGATTGTCGCAGCTCGCGGTGCTGGTGCCGTCGAGCCATCCACTGGCCGCGCTCGGCGAGGTGCCGCTCAGCGTCCTGGCCGACTTCCCGCTGGACGTCATGGAGGGCAGCCCGTCCACCGCCGAGTGGACCGACCTCGGCCGGCGCCTGGCCGCCGACTTCGGGCTCAAGCTCGCCCGTCCGCACGCGCCGCCGGTCGGCGTCGAGGAGATGGGCCACTACCTGCGCAGGCACGGCGAGCCCGTGCTGTCGAGCGCCCACGTCGCCGGAGTGCCGGGAGCGGTGACCCGGGTGCTGACCGACCCGGTGCCGCTGGAGCTGACCAGCCTGGTCTTCCCCGAGAACCTGCGCCACCCCGGCCTCGACGCGCTGCTGACCGCCACCGCCGAGCTGGTGCGATCGCGCCACCTGCTGGCCAGGCCGCCGCACTCCTGGCTCCCCGCGGACGACGAGGCCCTGCTGGGCGACTGACCGGCAGGTAACCACGTACTTGGAAGTGCGTTCTTGTGGCGTCCGGCGTCCCGCGGGAACAGTGGTCGGCATGAACGTGAAGCAGCTACGTATCGGCATTCTCGGCCTGGGAGCCATGGGACGCGCGCTCGCCGGCGCGCTCCTCGACGCCGGTCACGAGGTGACGGTGTGGAACCGCACCCCGGGCAGGGCGGACGACCTCCTCGCCCGCGGCGCGCGCGAGGCCCCGGGCGTCGCGGCGACGATCGCCGCCGCCGACCTGACGATCGTGTGCCTACTGAACGACGCCAGCGTCCGCACGACGCTCGAACCCGTCGCCCAGGACCTGGCCGGACGCACACTCGTCAACCTGACCAGCGGCTCGGCCGCGCAGGCACGCGAACTCGCCGGCTGGCTGGCCGGGCACGGGGCCCGGTCGCTGGCCGGCGGCATCATGGCCGTGCCGCCCACGATCGGCACCGTGGGCGCCTTCATCCTCTACAGCGGCCCGCGCGACCTGTTCGACCGGCTGGCGCCCGCGCTCGCCCCGCTCGGACGTCCGCAGTGGGCCGGCGAGGACCCCGGATTCGCCGCACTGTACGACATGGCGGCCTTGAGCGGCATGTACGGCATGAGCGCCGGAGCCGACCACGCCGTGGCCCTGGTCCACGCCGAGGGCGGCGACGTGGCGGCGTTCAAGCGCGAGGTGCTGCGGCCGTGGATGGAGCAGATGCTCCCGTTCATGACCGCCGGCGCCGAGGTGACCGAGGTCGTGTCGGAGGACTACAACCCCGAGATGCAGGCGACCGGACTGGAGACCATGCTCACCGCCTCGGACGCGGCCGGGGTGCCGACGGAACTGTCCGGCCACCTCCGCGCCTCACTCTGGCGCATGCGCCGCACCGCCTGACCCCCGCTGTGCCCGGGCGGATCGGGCGAGGCGGCACACCCCGAACTATCATGGTGCGAATGCGCAACCCGCCCTACATCTGCGCCCTCGACGCCGCGATGGACGTCATCGGCGGCAAGTGGAAGCCGCTCATCCTCTGGGCGCTCGACGAACGGCTGCGCCGCTTCGGCGAACTGCGCCGCAGCCTCCCCGGGGTCAGCGAGAAGGTGCTCGCCCAGCAACTACGCGAACTCGAGGCGGACGGCATCGTCCGGCGAACCGTCTACGACGAGACCCCGCCGCGCGTCGAGTACGACCTGACCGAGGAAGGCGCCGCACTCTACGCCGCACTCACCGCCCTGGGCGAATGGGGCGGCCGCCGCATGCGGCAACTGGACATCACCCCCACCCACGGCAAGCAGTAGGCGCGCGGCGGAAGGCACGAAGAGTCCGAGCCGCACCTAGTGTGGCGTCGGCTGCCGGATTACCGGGTGCGTTCCAGGACGACCACCGGGATCTGGCGGTCCGTCTTCTTCTGGTACTCGTCGTAGTCGGGCCAGGTCCTGGTCATCAGCGGCCACAGTTGCGCCCGTTCCTCCTCGGTCGCCGTCCTGGCCCTGGCCGCGAACTTGTCGGCCTTCACCTGGACCTGCACGTCCGGGGTGGCCTGCAGGTTCTTGTACCACTCCGGGTGGTCGGGGTCGCCGCCCTTGGAGGCCACCACCACGTAGTCGTCGCCGCTCTCCTGGTAGATCAGCGGCGTCGTGTACGGGTTGCCGGACTTGCGACCCTTCGTGGTCAGGAGGAGGACGGTGGTGTCGTTCCAGTCGTGTCCTTCGGCGCCGTCCGTCTCCTGATAGCGCTGCACGTGTTCTTTGCCATAGAGCATGGTCATCGCCTACCCCGCGGCGGCGTGTCCTCACCGCTACGCGCAGTGGCCTGTACGAGAAGTTGACAGAGGCCGGCGCCCTCCTCCGGCACGATGGGTTCTGTACGGCGGGGCATGCCGGTGAGAGCCTGTGCCCATGACCGATCCGGTCCGGGCACTGGAGACTCGCATCGCGGAGTTCGAGCGGGTCGCCGACCCCGAGCTGATCCTGGACCCCGCCGCCCTGGCCGAGGCCGAGCAGGCGATGCTGGCCGGCACCGACGACCTGTCCGACGCCGCCACCTGGCGTCTCATCGGCAAACTGCACCTGGCCAGATACCGGCTGTCGGCCGGCGGCGGCCGGGAGGCCGCCGTGGCGGGCGCGTTCTTCGCCGCCGTGGCCGTCGCCGACCCGGCCCGCCTGCCGGACAGGTTGCGCGGCGCGCGCGTACCGGCGGGCGATCCGGCCGAGACCTGGGCCGGGCTGGTCGAGGAGGTGCTCGGACACGTCGATCCGGGCGAGTACCGGCACCTGGGGCTGCTCGTCCAGGCTCTGGTGCGCCGCGCCATGAGCCGTCCTGCGCCGGGACCGGCCGAGCGGCTGGCCCGGCTGCTCCCGCAGGAGGCCATGCGCTCGCCCGACCCGGCCTGGGCCGCGGACGCGCTGGCGCAGGTCGGCGTCGGGCTGGTGCGGCTGTTCGGGTTGACGGGCGAGCGGGCGTACGTCGACGACGCCGTCCACGTGCTGCTGCGGGCGGCGCTGGCCGCACCGGGACGGGCGGGGGAGCTGGCGACGGTGCTCGACTCGGCCCACCCCGACGACCCGGAACTGACCGCCGCCTACCGGACGGCGGCCGAGCGCGAGCCCGGGCCGGACCGGTCGCGCGCGCTGCTGGCGCTGGCCGACCTGACACGCTCGCGGGCGAACGCGTCGGTGGCGGATGCCGACCTGCTGGCGTTCATCAGGGCCGGGCAGTGCGCGCTGGACTTCTGGCACGACCGCCGCACCGACCCGGCGCTGCTCGCCGCGTACGCGGCTGGGCTGGTGGAGTGGTACGTGGCCACGGGCGACCGACGTTCGCTGGAAGCCGCCCGCGAGATCCAGGACGCGCTGGGCCCCGCGGCAGGAAAGGACTTCGCTCTCCCCGACCTGCCCTATCGCGTCCCCGGCGGGTCGCTCGGCGCTCCTGACGCGTCGAACCGCGGCGATGATTCCGGCCTCGGCGCCGATCCGGTGGCTCGCCGGACCCTGCTGGCCGGGCGCCGCCTGCGCCGCTTCGAGGTCACGGGCGCGGCGGCTGATCTGGAGGTGGCCGTCGAGGTGCTGCGCGAGGCCCTGTCACACGCTCCGGACGCCCATCCGGACCGTCCGGTGCTGCTCGTGGACCTCGCCACGGCACTGCTGCACCGCGCCGCCACCCGCCCGCCGGTCGACAGCACCTCGCCCAGCAGCGCGATGGCCTCGTC
>NZ_JABCPZ010000252.1 GCF_013283785.1 Nonomuraea antri
TATAAGAGCCAGCCTGCGGCCCGGCCCGTCCCCCCAGACGGGCCCGTCCCCCCAGGCGGGCCCGCTGCCGCGGCTGGGCACGAGGGCGTGGTCGTCGGAGTGGGCGAGTCTCCGGCTGAGTGTGTGGGCGGCCGTGACGGCCGCGTCCAGCGTGCGCGATCCCTCGCGGGGGTTGCCGACCAGTGCGACGATGCTCATCCCGCCACCGCCGCCAGCCGTTCCCGCCCGGCGGGGGTGGCCGCGTAGCGTGAGCGCGGCCTGGCCAGGCCGTAGTTCTCGCGCAGCGTGCGCCCCTCGTACTCGTGTCTGAACAGCCCCCTGATCCGCAGTTCAGGCACCACGTGGTCGACGAAGTCCGACAGTCCCGAGGGCAGGATCGGCGGCATGATGTTGAATCCGTCCGCGGCTCCGTAGAGGAACCATTCCTGCAGTTCGTCGGCGATCTGCTCGGGCGTGCCCGCGACCACGCGGTGGCCGCGCCCGCCGGCCAGCCTGGCCAGCAGCCCCCTGACCGTCAGCGCCTCGCGCCTGGCCAGCTCCACGACGAGCCTGCGGCGGCTCTGCGCGCCCTCGGTCTCGACGGGGATGTCGGGCAGCGGCAGGTCCAGCGCGTCCTCGCCGAGCTCGATGCCGGTCAGGTGCGACAGCTGCGACAGCCCGTAGGCGGGGATGATGAGCTCTTCGAGCTCCTTCTCCAGCCGCAGCGCCTCGCGCTCGGTCGAGCCGATGACGGGCGAGATGCCCGGCAGCACCAGCAGTTCCGACGGCGCGCGGCCGTGCCTGGCCAGGCGGGACTTCAGGTCGGCGTAGAACTCCTGCCCGTCGCGCAGGGTCTGCTGGGCGGTGAAGACGGCCTCGGCGTGGCGGGCGGCGAACTCCTTGCCGTCCTCCGACGAGCCGGCCTGCACCAGCAGCGGATGCCCCTGCGGCGGGCGTGAGGTGTTCAGCGGGCCGTGCACGGCGAAGTGCTCGCCCGCGTGCTCGATCGGGTGGATCTTGCCGGTGTCGGCGTAGTTCCCGCCGGCCCGGTCGCCGAGCACGGCGTCGTCCTCCCAGCTGTCCCAGAGCTTGGTGACGACCTCCAGGAACTCGCCGGCCCTGGCGTAGCGGCGGGCGTGGGCGGGCCGTTCGACGCCGAAGTTGCGTGCCTCGGCCTCCCCTGCCGAGGTGACGATGTTCCAGCCGGCCCGCCCGCCGCTGATGTGGTCCAGCGAGGCGAACTTGCGCGCCACGTGGTACGGCTCGTTGTACGTGGTCGACACGGTGGCGATCAGCCCGACGTGGTCGGTGACCGCGGCCAGCGCGGAGAGCAGGGTGAGCGGTTCGAGCCCGCCCAGCGCGTTGTGCCGGACGTCGCCCTGCAGCGCCACCCCGTCGGCCAGGAAGACCGAGTCGAGCGTGCCGCGTTCGGCGATCCTGGCCAGCTCCTGGTAGTGGCGTACGTCGGTGAGCCTGGCCGGCTCGGTGCGCGGGTGCCGCCAGGCCGCCTCGTGGTGGCCGACGCCCATGAGGAAGGCGTTGAGCCTGAGCTTCCTCGTCGCGGGGTTTCTCGTCACGGGGTCCTCCAGGTGGAGAAGCGGCGCTCGACGCCGATCAGCAGCAGGTTGAACAGCAGGCCGAGCGCGGAGATCGTGATGATCCCGGCGTACATCTCGGGGATGCGGAAGCTGGACTGGGTGTCCAGGATGAGGTAGCCGAGCCCGGCCTTGGCCCCGACCATCTCGGCGAACAGCAGGACGAGGATCGAGTACGCGCCGGCCAGCCGGACGCCGGTGAAGACGGCGGGCACGGCGGCCGGCAGGATCACCTTCTGAAACAGCCGGACCGGGCCCAGGCCCATGCTCCTGGCGGACTTGATGAGCAGCGGCTCGACGGACTTCACGCCGCTGATCGTGTTGAGCAGGATCGGCCAGGAGCACGCGTACAGCACGAACGTGATCTTGGTCGGCTCGCCGATGCCCAGGATCAGCGTGAAGACCGGCAGCAGGGCCACCGCCGAGGTGTTGCGGAACAGTTCGAGCAGCGGCGTGAGGAGGTCGGCGACCGGCCGGTACCAGCCGATCAGCAGCCCGAGCGGGATGGCCAGCGCGACGGCCAGCCCGAACCCGGCCGCCGAGCGGCCCAGCGAGGCGCCCAGGTGCTCGGCCAGTTGCCCGCTGACCAGCAGGTCGGCCCAGGCGGCCAGGTCCTGCGAGAGCGGCGGCACGAACACCGGGTCGACCACGCCGAGCCTGGGCAGCGCCTCCCAGGCGGCCAGCAGCAGCACGATCGCCGCGGACTTGGTGACGGCCGAGCGGGCCAGCGCGCGGGCCCGCCGCCATCGCGGCACGGCGACCACGGACAGCCCGGCCCTCGGGCCGCCGTCGGGAGCGGCGTCGTCGTCGGGCAGGTCGTACCAGTGCACGTCGCCCGGCTCGCGCCGGTCCAGCGCGGTGTCAGTCATGCGAGATCGCCGCCTTCCGCTCCTGCGCCTGGGCCGCGGCGACCTCGTCGCGCAGCAGGGTCCACACGTGGTGGCGGTACTCGCCGAACCGCGGGCCCGCCCGCAGATCCCCCTCACGTGAGTCGAAGTCCACCGCCACCACCTCCTTGACGCGTCCTGGCCGCGAGGTCATCACCGCGACGCGCTGCCCCAGGTAGACGGCCTCGTCGATGCCGTGCGTGATGAACACGACGGTCTTGCCGGTCTTCTCCCACACGCGCAGCAGCTCCTCCTGCAGCGATTCGCGGGTCTGGGCGTCCAGCGCGGCGAACGGCTCGTCCATGAGCAGCACGTCGGGGTCGAAGGCGAGGCTGCGGGCGATGGCCACCCGCTGGCGCATGCCGCCGGACAGCTCGTGCGGGTAGCGCTGCTCGAACCCGCCGAGCCCGACCAGGTCGAGGTAGTGCCGCGCCCGTTCGGCGCGCTCCCGCCTGGGCACCGCCTTCGCCTCCAGGCCGAACTCCACGTTGGCCAGCGCGGTACGCCACGGGAACAGCGCGTACTGCTGGAAGACGATGCCCCGGTCGAGCCCCGGACCCTCGATCGGGGCGCCGCCGATGCGGATCTCGCCGGCGCTCGGCTCGGTCAGCCCGGCGATCAGGTCGAGGAGTGTGGACTTGCCGCAGCCGCTGGGGCCGACGAGCGTGAGGAACTCGCCCTCGCGGACGTCGAGGTCGATGCCGCTCAGCGCGGTGAAGGGCGCCGCCGCGTCCCGGACGTGGAACGTCTTGCTCACACCCCGGATGGAGATCTTGGCCAGGGCGGTGACGGAGGTGACGGCGGTCATGAGCCGCTCCCGTTCGCGTAGGGGTTGAACGCGTTGGTGTACAGGTCGGCGGCCTTGATCCGGCCGGGTTCGAGCTCGCCTTCGCGTTCCAGCCAGTCGATCCAGGTACCGAACTCCGGCTCGGCGATCACGCCGCCGCGACCGGCGATGCCGGTGCTCTGCCAGTAGCGGACGGTCTCGGCGCTCTCGTTGCGTCCGCGTTTGGCGATGATCCGCTCGAACGTGGCCACCACCTCGGCCCGCGGCCGGGTCTGCGCCCAGTGCACGGCCTTGGCGAACGCGGTCACGAACGTCCTGGTGGTGCCGGGGTTCCTGGCGATGAAGTCCTCGCGCAGCACGACCGTGCCCGCGGTGAACGGCCCGAACAGCTCCACGTCGGTGAACAAGGGCCGCAGCCCGCCACGTTCCAGCGCCTTGTCCTTGAGCACGCCCCCGAGGGTGCCGACGTCGAGCTGGCCCTGGCGCAGCGCCTGCTCGGTGTTGACCGGCGGGATGACGACGAGCTGGACCTGCCGGATCTCCTCCGGTGTCAGCCCGGCGCGCTTGAGGTACTCCTTGATGACGGCCTCGTGGTGCGCCCCGAGCGTGTTGACGCCGATCTTCTTGCCGATGAGGTCGCGTGCGGTTCTGATCGGGCTGTCCGCCGTGACGTAGTAGCCGTTGAAGTTGCGCCGGTCGGCGCCGTAGTAGCCGATCACGGCCTTGATCGGCGCGTTGGCGGCCTTGAGCTTGACGACGGCGCCGTTGAACGCGCCGCCGAAGTCGGTCTGCCCAGTGGCGGCCGACTGGATGTCCTGGGGTCCCGAGGTGGTGTTGCCGACCCACTTGAGCTTGACGTCGCCGAGGTAGCCGAGCTCCTCGGCCAGTTCGGGATAGGTGACGAGGCCGGCGTTGCCCTGGTAGCGCAGCTCCTTCACCTCGGTTCCCGCCGCGCCTCGGGCCGTGCCGCAGCCGGCCAGGAGGGTCGCCGTGAGGACGATGACTGCATGTCTGATGTTGATCACTGAAAGATCCCTCTGGAGAAGGAAAGAGGTCGTCAGGGGGCGGTGATCAACGACACTGGGCGCTGGCGACGTGGCCGAAGTCCACGTGCGGGCGCCTGGTCAGGTAAAGGCCCTGGCTCATGACCACGAACGTACGAGACCCGGAACCTGAAGTCAATATTCCCTACTGGTTTTCCATGAAATTCGGTGGCTCCAAGACTGGGTAGCTCCAAGACGATGAACGCCTGGATCCTGTCCTTCGAGGGCTTCGACCCGGCGGCGGAGGGGCTCCGCGAGGCCCTGTGCACGCTGGGCAACGGCCGCTTCGCCAGCCGCGGCGCGACGCCGGACGGCGATCCGCGCACGCCCGGCACCTACGCCGCCGGCGTCTACGACCGCCTGTCCTCGCCGGTGGCCGGGCGTACCGTGACGAACGAGGATCTGGTCAACCTGCCCGACTGGCTGCCGCTGACGTTCGCCACGCCGGGCGCGGACCGGTTCCGTCCCGAGCGGGCCGACCTTCTCGGCTACCGGCACGATCTGGACCTGCGCCACGGCGTGCTACACCGCGACCTGCGCTGGCGCGACGAGCACGGCAGGATCACCCGGGTACGCCAGCGCCGCCTGGTCTCGATGGCCGATCCGTGGCTGGCCGCGCTGGAGACCACGTTCACCGCCGAGAACTGGTCGGGCGAGCTCCGCGTGCGTGCCGAGCTGGACGGCCGGGTCGCCAACCGGGGCGTGTCCCGCTACCGCGACCTGCGCGGCGACCACCTCACCTGGCAGGAGACCGGCGTCCACGACGGCCTGGCCTGGCTGACCGCGACCACCCGGGCCTCGCGCGTCACCGCCGCGCTGGCCGTCCGCGTCGACCACCCGGCCTCGGACGTGCGCCGCACGCCGGACAGGATCGGCACCGGCCACGTGCTGGACCTGGGCGAGGGCGAGCCGGTGACGCTGACCAAGGTGGTGGCGCTGGTGACCTCACGCGACCACGCGATCGACGACCCGCGCTCGGCCGCGCTGCGCCGGCTGCGGCCGGTGCCGGGCTTCGACGGGCTGCTGGCCGCGCACGCGGCGGCCTGGGAGCGGCTGTGGCGGCAGGCGAGCCTGGACGTGGCCGCGCCGGAGCTGTCGCGGCTGGTCCGCCTGCACGTCTTCCACCTGCTGCAGACCCTCTCGCCGCACACCGCCGACCTCGACGTGGGCGTCCCGGCCAGGGGGCTGCACGGGGAGGCGTACCGGGGGCACGTGTTCTGGGACGAGCTGTTCGTGCTGCCCTGGCTGAACCTGCGCTTCCCCGACATCGCCCGCGGCCTGCTGCGTTACCGCTGGCGTCGCCTGCCCGAAGCCCGGGCCGCCGCCCGCGCGGCCGGGCACGACGGCGCGATGTTCCCCTGGCAGAGCGGCAGCGACGGCCGCGAGGAGACCCAGACCCTGCATCTCAACCCGGCCTCGGGCCGCTGGCTGCCCGACCATTCCCACCTGCAGCGGCACGTCGGCCTGGCCATCGCCTACAACATCAGGCACCACCACCTGGCCACCGGCGTGCTGCCGGCCTGGTGCGCCGAGCTGCTGACCGAGATCGCCCGCTTCTTCGCCTCCCTGGCCGAACGCGTCGGGGACCGCTACGAGATCCGCGGCGTCATGGGCCCCGACGAATACCACACCGCCTACCCCGGCGCCCGCTCCCCCGGCCTGGACAACAACGCCTACACCAACCTCATGACCGTCTGGCTGCTGCGCCACGCACTCGACCTCAGCCTCGCCCGTCCCGAGGAGGCCCGGCGGTGGGACGACATCACCCGCCGCATGCGCGTCGACTTCCACGACGGCGTGATCAGCCAGTTCACCGGCTACGCCGACCTGGCCGAACTCGACTGGGACCGCTACCGGGGCGTGCGCCGCCTGGACCGGGCGCTGGAGGCCGACGGCGACGACGTCAACCGCTACCGCGCCTCCAAACAGGCCGACACGCTCATGCTGTTCTACCTGCTCACCTCCGACGAACTGCGCGACCTGCTGCACCGGCTCGGCTACCCGGCCGAACCCGACCTCATCCCCCGCACGATCGCCTACTACCTGGACCGCACCAGCCACGGCTCCACCCTCAGCGCCGTCGTCCACGCCTGGGTGCTGGCCCGCTCCGACCGCGCCCAGTCCTGGCGCTTCTTCACCGAGGCCCTGCACAGCGACATCGAGGACGTCCAGCACGGCACCACCGCTGAAGGCATCCACCTCGGCGCGATGGGCGGCACCCTCGATCTCCTCCAGCGCTGCTACCTGGGACTGGAACTGCACCCGGGCGGGCTGCGGCTGAACCCGCTGCTGCCCGACCGGCTCGGCGTGCTCTCGATGCCCGTCCGCTTCCGCGGCAGGCGGCTGTTCATCGACGCCGACCACCGGCAGGCCCGCATCGACGGGACCGTCCAGCACGTCTTCACCCAGGGAGGACCGATCATGACAGGCACCGGCGACCTCGGACGCCGCCTCATCCACCACCGCGAGCGGCTGGGCCTGAGCCACGAGCAGGTGGCCGAGCGCGCGTGCACCTCGCCCGGCTACGTCCGCCACCTGGAGGAGCACGCGGAATCGCCGGGCAGCAGCGTGCTGTACCGGCTGGCGGACGCGCTGGAGACCACGGTGGACGACCTGCTCGGCGCGGGCGCGGACCGGCCGCCGGGGCGCGGGCCGGCGATGGCGCACCCGTCGCTGGAGACGCTCGATCCCGGGGAGTGCCTGCGGCTGATCGCGCCGGGCGGGATCGGGCGGGTGGCGTTCAACGGCTCGCACGGGCCGACCGTGCTGCCGGTCAACTACACGCTGCACGACGGCGCCGTCGTGTTCCGCACCGCCGCCGGCGGGCCGATGGACCAGGACCTGCGCAGCGGCGTCACCGGCGTGGAGATCAAGATCGCGTTCGAGGTCGACCGCATAGACGAGGCCAGGCGGGAGGGCTGGAGCGTGCTCGTCCAGGGGCCCGCGCACCATCTGACGCCCGGCGAGGCGCCCGGCTCCGACGTCACGCCGTGGGCGGGCGGCGAGCGCACCCTGCACATCCGCATCGTGCCCGACCGGATCACCGGCCGGCGCATCCACGGCCTGTGAGCGCGCTCAGCCGGTCAGCAGCGCGCGCACGCGTTCCCAGCAGCCGGGGTCGGCGGCGTCCAGCAGCCCGACCTTCGTGGTGGTCGGCAGGTACGTGACCCCGTCGAGATGCCCGGCCACGCCGCCGGCCTCGGTGAGCAGCAGCGTGCCCGGGGCGTGGTCCCAGGGCAGCAGCCGGTGGAACAACACGAAGTCGAGTTCCCCGTCGGCCAGGCGCGGATAGTCGGTGCCCGCGCACCGCGCGCCGGGGCCGAGCGCGGCGAACCCGGGCGCGGCGGCCTCGACCCTGGCCCGGTCGGCGGGGGTGAGGAAGCGGGTCAGCGCGGCGCCGCGCAGCTTGGTCGGGTCGTCGGGGGCGGGCTCGCGGCGCACCCTGACGCCGTCGCGCCACGCGCCGGACCCCCGTTCCGCCACGTAGGCGCGGTCCTCGCCGGGCTGGACGATCCACGCGGCCACGGTCTCGCCATCCCTGACCAGCGCGGCCATGACGGCGTAGTCGGGGCTGCCCGCGACGAAGTTGGCGGTGCCGTCGAGCGGGTCGACCAGCCACGCGGCCGGGGCCTCGGACAGCGCGCCGACCAGGCCAGGGTCGGCGGCGACCGCCTCCTCCCCCACCACCGGGACGTCGAGCAGGCCGCGCAGCCGCCGGGTGATCAGCTCCTCGGCCTCGCGGTCGACGACGGTGACCACCTCGCCCGGCGACTTCTCCGACACCTCGCCCGCCGTCAGATCGCGGAACCTGGGCAGCACCACCGTGTGCGCGGCCTCCCGCAGGATGTCGGTGACGTCGTCGATCCGCATGATCACCACCCTATCGTCCGGGTTCGAGAGGAGATCGGCCGCACGGGCTGTCGCGACCGCCGCCGGGGCTGGAGACTGGGGTCCCGCACGATGAGACGAAGGAGTTCAGCGATGATCAGACCGCGTAACCTCATCAACCTGGCCGCGGGCGCGGCGGCCGGGTACCTGCTCGCCGTCCGGCCGTGGCACCTGCGCTGGGGTGCCACCGACCGGGAGGTGCACGCCGAGATGGCCGGGGACGACCTCGTCCGCTACGCCCAGCTCCAGGCCACGCGCGCCATCGCGATCGCGGCGCCGCCGGCCGCGGTCTGGCCGTGGCTGCTGCACCTGGGCGGCTACAGCAGGACGGGATCCGGCGGCACGAGCGGCGCCGAGTCCTCGTCCGCTGACAGCACCGGCGCCGGGCCTCGTGACGTCAAGGTCGGTGAGACGCTGTCGGGCGAGGCCGGCGGGTTCGTGGTGGAGCGGGTCGAGGCGCCGCACGTCCTGGTGCTGGTCGCGCGCGACGCGGAGGCGACCACGAGCTGCTCGATCGCGCTGCACGCCGACGACGACGGCGGCACCCGGCTGGTCTACCGGCTGCGCACCCGGGCGGAGCCCGGCGTGCGCGGCACCGTGCACCTGGCGGCGACGGAGGTGGGCGACTTCCTGCTGACCCGCAGGCACCTGGTGACCGTCAAGGAGCGCGCCGAGGCGGCGGCCGCCGCCGGCTGACGGCTCACGGCTCACGACCACCAGTTGGCCACCGAGACCGTCGAGAAGCCGAGCGAGTCGTACAGCGGCTTGCCCGCCTTGGCCGCCGACAGCGTCACGGGCAGGTCGCCGAGGCGGGCCAGCACGCCGTGCATGAGCGCGCGCCCGACGCCGCGCGAGCGGTGCTCGAGCAGCGTGGTCACCCAGTACAGGCCGGACGCGGCGCCGTCGGCGACGGTCAGGCACGCGCCGAACGGCGTGCCGTCCTGGCCGGTCAGGTACAGTGCGACCTCCTCGCGCGCGAGCATGCTCGGCGGGAACACCTGGCGCGGCCGGTAGGGCTGGAAGGGTTCGAGCGGGAACCCGTGCACCACCACGTGCTCGGCGATCTCCAGGTCCCGCTCGCCGTCGACCCTGGTCACCTTCAGCGACGGCGGCGGGAGCTCGGCGCCGGACCGGCGGATCATGACGGGCAGCTGCCTGGCCGTCAGCCCGAGCGCGCCCAGGTCGAGCGCGGCGAAGGAGTCCTCGACCAGCAGCCGGTCGCCGGCCCGCCGCCGTACCAGCTCGTGCACCTCGGCCAGCTCCTCGCCGGACGGTTCCGCGCTCAGCATGAGCACGCGCAGCCCGGCGGGCTCCGGGGCGTTCACGGCGAGGTAGCCGGGACGCCTGATCAGCTCGTGCCCGCGGGTCTGGGCGAGCACGGTCCACATGGTGGCCGCGTTCCGCACGGCGAGCGTCAATCCGGCGACATCCTGAACAGCATCGTTCATCACGAACCGGATCATATGAGAACGTCCTGATCACCGGCACACTTCGCTCCCGGGCCAAGTTTCCCGTTCCTAGGGTCGGTCACATGAGCGACGACACCCCGAAGACGGACGACCGCGACCCGGCCGAGGTCGTGACCGCGATGATCGACCACGTCCTGCGCCTGGCCGCCACCTGGACCGCCTGGGACGGCCATCCCCGCCCCGTGGACGACCGCGTCTACACCCCGCACAAGTCGATCAGGCGGACCGCCGACCACCTGGTCGACCACCTGGCCGAGATCGAGTCCAGGCTGGCGGGCGTGGACCCGATCCCCGACCGCTGGCACGCCTCGCTCGTCACCACGGCCGCGGACCTGGCCCCGTTCACCGAGGAGGACCTGGACGAGGCCCGCAGCCGCCTGACCAGGCTGGGCCGGATCTGGACGGTCCGGCTGAACGCCCTCACCCCGGACCAGCTCGACCACTCGCCCGGTCACGGCTGGACGTTCCGCCAGATCGCCTTCCACCTGGCCGGTTCGACCTACTACGCGGACGCGCTGGGCGCCTTCTGAATTATCTCGTACACACATGTTCGGGTTAGATGTAGCATCTAACCCGAACATGCGTGTACGAGTTTTGGAGGAACCATGGGTCACCCCGTCACGGCCGCGCACGCGGCGCCGCCCGGCACCCCGCCGCCGCGCCGCTGGGCCGCGCTGGCGCTGCTGTCCGCCGCCCAGTTCATGCTCATCCTCGACGTCACCGTGGTGAACGTGGCCCTGCCCAGCATCGGCGCCGACCTCGGTCTCGGCCGGGAGTCGCTGACCTGGGTGGTGGCCGCCTACACGCTGTGCTTCGGCGGGCTGATGCTGCTCGGCGGCCGGCTGGCCGACCTGTTCGGCGCCCGGCGGGTGCTGATGGGCGGGCTCGCCGTGTTCACGCTGGCGTCCCTGGTCACCGGGCTCGCCCCGGACGGCGGCGTGCTCATCGCCGGACGGGTGGCGCAGGGCGTCGGTGCGGCGTTGCTGTCGCCGTCCGCGCTGGCCATCGTCACCACGACCTTCCACGGGGCTGAACGCACCAAGGCGCTGGGCGTGTGGGCGGCGCTGGGCGGCACCGGGTCGGCCACGGGCGTCCTGTTCGGCGGGCTGCTGACGGCCGGGCCCGGCTGGACGTGGGTGTTCTTCGTGAACGTCCCGGTGGGGGTGGCGGTGCTGGCCGCGATCCCGCTGACCGTCCCGCGCGGGCACGGCGGGGCCCAGTCGGGCAGTGGCAGTGGCAGCGGGGACGGCCGGCGGCGCGTCGACGTGCTCGGTGCGCTGCTGGTCACCACCGCCACCGGCGCGCTCATCTTCGGGCTGGTCGCGGCGGGCGAATCCGGCTGGGGCGGTACCGTCACGCTGCTGTCCCTGGGTGGCGCGATCGTGCTGTACGCCGGGTTCGCCGTGGCCGAGCGGATCGTCCGGGCGCCGCTGATGGACGTACGCATGCTGGGGCGCAGGCCGGTCGCGGCCGGGGCGTTCCTGATGCTGGTCGCCACCGCGTTGCTGATCGCGTTCTTCTTCCTCGGCTCGATGCTCCTGCAGGGCCCGGGCGGGCTCAGCGCGCTGGAGACGGGACTGATGTTCCTGCCCGTCGCGATCGCCACCGGGGTGGGCGCGCACCTGGGCGGCCGGTTGGTGGGCAAGGCCGGCGCCCGGCCGGTCGCCGCCATCGGGCTCGGCCTGGCCGCTGCCGGGTCGTGGCTGCTGCCGCTGGGCGGGTTGTCCACCTGGTACGTACTGGCCGGGTTCGTGGTGGCGGCCTTCGGGCTGGGCGGCGTGTTCGTCGCGGCCACCACGACCGCGCTCGGCTTCGTCGCCCACTCCGAGGCCGGGCTCGCCTCGGGCGTGGTCAACACCTTCCACGAGGTCGGCGGCTCCGTCGGCGTCGCGGTCGTCTCCACCGTGGCCGCCGCCGGCATCGAGGCGGGCACCGGCGCCGGGTTCGGGACCGCGTTCACGGTGGCGGCGGTCGCGGCGGCGGTCAGCGCGCTGCTGTCCCTGGCCCTGATCCCACCCGGCCGCCCACACCTGACGGCCGGCCCCCACGTGCACTGACCACCATGCGCCGGGCTGTGCGGTGCGCGGGTGCGGGTCCTTCGGGTGACGGCTCCTGCAACGCACACCCGCCGAGCACCCCCACATCCCAGAGGTGTCACACCACGCGAGGCGGCGCACCTCCCGGAAGGGTGGCCGTGGGGTGGCTGGTCGGGAGGCGGGTCATGGGCCAGGCTGGCGGTAGGTCGAGGACGGGAGGGATGTCGTGCTTGTGTGGGAGTGTCGCCTTTGCGGGTCCACGGACGTGGCCGTAACCCGGGCGCCCTGGCTCATGGCCGCCCGCCGCTGGCTCACCCACGGCGGCCGGTGGCGGTACGAGCGGGGAGCCTGCCGCGACTGCGGCCGGCCGGTCAGCCCCGGCCTGATGTACCCGCAGCCGCGACCCGTCGCCCGCCGGCGGGCGCCGGTGCTCGTCGTGGCCGGGGTGGTGAACGTGCTGCTCCGGCGGCGCAGGTTCAGTCCGTCGCCGGTCACCTACCTCGTGCCCGCCCTGGTCGCCACGCTCGCCGGGATCGCCGCGCAGGTGTTGTGGGGGCTGCCGTGGTGGCCGTTCCCGCTCGTCACGGTGGCCGGGCTGTGGCTGGTCCTCCTGGCCGGTGCGGTCCGGTCGCCGCTGGCGTTCCGGTCGTTGCGCGACGAGCTGCTCGACGTGATCGTCCAGGATGACGAGCGGCGCCGACGCCGGCATCGGGTGGAGATGGACCGCGCGCTCCGCGCCGCGCCCTTCCCCCTGTACGGCCTGCCCGCCTCCTGGCCCGGCCCCCGCCACCTGGGCGGATGGTCGCAGGGCCGGAGCCTCGGCGCGCCTGGCACGGCCGAGTACCAGCTCGGCCACGGCGACCCGCGCGACGAGAGCGGACCCCTGCTGACCGTCGGTGTGGGCAACCAGCGCCACCCGGACGAGGCGCGGCGGCTGGTGGAGCGCATGTGGACGGACGCCATGCCGAAACGCGACGCCGGCCCCCGGCCCTGGGCCGTGCTCCTGTCCCAGCCGGACCCGCCGTGGACGCGGGTCACGATCCCGGTCGACGGCGAGCCGCTGGCGTTCGACCACACGGCGGCGGGCGATCACTGGGTGGCCAGGTCCGAGCTGCCCGGGTACACGATCACGCTGCGGGGGCGCGGGCACCCGGTCGAGACGGTGGAGCTGCGCCGCGTCCTGGATCCCGCGCCGTACCTGGCCGATCCGTGAGTGTGATCGCGATCGTCAGGCGTCCAGGCGGGACGCCCGGTCGTTCAGGTAGCGCTGCTGGGGCAGGCTCATCGTGCGTCCGGCCGCCTCCAGGTAGCAGGCGCGGGCGGCGGCCGGGTCGCCGGCCATCTCCAGCAGGTGCGCGCGGACGGCGGGCAGCCGGTGGTCGCCGGCGATCCTGTCGTCGGCGGCCAGGTCGTCGAGGAGGGCGAGCCCGGCCCGCGGGCCGCGGGCCATGGACAGCGCGACCGCGTGGTTCAGCCGCACCACGGGGTTGTCCGACAGGCTGATCAGCAGCTCGTACAGCGCGGTGATCTGCGGCCAGTCGGTCTCCTCGGCGCTCGGCGCCTCGTCGTGTATCGCCGCGATCGCGGCCTGGAGCTGGTAGGGACCGGCCTGGCCGCGCGGCAGGACGGCGCTGATGAGCGCGACTCCCTCGGCGATCTGCTCGGCGTTCCATCGGCCGCGGTCCTGCTCGGCCATCGGGACGAGTGAGCCGTCCGGGCCGGTGCGTGCCGGGCGGCGGGCGTCGGTGAGCAGCATGAGCGCCAGCAGCCCGGCCACCTCGCCGTCGTCGGGCAGCAGCCGGTACACCAGCCCGGTCAGCCTGATCGCCTCGCCGGACAGCTCGCTGCGCTGCAGGTCGGGGCCGGAGGTGGAGGCGTACCCCTCGTTGAAGATCAGATACAGGACGTGCAGGACCGCGGCGAGCCTGGCGGCCCGCTCGGCGGGCGGCGGCGGGGCGAAATCGGCGCCGCTGTCCTTGACGCGCTGCTTGGCGCGGGTGATGCGGCGGGTCATCGTGGCTTCCGGCACCAGGAAGGCGCGGGCGATCTCGGCGGTGGTGAGCCCGCCGACCGCGCGCAGCGTGAGCGCGATCTGCGAGGCTGCGGACAGCGCCGGGTGGCAGCACATGAACAGCAGGATCAGCGTGTCGTCGGCGCCGGACGCCGCGCTGTCCGGCCACTGCCCGGCCGGTCGCCACCCGGCCACGACGTCTTCGCGCCTGCGCCTGGCCTGCTCGCCGCGCAGCAGGTCGGTGAGGCGGCGCGCGGCGACGGTGATCAGCCAGGCGCGCGGGTCGTCGGGGACGCCGTCGCCCGGCCAGCGCAGCGCGGCGGCCAGCAGGGCCTCCTGGACCGCGTCCTCGGCCGTGTCGAAGTGCCCGAACCGCCGCACCACCGCGCCGAGCACCTGCGGCGCGAGCCGCCGCAGCAGGCTTTCGAGCTCGGCGTCTACCATCATCACGCTCCTGGCACGTGCTTTGACGATCTCTACGGACCTGGGATTCCAGTGCGGCGGACGGTTCTCAAACCGGTGGAACCAGGGTGAAATAGCGGTCGAGCAGGTCGCGTTCGCCCGTGACGTCCAGACGGTCGGCCGGGACGCGCCCCCACAGGAACAACATCAGGTCCGAGGCCGGGCCGGCCACTTCGACGTCGCCCGGGCCGGTGGTGAGGCTGACCTCGTCGCCGTCGAAGCGGACCGTCCAGGCGCCGGGGCCGTCCTTCTCGCGCCACCAGTATCGTTCGCCCGCGCCTGGCGGGGCCTGCCGCCAGGCGCGCCTGGCCGGGGCCATCACCTCGAACGTCTGCCCGATGGCGTCCCTGGCCAGCGCGGGCTCGATCGGGGCCGCGGCGCCGAACGCGTGCTCGGCGTCCCAGCGGTGCACGGCCGCCTCGATCGTCTGCATGCGCAGCCAGAAGCCGACGTTCTGCTCCCGCGACCACGTCCACGCCGGGTCGCCCGGGTCGTGCGCGGCGAACAGCGACTCCAGTTCGGCCGCGCCCTGGGCGAACCAGTCGGCGAACCCGGCGGGCACCGGCCCGAGGTTGGGCGCGTGTTCCGGGGCCGGCCAGCCGTCGAGGTCGTCGGGCAGGCCCAGGAAGCCGGGGTCGGCGGACGGGTCGGGCCACGTGGCACGGCCGCCGGCGATCACGGCGGCCACGCCCCGGTGCACGCCGCCCAGGTGCGCGGCCAGGTCGGCCACCGACCAGCCCGGACACGTCGGCACCGGCGGCGCCGCGCCTTCCGCCACCGCCCGGCGCAGCGCCGACTCGAACGCGGTGACCTCCTGGTGGAACGCCGCTACGAAGTCCATGCCGCCACTCTTCCCCACCCGGCGCGGCCCCGCACCCGGATATCGCCGCCGCTCGCCCCACCCGGCGAGGCGGGGCGGTCGGCGGTGGTGGCGCGGGTGGGGCGTCGTAGGG
>NZ_JABCPZ010000253.1 GCF_013283785.1 Nonomuraea antri
GGGCAGGCCGAGCCCGCACCCGGCGGCCAACCCCGCGGCGGTCACGAGAGTGAAGACCTTCGTCAACCTCATGGGGTCAGGAGTGTAGCCACACCTATCGGGACGAAGTGGCCGGAAAATGAATCTTGCTCAAACTCATGGAAGTGTGACATTTTACATATCACATTGCCAGTAGCCATCCACCCCCCAAGGAGTGGCGATGAAGTACGCGGCATCCATACTGCTCGCGGCCGGCTTAGCCCTGACCGGCGTCACCGCGGTGCCGGCCATCGCTGAAAGCGCGTCCAGCACCGCCGTCGCGCAGGCCGGCACGATCAGCACCGCCGTCGCGCAGGCCGGCACGATCACCACCGCCGGGCGATCCTCGGCGGCCGGGCAGGAGAGCCCCCCGCCGGTCGGCGCCGCCGACGCCGGCGCCCACACCGGGCGCGACCCGCTGCACCCGTCGGAACGCGCCCCGCTGCCCGCCACGAAGGACCAGCTCAAGCGCGACTACGACGGCCCGGACCAGGACGCGGCCCCGCGCCGCCTGGCCGCCGCCTGCGACGTGCAGGGCAAGACCGGCAGCGCGCTGGTCACGGCGATCAAGGCCGCGGACGACGCCTGCATGAGCGGGCTGTTCGGACTCACCGGCAGCGCGGCCAGGGCCGCCTTCCAGGAGTCCCAGATGGTCACCGTCGCGTACGCGCTGCGCGACAACGCCGCCTCCTACCCGGGCGACAACAGCACCTCGACCGGCCAGCTCGTGCTCTACCTGCGGGCCGGCTACTACGTCCAGTGGTACAACCCGTCCGACGTGGGCTCCTACGGCGCGGCGCTGAAGAGCGCGATCAGGGCCGGGCTCGACGCCTTCTTCGCCAGCAGCAGGTCGGGCACGGTGAGCAACGCCAACGGCGAGGTGCTGGCCGAGGCGGTCACGCTGATCGACAGCGCCCAGGAGAACGCCCGCTACATCTACGTCGTCAAGCGCCTGCTCAACGCCTACGACTCCACTTACGACGGCCTGTGGTCGATGCTCAACGCGGTCAACAACGTCTACACCGTGTTGTGGCGCGGACACCAGGTGCCCGAGTTCGTCAGCGCGGTGCAGAGCGACCCGAGCGTGCTCGACACGCTGGCCTCGTTCGCCTCGCGGAACATGGCGAAGCTCGGCACCGACTCCGGCTTCCTGGTCTCGAACGGCGGGCGCGAGCTGGCCAGGTTCGTGCAGTACGCGCCGCTGCAGGCCAAGACGCGGCCGCTGCTCAGGTCGCTGCTGCAGCAGTCATCCATCACCGGCCCGACCGCGCCGCTGTGGGTGGGCATCGCCGAGATGGCCGACTACTACGACAACTCGAACTGCTCCTACTACGACATCTGCGACCTGCAGAACCGGCTCAAGGCGGCCGTCCTGCCCATCGAGCACAGCTGCGGCGCGACGCTGCGCATCAGGGCGCAGGACATGACCGCCGCCCAGCTCCAGTCCACCTGCTCCAGCCTGGCCAACCAGGACGCCTACTTCCACGACCTGGTCGACGACAGCGGCCCGGTGGCCGGCGACCGCAACACCACGCTGGAGGTCGTCGCCTTCGACTCCAGCACCGACTACCAGACCTACGCCGGCGCCATGTTCGGCATCGACACCAACAACGGCGGCATGTACCTGGAGGGCGACCCGGCCGCGGCGGGCAACCAGCCCAGGTTCATCGCCTACGAGGCGGAGTGGCTGCGCCCCGAGTTCCACATCTGGAACCTCAACCACGAGTACACCCACTACCTCGACGGCCGCTTCAACATGCACGGCGACTTCTCGGCCGGCGTGAGCACGCCGACGATCTGGTGGATCGAGGGCTTCGCCGAGTACGTCTCGTACGGCTACCGCGGCCTGACCTACGACGCGGCGGTCGCCGAGGCGGGCCGGCACACCCACCAGCTCCGCGCGCTCTTCGACACCACCTACGAGCACGACACCACGCGGATCTACCGGTGGGGGTACCTGGCCGTCAGGTACATGTTCGAAAAGCACCGCGCCGACCTGACCACCGTGCTCGGCCACTACCGCACCGGCAACTGGAACGCCGCCCGATCCCACCTGACGTCGCTGTCGTACAACGCCGACTTCGACGCCTGGCTGACCGCCTGCGCCGCCGGCGCGTGCGGCGGCGGGACCGGGAACAACCAGGCACCCGTCGCGAGCTTCACCGCCGCCGTCAACGGACTGGCCGTGAGCTTCGCCGACACCTCGAACGACCCCGACGGGACGATCGCGTCCCGCTCGTGGGAGTTCGGCGACGGCACGACGTCCACGGCGGCGAACCCGGCCAAGACGTATGCCAGCGCGGGCACGTACACCGTCCGCCTGACCGTCACCGACGACAAGGGGGCGACCGGGACCGCCACGAAGCAGGTGACGGTCGCCTCCACCGCCGAGTGCGCCGGGGCCGACCGGCGTGAGCTGGGCAAGAACTGCAAGCGCTCCAACCTCGCGGCCTCGCGCGGCAACTACGCCTACCTGTACCTCAACGTCCCCGCCGGCACCACCAGGCTCACCATCACCAGCTCGGGCGGCACCGGGGACGCCGACCTGTACTACCACGCCGCCTCGTGGGCGACCACGACCTCCTACACCCAGCGGTCCACCGGGGCCGGCAACACCCACACGATCACCATCCCCAACCCGCCGAGCGGCTACCAGTACGTCAGCCTGTACGGGGTGACGGCCTTCAGCGGGGTCACCGTCACGACGTCCTACTGACCGTCCTACTGACGCCACCCGCGCGCGCCCGCCCCGGGAATCCCCGGGGCGGGATGCGTTGGACCGGTCTCAGGGCCGGGAAATGCGCGATAGGGTGACCGGGCAAGGCTTGATCGGTCCCACTTCCTCCGAAGTGGGGCCGATTTTCGTTGCTTCTCACCCCCGCGTCACATCCTGGCGACTTGCCGCCCTCAGCCCCCGGTCGACCCCGGCCGGGCCTGGTCGGCACCGGGGTAGGGAAGTTTCGGCACCCTTTCGGGTGTTATGTGGGGGTATGTGAGCGGCCGACGGGCCCCGGGCATCTGGGTAAACCGAGCGTCCAGTAATATCGGCCTGCTCTTATGGATATTTCCGGACTTGTCGCCAGTTGGCGGATATTGGAGGGTGTGGCATGACGACGGCTGCCCTGCAGACCGTGTTGAGCGTTCCCGAGCGTTTCCGGGGCCCCGCGGGAGTCGCCAACGGCGGCTGGATCGCCGGGACCATGGCGGAGGCGCTGAACGGAGGCCGATCGGCGGTCGAGGTCACGCTGCACGCGCCCACCCCCCTGGAGACCGAGCTGCGGCTGGAGCACGTCGCCAACAGCGTCTCGCTGAGCCACGGCGACACGCTGCTGGTCGAGGCCATCCCGGTGGCCGAGGAGCTGGGCGCGCCGGCGTTCGTGCCGTTCAACGACGCCGCCCGTGCCGAGGCCGGATTCGTCGGCTGGCAGGGGCACCCGTTCGCCGAGTGCTTCGCCTGCGGCCAGCGTGAGCCCGGCGACGGCCTGCGGATCTTCCCCGGCCCGGTCGAGGGCACCGACCTGGTGGCCGCCGGCTGGCGCGTGCCGTTCACCGTCGCCGGCGAGGACGGCGTGCCCGCCCCCATCGTGGGCGCGGTGCTCGACTGCATCACCGGGTGGGCGCACTTCGGCCCCGGCGAGTCCGCGCTGCTCGGCCGTCTCGCCGTGCAGATCCACCGCAAGGTGCACCCCGGCGGCCAGTACTCCGTGGTGGCCCGCCCGACCGGCCGCGACGGCAGGAAGATGTACGGCGAGAGCGCCATCTTCGAGCTGGACGGCACGCTCGTGGCCGCCGCCCGCGCCACGTGGATCGCTCCACGCTAGAACCGCTCGTGAAACGGCCCCAGGGGACCTCCCCGGGGCCGTTTTCGCGTCTCAGGACGTGAGCCGCGCCACCACGGTACGCACGCAGCGCTCGTCGAACAGGATCGTGTAGTGGTTGCAGTCCGGCACGACCTCGTCCACCAGGCCGGGCAGCCGCGCCGTCCACGCCGCGGCCAGCTGGTCGGGATGCATGCCGGTCTCCTGGTTCAGCAGCCCGCGCGGGGCCCGCAGCAGGCGCAGCGGCGCCTTGATCGCGCTCAGCGCCTCGCCGATCCTGCCGGTCTCGGTGCGCAGCCAGCGGCCGTCCTCCAGCACCGCCGCGCCGACCACGCGTGAGCGCAGCGCGCCCTGCGGCCCCGTCAGGTCGTAGCGGACGTACTCCTCGACGTCGGCGTTCCAGTTCCCGGCGAACGCCGGGTGTCTCTTGAAGAAGTCGACGTACGCCTCGGCCGTGGGGAACGTCTGCTTGAGCCGCTCCAGGGCCGGGCCGAGGGTGACGGCCATGGCGGCGTCCGGGTCGACCCCGGTCGGCAGGGGCATCGGCAGGCCGCCGTCGACCAGGACCACCCGGGCGAAGTCGCGTTCGGCCCCGGCCAGGGCCGCGACGTAGGCGCCCATCGAGTGGCCGGTGAGCACCGCGCCGGGGCCGGCGCCCACGTGGTCGGCCACGCGCAGGACGTCCTCGGCGTGCCTGGGCAGCCCGTACGGGCCGGGCAGCGCGGCGCTGTGCCCGCGGCCGCGCAGGTCCATGGCCACCAGCGACCATCCGTCGGGCAGCCGCCCGGCCACCGCGCCCCACGCCATCAGCGACGCGGTGATGCCGTGGACCGCGATGATCAGCCGGGGGCCGGTGCCGAAGGTGGCGATGCGCAGGCCGTCCACCGTCTCAAGTCTCATATCCGGATAAATTACCCCTTATGCGTATCACCGTGATCGAGCACGAGGCCGAGGCCGGGCTCGGCTACCTGGCCGGCTGGCTGGGGCTGGACTGCGACGTCGTCCGGCCGTACCTGGGGGACGAGGTGCCCGGGCGGGCGGCCGACGGCCTGATCGTGCTCGGCGGCGCGGCCGCCGCGTGGGAGGACGAGCGCAGCCCGTGGCTGCCCGCCGTCCGCGACCTGCTGCGCCGCTCGGTCACGGACGGCACCCCGACGCTCGGCATCTGCCTGGGCGCGCAACTGCTCACGCTGGCCTGCGGCGGGACCGTCGAGCGCGGCGACCGGGGCCTGGAGGTGGGCGCGTGCGTGGTGACCGCGCTGCCCGCCGCCGCGGACGACCGGCTGCTGTCCGGGGTCGGGACCGCCGTCGCCGTCCAGTATCACCAGGACGCCATGACCGGGCTCCCGCCCGGCGCGGTGCCGCTGATGACCGGCGACCAGTACCCCCACCAGGCCTACCGCCTGGGTGAGACGGCCTGGGCCGTGCAGTTCCACCCGGAGGCCACGCCCGAGATCTTCGCGGCCTGGACCAAAGACTCGGCCCTGGAGTCCGCCGACCGGCTCAACGCCGGGGTGCGGGCCGCGGAACCCGACCTCGTCGCCGCCTGGCGGCCCGTCGCCGAGGCGTTCGCCGCCGCCGTCAGGTCGGCGGCCACCTGACGGCATCATCAGACCGCGCCCGCCTGAACGTCACGAGGTGACCGCCTGACCCTCACGAGGTGACCGCCCAGGCGCGCTCGCGCGGCCGCGTCAGCAGGTGCGCGAGCGCGTGCACGCCGCCCAGGACCAGCGGTAACGCCGCGAGCGCCGGCCCGCCGGGCGCCCGCACGGGCACCCCGGCCCGCTTCAGCCGTCGCCACGCCCACACCGAGAACGGGATCACCACCAGCGGCGCCGTCGCCGCGCCCGGCGTGTAACCGCGCGTGGCGGCGGCCAGGACCAGGTGCACCACCCCGTGCGCGCCGAACGCGGCCAGCGCGGACTGGAACGCCGGGCTGCGCCCCCCGGTACGCGCGCCCAGCGCCGAAGCCCCGGCCATCACGCCGCCCATCAGCCCGATCGCCACGTTCACGTGCCGCTGTGACACCTCGAACCGCTCCCACGGCACCCCGGGCCAGAGCCGTTCCAGCCGGGGCCGGGCCGCGCGGGCCCAGCCCGCCATCGTCGCCAGCTCCTCCGCGTCGTGCACCGCCCACGCGGCCAGCAGCCCCCACGTCACCGCCGCGGGCACCCGGCCCGTCCCCGATTCCGGTTTCATCCTCGCCTCCCAAGAAACGCAACGCAACGTTGCGTTTCAATCTACGGCTTCCGGCGTGAGTGCTGTCAAGATGAAGGGGTGCCCAGGATCGAATCCACCGCAGCGAGACTGGCCAAGCTCGGCTTCGCCGACGGCGCCCGGGCCGCCAGGCTCGTCCGGCAGTCCGAGGCCGACCTCGACGATCTGCTCGACGCCCTGGTCGACGTGGCCGACCCCGACCTGGCCCTGATCTCCCTGATCCGCCTGGGCGAACGCGACCCCGCCGCGCTCGACGCGCTGCGCGCCGACGACCGGCTGCGTGCCCGCGTCCTGGCCGTGCTCGGGGTCAGCGCCGCGCTCGGCGAGCACCTCGTCCGGCATCCCGGGCAGCTCGCGCTGCTGGCCGAGCCCGCGCTCGGCGAGGCCAGGGCGGCGCTGCTGCGCGCGGTGGGCGCCGACCCGGCCGCCGCCGAGCCGCGCACCGCCGAGCCCGACGCGCTGGTGGCCCTGCGCGTGGCCTACCACGGCCGGCTCATGCACCTGGCCGCCCGCGACCTGACCGGGCAGTCGACCCTGGCCGAGGTCACCGCGGAGCTGTCCGACCTGGCCGGGGCCGCGCTGGAGGCGGCGCTGGCCGTCGCGCGCAACGAGGTCGACGCCGGGGACGTGCGGCTCGCCGTCATCGGCATGGGCAAGTGCGGCGCCAGGGAGCTCAACTACATCAGCGACGTCGACGTGATCTTCGTGGCCGAGCCGCGCGAGGGCGCCGACGAGACCAAGGCGCTGCGTGCCGCCACCCGCCTGGCCCAGGCCATGATGCGGGCCTGCACGGCGGCCACCCCCGAGGGCTCGCTGTGGGAGGTCGACGCCGGGCTGCGGCCGGAGGGCCGGGCCGGGCCGCTGGTGCGCACGATGGCCAGCCACCTGGCCTACTACCGCCGCTGGGCCAAGACCTGGGAGTTCCAGGCGCTGCTCAAGGCCCGTCCGGTCGCCGGTGACCTGGAGCTGGGCGCGGCCTACGTCGAGGCCGTCAACGACCTGGTCTGGGGCGCGGCCACGCGCGACCACTTCGTCGAGGACGTCCAGGCCATGCGCCGCCGCGTCGAGTCGCACGTGCGCGCCGAGGGGGAGCGTCAGCTCAAGCTCGGTCCCGGCGGGCTGCGTGACATCGAGTTCGCGGTGCAGCTGCTGCAACTCGTGCACGGCCGGCTCGACCCGCTGCTGCGCCGCCGGGCCACGCTGCCCGCGCTGGCCGCGCTGTCACGCGGCGGCTACGTCGGCCGCGACGACTCACGCGGACTGGCCGAGGCGTACTCGTTCCTGCGCCAGGTCGAGCACCTGCTGCAGCTGCACCGGCTGCGGCGCACCCACATCGTCCCGTCCGACCCCGCCGACCTGCGCAGGCTGGGCCGGGCGCTGGGCATGTCGGCCGACCCGGTGGGGGAGTTCACCGCCCGCTGGCGGCGGCACGCGATGGAGGCCAGGCGGCTGCACGAGAAGCTGTTCTACCGGCCGCTGCTGCAGGCCGTGGCGCGGCTGCCCGAGTCGGAGGCGCGGCTGTCCACCTCGGCCGCGACGGCCAGGCTCGAAGCGCTCGGCTACGTCGACCCGAGCGGCGCGCTGCGCCACATCGCCGCGCTGACCACCGGCGTCTCCCGGCGCGCGGCCATCCAGCGCACGCTGCTGCCCGTCATGCTCGGCTGGTTCGCCGACGCCCCCGACCCCGACGCGGGCCTGCTGGGCTTCCGCCAGGTCAGCGACCAGCTCGGCGCCACCCCCTGGTACCTGCGGCTGCTGCGCGACGAGACCGCCGTGGCCGCCAGGATGGCCCGCGTGCTCGGCACCAGCAAATACGCCACCGGCCTGCTCATGCACGCGCCCGACGCGGTGGCCATGCTCGGCTCGGACGAGGAACTGGCCGTCCGCTCGCCCGAGTCGCTGCTCGCCGAGGCGTCGGCGGCCGTCTCCAGGCACGAACGCGACAGGAACACCGGGGTGGCGGCGGTGCGCGCGATCCGGCGCAGGGAGCTGTTCCGCACCGCCGTCGCCGACATCTCCGGGCTGATCGACATCGAGACCGTCGGCCGGGCGCTGTCGTCCCTGACCGACGTGACCCTGCAGGCGGCGCTCGACGCGGCCATGACCAGGGCGGGCGACCTGACGCGGATGGCCGTCATCGCGATGGGCCGGCTCGGCGGCATGGAGTGTTCCTACGCCAGCGACGCCGATGTGATGTTCGTGCACTCGCCGCTGCCCGGCGTCCAGGAGGACCTGGCCGCCGAGGCCGCCTTCGCCGCGGCCAACGAGATCCGCAGGCTGCTGTCCAGACCGGCGCCGGAGCCGCCGCTGCTCATCGACCCCGACCTGCGCCCGGAGGGCCGCCAGGGGCCGCTGGTGCGCACGCTGGCCTCCTACCGCGCCTACTACGCGCGCTGGTCGTCGCCGTGGGAGTCGCAGGCGCTGCTGCGGGCCCGCTTCTCGGCCGGCGACCGGGCGCTGGGCGGTTCCTTCACATCCATGATCGACGAACTGCGCTACCCGCGAGGAGGGCTGCCCGACGACGCCGTACGCGAGATCAGGCGGCTCAAGGCCCGCATGGAGGCCGAGCGGCTGCCGCGCGGCGCCGACCCGGCGCTGCACACCAAGCTCGGCCCCGGCGGCCTGTCCGACGTCGAGTGGGTGGCCCAGCTCCTGCAACTGCGCTACGCCGGGGAGCGGCCCGCGCTGCGCACCACCCGCACCCTGGAGGCGCTGCGCGCGGCCGTCGCCGAGGAACTGCTCGACCCGACCGACGAGGCCGTGCTGGCCGAGGCGTGGCAGTTCGCCTCACGCATCCGCGACGTGATCATGCTGGTCAAGGGGCGTCCTGGCGACAGCGTGCCCGCCGACGCCAGGGAACGCCGGCTGGTGGCCAGGACGCTGGGCTACCCGCCCGACGGCTCGGAGGACTTCCTGGACGACTACCGCCGCGTCACCCGCCGCGCCCGCCAGGTCGTCGACCGCGTCTTCTACGGCGGCTGACCCGGCGAGGCGCACGCGCCGCGGAACACGCGGCCGGCCCGGCGCGGCCTGATCATTGCGCAGGCCGCCCCCGCGGGTGTATCAAGGCGCGGTGTTATCCGTTTACGTGGATCTGGCCCTCGGCCTGGTCGTGTCGTTCCTGCTGCTGTCGCTGCTGGTCAGCGGGCTGAACGAAGCATTCGTGCGGTTGCTCGCCATCCGCAGCAAGTTCCTGTGGGCCTATCTCAGGGACACTCTCGACGGCTCCGACGCCCAGGGCAGGGCCTGGCTGCCGGGCAGGATCCGCGACGTGTTCGCGGTGCTGCCGTTCCGGCGCGATCCCCGTCCGAGACACAGCGACCAGCCCGCGCCCGCCGAGCCCGGAGAGCTGCCCGGGCGGGAGAACCCGGCGGAGGACGCCCTGGTGACCCGGCTCTACCAGCGGGTCCAGGAGATCGACCACCCCAAGAAGGGCCGGACGAGCATCGCCAACATCCCGCCTGGCCGCTTCGCCGTCGCGGTGATGGAGCTCGCGGCCGGCGAGCCCGGCGGCGTCGAGGGGCTGCTGGAGAAGCTCAAGGCGATGCGCAGCCCGCTGTACGGCCACCTCAACGGCCTGTGGGAGACCGCCCAGCGGGACCTGGACCGGTTCAGGCAGGGCGTCGAGACCTGGTTCGACGGCGAGATGCAGCGGCTGTCCATGCTGTACAAGCGCTACGTCAAGTGGGTGCTGGCCGCGCTGGGCCTGGCCGTGACGCTGCTGTTCACCATGGACGGGCTGGAGTACGCCAAGACCCTGCTGCGCGACCACGCCTTCCGCGCCTCGGTGACCGCCGTGGCCGGGTCGGGGCCCGACGCGTACGAGGAACTGCGGGCCCGCTGTCAGCAGAGCGACCCGATGGCCTGCGTCACCGACACGCTCAGCCAGCCCGCGCTGGTCAGGATGCTCGACAACGCGCTCGTCAGCATCGCGATCCCGCCGGAAGGCGACCCGGCCTTCCACTGGAACGGCGGCCAGTGGTGGGACCGGCTCACCACGCCGAGCCACTGGCCCGGCTACCTGATGACGTACGTGGCGCTGCTGTTCGGCGCGCCGTTCTGGTGGGACCTGCTGCGCCGGATCACCGGGCTGCGCGGCCGCGGGTAGTCTCGATCGCATGAACACCGAACGGCTGGTCATGCGAAGGTGGCGGAAGAGCGACCGGGAGCCGTTCGCCCGGCTGAACGCCGACCCCGAGGTGATGGAACACTTCGTCGCGCCGATGAGCCGCGAGCAGAGCGACCTGATGGTCGACAAGATCGAGCGGGCCTTCGACCGCGACGGCTTCGGGCTGTGGGCGCTGGAGGTGCGCGAGAGCGGCGCGTTCATCGGCTTCGCCGGGCTGGCGCTGCAGACGTTCGACGCGCACTTCACCCCGGCCATGGAGGTGGGCTGGCGGCTGGCCAGGAACGCGTGGGGGCACGGCTACGCCACCGAGGCCGGCCGGGCGGCGGTCGGGCACGCGTTCGAGTCGGCGGGGCTGGCCGAGCTCGTCTCGATGACGTCGGTGACGAACGTCAGGTCGCAGTCGGTGATGCGGCGGCTCGGGATGACCCGCGATCCCGCCGACGACTTCCTGCACCCGAGCGTCCCGGAGGGGCATCGGCTGCAGCCGCACGTCCTGTACCGGCTCAAGCGCCCGTAACCGCGCGCCCCCGGGATCAGGCGCTGAGCGCGTACAGGACGTCGCGCAGCGCCCGCTCGCGGCCGCGCGGCCAGACCAGCCGCAGCGCCAGTCCCCGCGGGTCGAGCCCGAGCGGCACCAGCGCGCCCGAGCCGAGGTCGTGGGTGAGCGCGAAGTCCGGCAGCAGCGCCCGGCCGAGGCCCTGCCTGGCCCATTCGCGGGCGGTGGCGATGCTGGTCAGCTCCCTGCGCGGCACCTCGGGGCCGAACAACCGCTCGGCCGCCAGCCGGATCGAGCATTCCGGCGGCGTCACCAGCAGCGTGTCGGTGTCGCAGTCCGGCGCGGCGACCAGGTGCAGCGCGACCTCGCCGACGTCCAGGTAGTCCAGACCGGGCGGCGGGCCGAAGCCCAGCCCGCCGACGCGCAGCCCCGAGTCGAGCAGCAGCGCCGCGTCGAGCCCGCCGTCGGCGACGCCGGCCAGCAGGTCCCGCCTGTTCATCGAGGAGACGTCCACGTCGAGGTCGGGGTGGCGCTCGGCCAGGCGGCGGATCACGGCCGGCAGCCTGGCCGCGGCCAGCATCTCCAGCGCGCCGATCCTGACCCGGCGGCGGCCGCCGGTGACCGCGCGGCGCACCTCGTCGGCGTGGTCGAGCAGGCCCTGGGCGCGGGCCAGCAGCGCGGCGCCCGCCGCGGTGAGCCGCATGCCCTGCGGGGTGCGCTCGAACAGCGTCACGCCGAGGCCGCGCTCCAGTCTGCGTACCTGCTCGGAGACGGACGCGGGCGCGAGCCCCAGCACGGTGGCGGCCCCCGTCACGGTGCCGGTCCCGGCCACCGCGACGAACCCCCGCAACTGCCGTAGATCCATGCATGTCAGCATATGGTTTTTCCGAATGCCCGCCGCGGCCCTGCCTGTTGAGCGCGCGCACCCCTGATCAGCAGGGTGTCCGGCATGACGTTGCTCGGGTTCTCCCTCGCCTATTTCCTGGTGCTGCTCGACACCACCGTGCTCACCATCGCCCTGCCCGACCTGCGCGACTCGCTCGGCGGCACGCTCGCCGGGCAGCAGTGGGCGGTCAACGCCTACACCGTCGCCTTCGCCGCCGCGCTGCTCACCGGCGGCGCGGTGGCCGACAGGTACGGCGCGGCGCGGGTGTTCAAGCTCGGCGTGGCCGCCTTCGGCGCGCTCTCGCTGCTGTGCGCGGCCGCGCCGCAGCTCGGCGTGCTGATCGCGCTGCGCGGCCTGCTCGGCGTGGCCGGCGCGCTCTGCCTGGGCGGCTCGCTCGGCCTGCTCGCGCAGCTCTACCCGGGCCCGGCCGAGCGGGCCCGCGCCACCGGGCTGTGGGCCGCGATCACCGGGACGGCGCTGGCCGCGGGCCCGCTGCTCGGCGGCGTGCTGGTCGAGGCGTTCGGCTGGCGCGCGGTCTTCCTGATCAACCCGCCGCTCGCGCTGGTGAGCCTGCTGGCCGTGGCGCGGGTGCGCTCGCCGCGCGGCGGCCGCCGCATCGACCGGCCGGTCCAGGCGCTGGCCTGCGCCTCGCTCGGGCTGCTCGCCCACGCGCTGATCGACGAGTCGTGGACGGCCGGGCTGCTCGCCCTGGCGTGCCTGGCGGCGCTGGTGCCCGCCGAGCGGCGCAGCGCGGCACCGGCGCTGCCCGGCGGGCTGCTGGCCGCCACCTGGCCGGAGCTGATGGCCGGCGCGGTGGCCACGTTCGCGTTCTCCGGCGCGTTGTTCGTGCTCACCCTGCTCCTGCAGGCCCGGATGTCGCCGCTGGCGGCCGGGCTGGCGTTCCTGCCGCTCACGCTGCCCATGGCGGTGAACCCGGTCCTCACCGGCCGTCTGGTGGCCCGCGTCGGCCCGCGTACGCCCATCACGGCCGGGCTCGCCCTGCTGACGGCCGGGCTGGCGGGCCTCGCACTCACCGGCGTGACGGCGTGGTGGCTGGTCGTGATGGGCTGCGGCCTGTCGCTCTGCCTGCCCGCGCTCATGGCGGGCGTGCTCGCCGCCGCGCCCGCGGGCACGGCCGGCACCGCGGGCGGCGTGCTCAACGCCGCCAGGCAGGCGGGCGCCACGCTGGGCGTGGCCGTGCTCGGCGGGCTGTCCAGGCCGCTGCTGGCCGCCGCCGTGATGACCGGGCTGGCCTGCGCCTGCTACGCCGTCTCCGCGCGCCGCGCGCGCTCCTCCGTGCCCGCCTGACCGGCCCTGACCAGGCGCTTGCCGAGCCGCTGCGCGGGCGACTCGACCAGCCGGTACGTCAGCAGGCACAACGGGATCAGGACCAGGTAGAACACCACCGGGTTCGGCGTCAGCCGCAACACCAGCGGGTGCAGCAGGTAGAGCGAGAAGCTGATCACGCCGAGCCCGGTCAGCCAGCGCGGGAACGTCCGGCGGCGCAGCGCGAAGGCCAGCCCGAACGCGGCCACGGCCAGCACGAGCGCCGCCGCCCAGGCCGGATCGTCCTTCGCGAACAGCCCGCTGACCAGCACCGCCGCCACCGCGCCCACCGCGGTACGCGGCCGGATCACCCCCTGCTCGGCCCGGTGCACGGCCGTGCCCGCGAACATCGCGGCCAGGATGATCACCCCCTGCCAGGTGCCCGCCCGGCTGCCCAGCACCACCAGCGCCAGGCCCAGCACGCCGCCCGCGACGGCCGCGACCCGGCGGGCCCGGCCGCCGTCCAGCATGGTCACCGCGATGACCGCGACCACCGCGAGCCCGAGCAGCACGGCGGGCAGGTCGACCCGGTCGTTGATCGTCGCCCCGGGCAGCAGCAGGCCCGCCGGCACCGCAAGCAGCGCCAGCGCGACGGCCGTGCCCGCCGACCGAAGCGCCTTCCCGGCCGCGAACAACCCCACGGTGACCAGGTAGAACGCCATCTCGTAGGACAGCGTCCACATCACCCCGATGACCGCGGGCAGGCCGAGCAGCTCCTGGGTCATCGTCAGGTTCCCCAGCGCGATCAGCGCGGCGGGACGGTCGCCGCCCGTCCCGGCGCTCGTCTCGCCGTGGCCGAGCAGGAGCGTCGCCGCGCACGCGAGCAGCAGCAGCGGCAGCAGCCGGAACGCCCGCCCGGCCCAGAAGCCCCGCAGGTCGCCGCGGCGCTCCAGCGAGGCCGGGATGATGTAGCCGCTGACCAGGAAGAACACGAACACGCCCCAGGTACCGACGTCGACACGGCGATCCACCTGCGCCCAGAGCGCGGGGGCGAAGGTCCAGCCTGCGTGATGCAGGGTGACGGCCAGCGCTGCGGGCCCCCGGAGGGCGTCCAGCCAGGCCAGCCGGACAGGGGCCAGGGACATTCGTCGGAGTCTAGGTCATCACCGGCCGTGCCGGGCCCGGAGAGTATCGTGATCGGCGATACGGCGGCACGACATCCGGGGGAGTACATGCGGTTCCAGCATTCGAGCGACCTGTGGCGCGACCATCCGAGCCTGGTGGCCGGGGCGATCCATGTCACGGGCATCACCCCCGGCGCCGACGTCGAGGCCAGGCTCGCCGCCTACGCCGAGATCGCCGCCGCCCGGCTGGCCGGGGCCACCGAGAGCGAGCTGCCGGAGATCCAGGCCTGGCGGCGCACGTTCGCCGCGCTCGGGCTCAAGCCCACCCAGTACCGCTGCGCGGCCGAGGCGCTGCTGCGCCGCTTCAGGAAGGAGGGCGGCCTGCCCAGGCTGCACCCGCTGATCGACCTGTGCAACGCGGTGTCGGCGGCGTACGCCGTCCCCGTCGCCGTGTTCGACCTGTCGAAGATCGAGGGGAACCTGGAGGTCAGGCACGCGACGGGGGAGGAGACGTACCTGACCTTCGGCGGCGAGACCGAGCACCCCGCGCCGGGCGAGGTCGTCTTCGCCGACGCCGCCGGCCGGGCGCACGCCCGCCGCTGGACCAACCGCCAGAGCGGGCTCTCGGCGGTCGCCGACGGCACCGGCGACGTCCTCATCGTGGCCGAGGCCCTGCACGAGACGGCCGAGCCGGACGTGCGCCGGCTGATCGCCGCGCTCACCGACGAGCTGACGGCCCTGTGGCCGGTCTCGCCGAAGCCGGCGATCCTGAGCGCGTCGTCACCGCGCTTCGAATGGTGAGCGGACATGAGTGAGCCCGTGGCCGGAGGTCACCACCTCGGCCACGGGCTTCTGCAGGGCACGGATCAGACGTCGTAGGTGTGATCTAGCAGGCGCAGTGACCTGCCGATCCCTTGATCATCAAGAGTGCTGTTCCGGATCTGTTCCGGATGCCAACTCCTCACGGCGGAACGCCGTGTCGATCGCCGCCCCGGCC
>NZ_JABCPZ010000254.1 GCF_013283785.1 Nonomuraea antri
CCATTCGGCGGGCCTTCTCTTTGTGCGCGCCCGGGAATTTGCTACGCAGAGTAACTAGAACTCGTTCTACTTAATCTGGTTACTCGCCAGTACAGACGAAAGGTTTTTGAGTAGAACACGTTGCAGTTCAACCTTTCGCAGACGTATTGTCAGGGCCATGCGGACACGTGTCACGGACATGTTCGGAATCGAGCTGCCGATCTTCGCGTTCAGCCACTGCCGCGACGTGGTCGCCGCGGTGAGCAAGGCCGGCGGCATGGGAGTGCTCGGCGCGCTCTACTTCACACCGGAAGAGCTCGAAATGGAGCTCAAGTGGATCGACGACCACGTGGACGGCCGCCCGTACGGCGTGGACGTGGTCATGCCCGCCTCCTACGAAGGCGCCGACTTCGCCGCCGAGGAGCTGGTCGGGCGCCTGCAGGCGATGATCCCCGAGGGGCATCGGGCGTTCGTGGAGGACCTGCTGGCCAGGCACGGCGTGCCGCCGCTGTCGGCGGACGCGGACGCCGGCCGGGTCCTGCTCGGCTGGACGGACGCCACCGCCCGCCCCCAGGTGGAGGTGGCCCTGCGCCACCCGATCGCGCTGCTGGCCAACGCGCTCGGCCCGCCGCCCGCCGACGTGGTCGAGCTGGCGCACTCGCACGGCGTCAAGGTCGCCGCGCTCGCCTCCACCCCGCGCCACGCGCTCAAGCAGGTGGAGGTCGGGGTGGACGTCGTGGTCGCCCAGGGCACCGAGGCCGGCGGGCACACCGGCGAGATCTCCACGATGGTGCTGATCCCGCAGGTGGTGGACGCGGTGGACGTCCCGGTCCTGGCCGCGGGCGGCATCGGCAACGGGCGTCAGATGGCGGCCGGGATGGCGCTGGGGGCCGAGGGGGTCTGGACGGGCTCGCTCTGGCTCACCGTCGAGGAGGCCGACACCCCGGAGATGGCCAAGCAGCGCATCCTGGCCGCCACCTCGCGCGACACCGTCCGCTCGCGGAGCTGGACCGGC
Organism: Nonomuraea antri; assembly: GCF_013283785.1. Taxonomy (GTDB): domain Bacteria; phylum Actinomycetota; class Actinomycetes; order Streptosporangiales; family Streptosporangiaceae; genus Nonomuraea; species Nonomuraea antri. The sequence goes on from NZ_JABCPZ010000254.1 coordinate 995, forward strand.
AAGCCCGCCAGGCTGCTCAAGAACGAGTGGACGGAGGCCTGGGAGTCGATGGAGTCGCCGGGAACGCTGCCGATGCCGCTGCAGTTCATGCTGGTCTCCGACGCGCTCAGGCGCATCGGGCGTTCGGACGCGGCCGAGCTGGCCACGTTCCCGGCCGGCCAGATCATCGGCATCACCAACCAGGTGCGCTCCACGAGGGACGTGATGTACGGGCTGGTGGAGGAGTACTCCGACGCACTGGAACGCCTGAGTCGCATCACCGACGAGTGACCCGGGGCGAGCCGGGGTCAGCCGGTATGGCCAGGTATGACCCGGTCGTCCATGCGGACGGCCGGGTCAGGTGAGGCGCAGGTCCAATGGCCTCGGCGGCGGCTCAGTGGCCCTGGTAGGTGGGCGCGCGCTTCTCCCGGAAGGCCCGCGTGCCCTCCTTCGCGTCCGCCGAGCCGATGACCGGCCACCCGAGCTCGTCCGACACCTTGAGCGCCTCGGGCTCGGCCATGCCCAGGGTGTCCCGGTAGGTCCGCAGGATGGCCTGGACGGCGAGCGGGCCGCAGGCGGCGACGTCGTCGGCGAACTGCCTGGCCACGGTCAGCGCCTGCCCGTCCGGTACGACCCGGTTGACCAGCCCCATCGACAGCGCCTCGGCCGCCGTGATCGAACGGCCGGTGAGCAGCAGGTCCATGGCGTGGCAGTACGGGATCTGGCGGGGCAGCCTGATCGCGCTGCCGCCCATCGGGAACAGGCCGCGTTTCGCCTCGAACAGCCCCAGCGTGGCCGATTCCGCCACCACCCGCAGATCCGTGCCGACCAGCAGCTCGGTGCCGCCCGCCACCGCGTAGCCCTCCACCGCGCAGACGATCGGCTTGGTCGGCAGGTCCGCCCGCAGCAGGCCCTTCCAGTGGAAGTCCGGGATCTTGGCGGCCCTGGCCTGCACCTCGGGGTCCGTGGACGGCTGACCCATGGCCTTGAGGTCGGCTCCGGCGCAGAACGTGCCGTCCGCGCCGGTCAGGATGGCCACCCGCACCTCGGGCTCGGCCGACACGTACGCCCACGCCGAGGCGAGGCCGATCAGCATGTCGGAGGAGAGCGCGTTACGCGCCTCCGGGCGGTTCATGGTGACGATCACGACGTGACCGTCACGTTCGACGCGGCAGTGCGGGGTGCTGATCGGCAGGAGCTCCACGAAACGCCTCCCAAGCGCTTGTTAGGTATCGGCTGCCGCCGATCCTACTCCGCCAGGTGGGCGTAGACGATGACGTTGTCCTCGTAGTGGCCGGTGGCCGGGTCGAAGGCGCCGCCGCAGGTGATGAGGCGCAACACCGCCGAGTCCGTGGCGCCGTACACCTTCTCGGTGGGGAAGGCGTCCTTGTCGACGCGTTCGAGCGAGTCGACGGTGAAGTCCGCGGAGGTGCCGTCCGCGCGCTCGACCGTGATCGTGGCGCCCGGTTTGAGCGTGTGCGCGCGATGGAAGACGGCGGGCTTGCCGTGCGCGTCGACGTGCCCGAGCAGGACGGCCGGTCCCGGCTCGCCCGGCGTGGGCCGGTGCCGGTACCAGCCCACCAGTTCGGGACGGTCGAGCGGCGGCACCTCGACCGTCTGGTCCGGGTTCAGCCCGACCGGGGCGATCGGGGCGTCCTTGAGGCCGATCGAGGGGATCGAGAGGGTCTCGGGGATCGAGCGCGGGAGCGTCTGGGCCACCTCGGTGAAGACCGGCGGCGGTGCCGCGGACGCCGACGCCGCTGGGCCGGGCGTGGACGCCTGCGCGGGCGCGGCGCCGTCGCGCAGCGAGCCGGCCACCGCCAGGGCGCCGCTGAAGACGAGGACGGCCGCCGCGGCCGTGGTGAGCGCGTTCTTGATGTCGGATGCCATGGTTCCCCCTGAAGATCCCCCTGCTGGACGGGCCGCCGCGGCCCGGGTGCGAGAGCCGCGACCCCGGCGCGCCGGACGCCAGTTCGCGACGTCGCGATGTCGCGCGATGTCGCGACGGACGTCCGACGCGGCGGACGCCATGGCCGGCCGGGATCACCGTGCGGTGCCCAGCCGACCAGGCGTCAGGTTCCGGACGTCCGGTTCACGTCCGAGTTGTGGACGGTCAGCGCACGTCCGTGACGCGGACGGTCAGCCCGCGTCCCTGGTTGTGGACGGTCAGCTCGCGTCCGTGTTGCGGCGGCGGAGCCAGAAGCCGGCGCCGCCGGCGATCAGCAGGCCGCCGAGCGCCACGCCGGAGACGGGGCTCTCGGGCAGGCCGCCACCCGTGGCCGCGCCACCGCGCGGCGTGTAGGCGGCCCCGGCCTGGTACTTCTTGGCCTTCACGGTGAGCTTGGCCCACGCCTTGCCGCCGCTGGGCAGCTTGGCGACGAACCAGTAGTCACCGGCCTTGGTACCGGCGGGCACGTGGAACTTCTTCGTGCCCAGACCGGCCCGGTTGATCTTGACGCGGAACGGCTTGCCGCTCGGGTCGACGATCGTGGCCGTGGTGCCCTTGCCGCGGTACGTGGTGGCCACGTACGCGGTGAAGTTGCCGCCCGCGTACACCTTGGCCGGGGCCAGGATGAGCGCCACGGCCGGCTTCGGCTCCGAGCGGACCACGGTCAGCGTGGCGCTGTGGCTCTGCCCGCCGGGCAGCGTGGCCACCACCCGGTACGTGCCGGGCTTGGAGCTCTTGGGCGCGGTCAGGCGGACCCGGCCGGTGCCCCAGTCGTCGAGCTTGACGACGTGCTTGGCGCCACCGGGGTCGGTGATCGTGACCAGGGTGCCCGGCTTGACGTTCTTGGTGGTGACACCGGCGAAGTAGCTCTGGCCGGCCTGCACGCGGTTCGGCTCCAGGCGCAGCGTCAGCGCGGTGACCGGGGCGGGCGTGACGGGCTTGACGGTCAGTGTGGTCTGCGCGGTGCCGATGACCCGGCCGCCGAGCAGGATCTCCGCCTTGACCTGGTAGCTGCCCGGACGCAGGTTCTCCCAGGTCGCCGCGGTGGCGGTGGCCTGGCCCTTGAACAGCGCCACGGTGTGCACGCCGGAGAAGGCGGGCGAGGTGATCCGCGCGTCGGTGGCGCGCGGCTCGCGGCTCCACACCTTGTACGTGACCTTCTCGCCCGCGTTGATCGCGCCCGGCGTGACGCTGATCGTGGCGTCCGTGGTCGGCACGGTGGCCTCGGCGACCTTGAACGTGCCCTCGGCCTTGCCGAAGCGGCCGAAGTCGGCGCGGACGGGGTAGGTGCCGGGCTTGGCGTCGGCGGGGATGGTCACTTCGAAGGTGGCGCGGCCGATGCCTTCGCCCTGGTCCTTGAGCGGGACGGTGTAGGGGCGGGTGAAGGCGTCGGAGCTGACGATGGCCTCGCCGGCGCGCAGGTCGCCGACGACGTCGACGGTGACCTTCTCACCGGGTGCGGGCTGGTAGCTGCTCATGCCCAGTCGCGGCTGGACGGCCGGCGCCTCGGCGGCCTCGACGACCAGCGTCGCGGTCCTGGTGACGGGGAACTTGCCGAGGAACTGGAACGTCACCGTGTAGGTGCCGGGCTTGACGTCCGAGCCGACGGCGGCGGTGCCGGAGGCGGCGCCGCCGCTCAGCGCGACCGTGTGCACGCCGGACAGCGCGGGCGAGCTGATCTTGACGTCGGTGTTGCGCGCGTCCGTGCGGACGGTGTAGCTGATCTTGCCCCCCGGCAGGACCGGGCTGCCGCCCACGCTCACGACCGACTCGGCCGGCTTCTCGGACTCTTCCGGCTTGGCCGACTCTTCCGGCTTGCCGGTCTCGGCCGGCTTCGCGGGCTTGCTCGGCTCCGCCGGCTTCGTGGTCTCGGCGGGCTTGGCGGTCTCGACCGGCTTGGCCGTCTCGGCGGGCTTGGCGGTCTCGGCCGCCTTGACCGGCTCCGCCGCGGGCGCCTGCTCGGGGGCCTGCTCAGGGGCGGTGGTCGCGGTGGGCGCGGGCTCGGCCAGCGCGGGACCCGCGGTCAGTACGGCGAGCCCGAGGGCGCCGGCCACCGCGAGCGACTTGTTGAAGCGCATGTTCTCCCAATCATGCCGAGATCGGCGCGCGGTTCGGGAGACCCCCGTTCTCGTGAACACGCCGCTCTCGCGGAAGACATCCTCTCGCAAAAACTAGTACAAGAATGCCCAAAACGGACATTACCTAAGTTTCTTTACCTTACCCATACGAAGTGGGCTTGACGCGACAAGTCGGTAACTCTAGCGCAGCTCTGCGCACTCCTGTGACAGCTGTTGAATCAAGCGCTTGCTACGTACTTTGCCTCCGGGTTACGCTGCCCAAGCAAATGAGAACAGGTTCTCATTTATCCCCGCCTGGACACCTTGTGAGGAGTTCCGATGGGCACGCTCGGTTTCTGGAGGCTGGCGCAGGCGGATCCCGAGTGGATCGCGGCCGTGGATCCCGACGGCACGGAGCATCGCGCCGGCGACCTGCTGGCCCGGGCGAACCGCCTGGTCCACGGCCTGCGCGACGACCTCGGCCTGCGGCCGGGCGACGGCTTCTGCGGTCTGGTGCCCAACGGCGCCGACGGCCTGGTGCTCTATCTCGCGGCCCTGCAGGCCGGCTGGTACTACACGCCGATCAACTGGCACCTGACCGGACCGGAGATCGCCTACATCGTCGCGGACAGCGAGGCGAAGGCGTTCTTCGTCCACCCGAGGTTCGCGGCTGAAGGCGCCAAGGGCGCCGAGGCGATCGAGCCGCGCCGCCGCTTCGTGATCGGCGCCGAGCCCGCGGAAGGCTTCAGGCATGCCGACGAGCTGACCGAAGGACGTCCGGACACCGCGCCCGCCGACCGCACCGCCGGCGCCACCATGCACTACACCTCGGGCACCACCGGCCGACCCAAGGGCGTACGGCGCAAGCTCAGCGGGCTCGACCCGGACGACGGCGCCGAGCTGATGACGTTCCTGCTCGGCCTGTTCGGCATCACCCCGGGCCGGCCGAACGCCCACCTGGTCACCTCGCCCGGCTACCACACGGCCGTCACCCAGTTCGGCGGCACGGCCCTGCACATGGGCCACACGCTCGTCTACATGGACAAGTGGGACGCCGAGGAGACGCTCAGGCTCTGCGAGCGCTACCGGATCACCAACTCCCACCTGGTGCCCACGCACTTCAAACGGCTGCTCGCGCTGCCCGACGAGACCAGGAACCGCTACGACCTGTCGTCGCTGAAATGGATGATCCACGCCGCCGCCCCCTGTCCGGTTCCGGTGAAATGGGCGATGTTCGAGTGGTGGGGCGACTGTGTCTACGAGTACTACGCGGCCACCGAGGGCGGCGGCACGCTGGCCACGCCGGAGGGCTGGAAGGCTCACCCCGGCACGGTCGGCTCGGCCTGGCCGATCAGCGAGCTGCTCATCGTGGACGACAACGGCGACCCGGTGCCCACCGGCACCCCGGGCACGATCTACATGAAGATGATGGGCGTCGCGTTCGAGTACAAGGGCGACCCGGCCAAGACCGAGGCGAACCGGCTCAAGGACTTCTTCACCGTCGGCGACATCGGCTACCTGGACGAGGACGGCTTCCTGTTCCTCTGCGACCGCAAGGCCGACATGATCATCTCGGGCGGCACGAACATCTACCCGGCCGAGATCGAGAACGAGCTCATGGTCCACCCCAAGGTGGCGGACGTGGCCGTGTTCGGCATCCCGGACGAGGAATGGGGCGAGCAGATCAAGGCCGTGGTCGAGCCGGCCGAGGGCGTGGAGCCGGGCGACGAGCTGGCCGCCGAGCTGCTGGCCTCCCTGGAGGGCCGGCTGGCCAGGATGAAATGGCCCAGGTCCGTCGACTTCATCGCCGAGATGCCCCGCGAGCCCAACGGCAAGCTGCTCAAGCGCAAGCTGCGCGCCCCGTACTGGGAGGGACACGACCGTGCCATCTGACCCGCTGGTCGCCCAGCACGTCCTGGAGTTCCCCGGCGGCTACACGCGCACGACGGGGCCGGTGATCGGCAGGTTCCTGACCGAGCTGCGGGCCGGGCGGGTGGTCGGCGTGCGCACCGCGCAGGGCCGGGTGCTGGTCCCGCCTCTCGAATACGACCCGGACACAGGTGACGCCGTCACGGACGAGTACGTCGAGGTCGGCCCGGCGGGCACGGTCACCGCGTCCGCCTGGGTGCACGAGCCCCGGCCGGGACATCCGCTGGACCGCCCATTCGGCTGGGCGCTGATCAAGCTCGACGGCGCGGACACCGCGCTGGTGCACGCCGTAGACGCGGGCAACTCGAAGGCACTCCGGCCGGGCACCCGCGTCTGGCCGATCTGGAAGGACGCCAGGACCGGCCACATCACCGACATCTCCCACTTCGCCCCCGAGGTCAGCAAGATCGTCTCCCCGGTCCGGGCCGAGTACCGGCTGCAGGCGGGCGGGGCGCTGCGCACGTTCCTCGACGGGGTCAAGCGCGGCGTCTTCCTCGGCGCCCGCTGTGACGCCTGCGCCAAGGTGTACGTGCCGTACCGGATGTCGTGCCCGCAGTGCGGCGGCGTGCTGGGGGAGACGGTGCGGGTGTCGGACACCGGCACGATCACCACCTTCGCGATCAACAACCTGCCCGACCCGCGCGCGCCGGAAGTGCCGTTCGTGTCGGCCTACATCCTGCTCGACGGCGCCGACGTCCCGATGATCGCGCTGGTCGGCGGGGTGCCCGTGCACGAGGTGCGGCAGGGCATGCGGGTACGCGCCGAATGGCTGCCGGAGAGCGAGCGGACCCTGTCGATGGCGAACGTCCGGTGGTTCGCCCCCACCGGCGAACCGGATGCGGAGCTGTCATGAGAGACGTGGCGATCGTCGCGTTCGCCCAGACCGCGCACACCGCGCACGACACCGGGCTGTCGGAGCCCGAGCTGATCCTGCCGGTGATCAACGAGGTCAAGGAGCGCACCGGGCTGAAGCGGTTCGGCTTCACCTGCTCGGGCAGCTGCGACTACCTGGCCGGCGCGCCGTTCTCGTTCGTGTCGGCACTCGACGCGATCGGCGCCTGGCCGCCCATCTCGGAGAGCCACGTGGAGATGGACGGCGCCTGGGCCATGTACGAGGCCTGGGTCAGGCTCCAGCACGGCGACGTCGACACCGCCCTGGTCTACGGGTTCGGCAAGAGCTCGCTCGGCGACCTGGCGTCGATCATGACGTTGCAGCTCGACCCGTACTATCTGGCGCCGCTGGGCCTGGACCTGCTCTCGTTCGCCGCGCTGCAGGCCGACGCGGTGCGCGCGGACCGCGCCGAGCTGGACGAGATCGTGCGGCGCAGCCGCGCGGCCGGGCGGCGCAACCCGCACGCGCTCGACCTGCCGGACCCGGAAGGCGCGGCGTTCGCGGTCGAGCCGCTGCGCGTGACCGACGTGCCGCCCATCACGGACGGCGCCGCCGCGATCGTGCTCGCCGCCGGAGATCTAGCCGGACGGTTATGTTCCCGTCCCGCCTACATCAGGGGCATCGCGCATCGCATAGAGCCTCATTACCTGGGTATGCGGGATCTCGCCCGGTCGACCTCCGCGGCCGATGCCGCACGAGCCGCGGGGGTCGGCAAGGGTCACGTCGAGGTGGCCGAGCTGCACGCCCAGTTCCCGCACGAGGAGATCCTGCTGCGCCGGGCCCTGGAGCTGCCGGACACCACGCTGATCAACCCCTCGGGCGGGCCGCTGGCCGCCAACCCGGTCATGGCCACCGGCCTCATCAGGATGGGCGAGGCCGCCGCCCGCGTCCACGACGGGAGCGCGAGCCGGGCCGTCGGCCACGCCGCGAGCGGCCCCTGCCTGCAGCACAACCTCGTCACGGTCCTGGAGGCGTGAGATGGGAAACCGCTGTGCTGTGATCGGGGTCGGGCAGACGCACTACACGACCAAGCGCAGGGACGTGTCGATCGCCGGGCTGGTGCGCGAGGCCGCGCTGCGCGCGCTGGACGACGCCGGACTGACGTTCAAGGACATCGACGCGGTCGTCATCGGCAAGGCGCCCGACCTGTTCGAGGGCGTGATGATGCCCGAGGCGTACCTGGCGGACGCGCTCGGCGCGGCGGGCAAGCCGATGATGCGGGTGCACACCGCGGGCAGCGTCGGCGGATCGACCGCGCTGGTCGGCGCGAGCCTGATCCAGGGCGGGGTGCACGAGCGGGTGCTGGTGGTGGCGTTCGAGAAGCAGTCGGAGTCCAACGCCACCTGGGCGCTGTCGACGCACCTGCCGTTCAGCGCGTCGCTGGTGGTCGGCGCGGGCGGCTACTTCGCGCCGCACATCCGCGAGTACATGCGCCGCACCGGCGCACCTGAGCACATCGGCACGCTGGTCGCCGTCAAGGACCGGCGCAACGCGCTGAAGAACCCCTACGCGCACCTGAAGATCCCCGGCATCGACCGGGCCATGGTCGAGTCCACGCCCATGCTCTGGGAGCCGATCCGCTACCTGGAGACGTGCCCGTCCAGCGACGGGGCGTGCGCGATCGTCCTGTCGTCGGAGTCGGCGGCGACCGGCACGCCCGCCTGGGTGCACGGCACCGCCATGCGCTCCGAGCCGATCTTCCGGGCCGGCCGCGACACGGTGAACCCGCAGGCCGGCAAGGACTGCGCGGCCGACGTCTACCGGCAGGCCGGCATCGCCGACCCGCGCAGGCAGATCGACGTGGCCGAGGTGTACGTGCCGTTCTCCTGGTACGAGCCGATGTGGCTGGAGAACCTGGGCTTCGCCGCCGAGGGCGAGGGCTGGAAGCTCACCGAGTCCGGGGCCACCGCCCTGGACGGCGACATCCCGTGGAACGCCTCGGGCGGCGTGCTGTCCAGCAACCCGATCGGCGCCTCCGGCCTGATCAGGTTCGCCGAGGCCGCGCTCCAGGTGCGCGGGATGGCCGGGGAGCACCAGGTGGACGGCGCACGGCGGGCGCTCGGCCACGCCTACGGCGGCGGCGCCCAGTTCTTCGCGATGTGGATCGTCGGACGAGACAAACCCTGACCCGTGGAAGGGGCCCTGCCATGGAGTTCAACCACGCTGACCTGTTCGAGGGGCTCGCGGACGCGATCGGGGAACGGACCGCGGTCGTCTGCGGCGGCGAGCGCCGCACCTACGCCGAGCTGGACGCCGAGGCGAACCGGCTCGCGCACTGCCTCACCGATCTGGGGATCGGGCCGGGCGAGCACGTGGGACTGCACCTGTACAACGGGATCGAGTACATCGCCGGCCTGCTGGCCGCGCTGAAGATCCGGGCGGTGCCGGTCAACGTCAACTACCGCTACGTCGAGGCCGAACTGCTCTACCTCTACCAGGACTCCGACATTCGCGCGCTCTTCTACGACGTGGAGTTCGACGCTAGGGTGGCCGCCGTGGCACCCCGGGCGGCCAAGCTGGAGCACCTGATCTCGGTGGGCGGGCCTTCGGCGGTCCCCGGGGCCGTGCCCTACCCGGCCGCGCTCGAACGCGGCAAGCCCGAGCGCGGCTTCCCGCCCCGCTCCGGCCAGGACGTCTACATCATCTACACCGGCGGCACCACCGGCATGCCCAAGGGCGCGATGTGGCACGTCGAGGACCTGTTCATGGCCTTCGGCGGCGGCAACCCGTACGGCGCGCCGCGCGCCACCCCGCAGGAGGTCGTCGACGAGGCGGTCAAGGCCGGGCCGATGATGATGATGTCCGCGCCGCCGCTCATGCACGGGGCGACCCAGATGGCCACGTTCATCGCCTGGTGGATGGGCGCGACCATGGTGTACGTACGCAAGTTCGACGCCGCCGAGGTGTGGCGGACGGTCGCCCGCGAACGCGTGTTCACGCTGGGCATCACCGGCGACGCGATGGCCACCCCGCTGGCCGACGCGCTGGCCGGCGGCGGGTACGACCTGTCGTCGCTGGCCGTGGTCAGCTCGACCGGCGCGATCCTGTCCGGCGCGGTACGCGACAGGCTGCAGGAGTTACTGCCGAACGTGATGATCCTCGACAACTTCGGCTCGACAGAGTCCGGCTACACCGCTTCCGGCGTGGCCGGCTCGTCGCCGGAGAAGGGCCTGCGTTACCAGCCCAACGCGGCGGCCAGGATCGCCGTGCTGGACGAGAAGCTGCACCCGGTCGAGCCTGGCTCCGGCCAGATGGGGACGGTGGCCAGGTCCGGGCGGACCGCGTTCGGCTACTACAACGACCCGGACAAGACCGCGCGCACGTTCGTCACCGACGACGCGGGCGACCGCTGGCTGCTCACCGGCGACCTGGCCACCGTCGACGCCGACGGCACGGTTAACGTCTTCGGCCGCGGCTCGCAGTGCATCAACACCGGCGGCGAGAAGGTGTTCCCCGAGGAGGTCGAGGCGGTGCTCAAGGGGCACCCGGCGGTGTTCGACGCGGTGGTGACCGGCATCCCGGACGAACGCTGGGGCAACCGGGTGGCCGCCGTGGTCGAGCCGCGCCCGGACGTCGAGGTCACGGCCGAGGAACTGGACGCGCACTGCCGCGGGCTGCTGTCCGGGTACAAGGTGCCGCGGACGTATGCGTTCGTGGCGGAAATGGTGCGGTCCCCGTCGGGGAAGGCGGACTACCGGTGGGCCAGGGAGACCGCTAGCGGCGCGTGAGCCTGGTCAGCTCGTCCTCGATCCGCTCCATCTCCGCCTCGCCGCCGGCGTCCTTCAGCAGTTTCAGCCTGGCCCGCAGCACCTCGCACAGCAGGTCGGTCAGGTCGTCGTCGCCCGCGTGCTCGTCGTGGGCGAGCAGGTCGCGCAGGCGCGACTCGGCCTCGCGCAACGCGGTGTCCGCGGCCTCGCCCCGGCCCAGCTCCTGCTGGCAGAAGCCGAGCTGGGCATGGGCGACCGCGCTGGAGAAGCGGTCCTCGATCACCTGCGTGCCCCGGTGGAAGACGATGCTGGCCTCCAGGGCCCGGTCGGCGTCCATGAGGGCGTCGCCGAGCATGAGCATGGCCCTGGACAGGTGACCGGACAGCGGCGGGTTGCCGGGCGCGAACCGTTCGAGCGTGGCCACCGCCTCGCGCAGCGGCTGCACCGCGTCGGCGGCCAGGTCGCGCATGCGCAGCGCGGCGGCCAGCGTGAGCCCGGCGCCGGCCCGGCTGGTGTGCAGCGCCTGCTGTCCCGGCGTGTCGACGCCGGTGCCCAGCAGCTCGTCGTAGATCGCGATGGCCTCGCGCGCCCTGCTCTCCGCCTCGGCGCCGTCGTCCAGCAGGAGCAGCGGCAGCAGCTCGGAGCTCTGCGCCAGCGAGTCGGCCAGGATCGCCCGGTACGTCAGGTCGTCGGGCGATCGTCTGGCCAGCTCGATCAGGTTGTCGGCGAGCTGGTGCGCCTCGGTCAGCTCGCCGAGCACCATGTGGCACCTGACCAGCCGCTGCGTGGCCAGCGCCCACTTGAGCGTGGCCGGCGGGTGCGCGTCTGCGGCGGCTCTGGCGTACCCGATGGCCTGCTCGGCGCGGCCGGTGGCGAGCAGGTCGTCGGCGATCACGCCGGCGATCTCCGCCGCGGCCCCCTGGTCGCCCAGCGTGCGGTGGATCTGCAGGGCCTCCACCAGGTGGGCCAGCGCCTCCTGCCGCCGGCCGAACGCGCGCAGCACCTGACCGCGCACCCGGATCGCGGTGGCACGCACCGGAAGCAGCGCGTCACCGGCGCCGGACTCCCGCGCGCGGTCCTGCTCGGCGAGCGACCAGGTCACCGCTTCGAGCGCGGCCTGCGGGCGGTCGAGCACGGCCAGCGTGGCGCCCAGCCGGGCGTAGGTGACGGCGGCCAGGGCCGGATCGTCCAGCTCGTCGCACAGGTCGGCGGCCCGTTCGCACTGGGCCAGCGCCTCGACCGGACGGTGCGCGGCGAGCAGCGCGGCCGCGTGCTCGTTCAGCGTCTCCGCCAGCGCCGGGCCCTGCCCGTCCAGCAGGTCGATCGCCTGCTCCAGGACGGCGAGATCCGGCGCGTCCGCCGCCGACGTGGCGTCGAACAGCGCGCGCAGCGCCAGGCCGAGCGGCACGCGGTACGCCGCCGGGTCGGCCGCCGCCAGGTCGCCGAACACCTCGGCCGCCAGCGCCGCCGCGCGCGCGGCGCTCTCGCCGTCGCCCGCCCGCGCGGCGGCCTCGGCGCAGGAGCGCAGGCACCGGCCGAACCGCTCGTGCACGCCGGGACGCACGCTCACCGGCACCTCACGGGCCAGCGACTCGGCGAACGCGGCCAGCGGCGGCAGCAACGCGGCGACCTCCGCCCCGCCGGACGTCGACACCCGCGCGGCCGGCTCCGTCCCGCCGGCCGTCGACACGTGCGCGGCAACCTCCGCCCCGCCGGACGTGGTCACGTGCGCGGCCAGCTCCTCGACCAGCCCGGTCAGCACGTCGGGCGCGGGCAGCGGGGTCACCTGGAGTATCTGGGCGTAGAACGGCGGGCCGTCCACCCGCAGCCGGCCCAGGCGCAGCAGGGCCAGCACGTGCACGCCGGTGAGGTCGGGCGCGGCCGGGCCGTGCTCGCGGATCAGGTCCTCCAGCAGCGCCACGCCCTTGGCCAGCTCGGCCCTGGCCCGGTCGGCGTCGTTCAGCTCGGCGTGACACAGCCCGGCCAGCTCCAGGCAGGTGGCGGTGAGCAGGTGCTGCACCGCGCCGGGCACCGGCGGGAGCACGTCCAGCGCCCGGGTGACCGACTCCAGCGCCGCCTTGACGTTCCGCCTGGCGAACCTGATGCCGCCCTGCACGCGCAGCGCGCCCGCCAGCGCCTCCGGGCTCTCGCGCCGCTGGGACACCAGCTGGGCGTGCAGCTCCACCAGCCGTTCCGCGGCGTCCTCGGCCTCGGGCAGCCGGCCCGCGTTCGACAGCGCCACGGACTCCAGGAGCAGCAGCTCGGCAAGCTCGGGCAGGTGCGCCTGGCTCTGCTCGCGCGACTCGACCGCGGCGAACAGGTGGGGGAGCGCCTCCGCCGGCCGGCCCAGCCCGACGAGCGTGCGGCCGAGCGCGGCGGCCACCGTGCCGAGCACGAAGCCGTGTTCGGGCAGCGCGTGGCGGCGCAGCAGCTCGGCCGCCTGCATGGCCAGCGCGAACCCGTCGGACGCGCGCCCGGCCCCCGCCCACACCCTGGCCAGGTGCGCCTGGGCGGAGACGTAGTCGTGGATCTCCTGGGGCGACGGCTCGGCGGTGTTCTCGACGATCTCCCGGTGCACGGCCAGCGACTGCTCGGCCCTGGCCGGGGTCTCGTCGGGGCGGGCCGCCGGGATGAGACTGAGCAGGGTCAGCGCGCCCGGCCGCGGCGGCTCGGGCTCGTCGCGCAGCCTGGCGCGGGTCTCCCTGCCGTGGCGCAGGTAGTGCTCGTCGGCGGCGCCGAGCGCGTCGTACCGCTCGGCGGCCGCCTCCAGGTGGACGCGGGCGTCGTGGTGGCGGCCGAGCTCGTCCAGGCACAGGCCGAGCAGGCGGCGGGCGCGCGCGTGCGGCTCCGGCGCCCCGGCGTTCAGGTGCGCGGTCAGGACGACGGCCTGGCGCAGCGGGTCGAGCGCCTGGCCGGGACGGGCGTCGAGCAGTAGCAGCTCGCCCAGCTCCAGCAGGCGTTCGGCCAGCGCGGGCCGGTGCTCGGCGGGATCGAGCGCGGCCAGGGTACGCAGGTTGCGCACCGACTCGGCGGCGGCCCTGGTGGCCGGGTCGAGGTCGTCCAGGCGGGCGTGCAACGTGGACAGCAGGCCGGCCGCCGAAGCGAGCGCCAGCCGCAGGCCGGGCTCCTCGGCGGCCAGGCCGCGCAGCCGGACGACCGCCTCGGCGGCGGGCGCGACGGCCTCCTCGGCGCGGCCGTGTTCCGCCAGCCAGCCGGCCAGGGCGCACAGGCGGTGGGCGACGTTGCTGTTCGTCGGCGCCGCGCCGCGTACCGTGGCGGCCGCGGCGACGGCCAGGCAGGCGGCCAGCTCGGGCAGCGCCTCACGATCGGGCTCGCCCGGCCCGATCATCGGTCCCGGCGCGAGCACCCCCACCCCCGGCCCGCGCACCGGCCCATCCAAGGGCCCACTTGTAGGC
>NZ_JABCPZ010000255.1 GCF_013283785.1 Nonomuraea antri
CGGCCGCCGCTCCGGACGGTGCGCCGTCGCGCCCGGCGCGTAGAAGTCGGCCAGCCGGTCCGCGAACGGCACGTCGGCGACCCGCAGCGGATCGGCCCCCGCCGGGTCGCCGGCCAGCGACCCGAGCAGCTGCTCCCGCGTACGCCCCCGCCAGGCCAGCACCAGGAACGGATCGTCGTCGAACGACTCGGCCAGCAGGTACAGCACCGCCGACAGGTGCTTGCACGGGAAACCCCAGTCGGGGCAGGAGCACTCCATGTCCAGGTCGCGCGGGAACAGGTCGAGCCCGAGCGCCGCGAACAGCTCCTCGATCTCCGTGGGCATCTCGCCCGCCAGCAGCTTCGCCCGGTAGACGGCCTGCTCGGCGATGGAGCGCTCGACGGTGGCCCAGCGGGACTCGTCGTACGCCTCGATGCCGATCGTCACCTCGTACGGCTTCGGCCGCGACCCCTGCACCCGCGCCGCGACCGAGCCGGGCGCCAGGTCGATGGACAGCACCTGGCCGGCTCGGGCGTAGGCGCGGCCGCGCGAGAGCCGGCCCTTGTCGCAGACGCGCTCCAGCTCGTCGATGAACCGCCTGGACCACCAGCTCGACCCGATCGAGCCGCGCTGCGAGCGGGCCTTCAGTCCGCCGTCGACCTTGATCGGCTTGCCGCCGTCGAACCAGCCGTCTCGTCCGACGGGCATCAGCTCACCTCCGCGGGCACGTCAGCTCGCCGCCTCGGCCGTGAGGCGGAAGACCTCGCGCAGTTCCTCGGTGGACAGGTCGGTCAGCCAGTCTTCACCGGCGCCGACCACGCGTTCGGCCAGCGCGCGCTTGCGCTCGATCATCTGGTCGACCCGCTCCTCCAGCGTGCCCGCGCAGATCAGCTTGCGCACCTGGACGTTCTTACGCTGCCCGATGCGGAACGCCCGGTCGGTGGCCTGGTCCTCGACGGCCGGGTTCCACCACCGGTCGACGTGGACGACGTGGTTGGCGGCGGTCAGGTTCAGCCCGACCCCGGCCGCCTTGAGCGACAACACGAACAGCATCGGCTCGGGGTCGTCCTGGAAGCGCGCGACGAGACGGTCGCGGGTCTTCTTGGGCAGCCCGCCGTGCAGCCAGAGCACCGGGCGGTCGAGCCGCTGGGCCAGGTAGGGCTGCAGCATCGTGCCGAACTCGGCGTACTGGGTGAAGAGCAGCGCCTTCTCGCCCTCGGCCAGGATCTCCTCGGCCAGCTGCTCCAGCCTGGCCAGCTTCCCCGAGCGGCCGGCCAGCCGCGAGCCGTCCTTGAGCAGGTGGGCCGGATGGTTGCAGACCTGCTTGAGCTTGGCCATCGCGGACAGCACCAGCCCGCGCCGCTCGATGCCCTCGCTGCTGTCGATCTTGGCCAGCATGTCGTCCACGACGGCCTGGTAGAGCGTGGCCTGCTCCTGCGTGAGCGGGCACCACTCCTTGATCTCCAGCTTCTCCGGCAGGTCGGAGATGATGGACTTGTCGGTCTTGAGGCGGCGCAGGATGAACGGCCCGGTCGCCCGTTTGAGCGCGTGCGCGGCCTGCTCGTCCTGGCGGGCCTCGATCGGCTCCTGAAAGCGCGTACGGAAGCGCGCCCGCGGCCCCAGCAGCCCCGGATTGGCGAACTCCATGATCGACCAGAGCTCGGCGAGATGGTTCTCCACCGGCGTGCCGGTCAGCGCGAGCCTGGTGCCCGTGGGGATCGACCGGACCGCCTGGGCCTGCAGCGTGCCGCTGTTCTTGATCGCCTGGGCCTCGTCGCAGACGACCCTGCGCCACTCGTGGCCCTTCAGCGTCTCCAGGTCGCGCTGCGCGGTGCCGTACGTGGTGATCACCAGGTCGGCCTCGGCGATCTTCGCGGCGTCGCGCCCGCCGCCGTGGTGCACGTAGACGCGCAGCCCCGGCGCGAACCTGGCCGCCTCCCGCTGCCAGTTGCCCACCAGCGACATCGGGCAGACCAGCAGCGTCGGCGTGGCGGCCCGCTCGTGCACGAGCAGCGCCAGCGTGGTGATCGTCTTGCCCAGCCCCATGTCGTCGGCCAGCACGCCGCCCAGCCCCAGCTCCGACAGGAAGCTCAGCCAGGCCAGCCCGCGCTCCTGGTAGGGCCGCAGGGTCGCGTCGATGCCGGGCGGCGTGGCCAGCGGGGTGAGCCGCCGCTCGGCCTGCCCCGACAGCAGGTCGCCGAGCACGCCGTCGGCGTCGATCTCCAGCAGCGGCAGCTCGTCGTCGTCGCCCTGGATCACGCCGCGCAGGATGTCGGCGGCGGCCGCCTCGCCGTCGCGCCTGCTCTCGACGGCCTTGAGCGCGGCCTTGAGCTGGCGGTCGTCCAGCTCCACCCACTGGCCGCGGACCCGCACCAGCGGCACCTTCAATCTGGCCAGCTCGGCCAGCTCCGCCTCGCTGATCGTCTCGCCGCCGACCGCCAGGTCGATCCTGAAGTCGACCAGCTCGCGCAGCCCGAAACCCTGGCTCGCGGCCGCGGTCTGCTGTTTCGTCCTGGTGGTGAGTTTCAGCCCGAGCTTGGCGCGGCCGGCCCAGCGCGGGAGCTGCACCCCGAACCCGGCCGCCTGCAGCAGCGGCGCGGCCTGCCGCAGGAAGCCGAACGCGCCCGCGGTGTCGAGCGCCAGCTCGCTCGGCTCGGGCACGCGCAGCGCCCGGTCCAGCTCGGGGTAGAGCCGCACCGCCCGGCCCAGGCCGGTCAGCAGCTCGCGCTCGGGACGTCCGGGCAGGCCGGTGACCGGCTCGCCGCGCCAGACCAGCTCGGCGGGGACGTACAGGCTGGGGTCGTCGGCCGCCTGCAGCGCCAGCTCCACCCGCCAGTCGTCGGCGTCGGCCGGTTCGAGGAGCCGGAAGCACACGCGGGTGGCGCCCTCCGCGCGGGCCACGCCGTCGCGCCACGCCGTCAGCTCCGCGCGCAGCTCGGGCACGTCGGGGCAGGCGGGATCGCCGGTCAGCGCGGCCAGCCAGCGCTCGGGCAGCGTGCGGGCCCTGCGCACCAGCGGCTCGGTGAGCGCGGCGCGCACGATCGCGTCCGTGAACGACTCCAGCGCCGCCCGCAGCACGTCGGACGACTGCCACTCCACCGATCCGGTACGGCACGCCGGCGGCATCGCCAGCGCCAGCTCGCGGAAGTACCCGGCGTCGGCCCCGGTGATCACCGGCTGCCACACGGCCCGGGCGTCGGACTCGGGGATCGCCCACATCGACGGCGCCTCGTCCGGCTGCGGCCCGGGGACCAGCTGGGGGAGCACGCGGCCGCGCCGCACCAGGTCGCGGGCGAACTCGGCGACGGCGGCCCAGTGGCGCAACGTGGCGCCGCCGCCCCGCTCGGGCAGCGCGCGCAGCGCCTCGGCGGCCGTCGGCGTGACCGCCGGGACCTGCCACAACCGCAGCCGGGGCCGGGCCGCCGCGCTCAGCCTGCCGGTCTCGGGCGACGGCACCGGCTCGGCCGCGGAGCCGGGCAGGAGCAGGCTGAGCGGCCGGGACGGCGGATCGTCCAGGCCGAGCTCGGCGGCGACCGCGGTGGCGGGGGCGGCGAAGGGATGCGGCCGGGCCGCCCCCGCGACCGACCGGCCCGTGGCTGGTACGGCCGGCGAGGTGGTCGGCGCTGTGTCCGGACGGGTGGCCGGCGGGGTGGCCGGCTCGGACTCCGCCCAGAAGGCGAGCCCGTCTTCCGCCCAGACCCCGTGTACGACCAGCACCCAGGCAGGTTACCCCCGCCCGCGCGAGGTCGGGTCCAGGTACGGCGCACCCCGCCCGCGCGAGGTCAGGTCCAGTGCGGCGGCATGGCGGGGGTGGGGAGGCCGTGGGCGGTCGTCAGGTCGATCCACGCCTGGGCCACCAGTCCGGCCAGCCGCAGGTGCTCCGCGCCCGGCTCGTACCATTCGTCCACCGCGGACTCCGGCAGCTCCCCGCGCAGATACAGCGTGAGCGCGACGGTGAGCGGCAGCTCCCAGCCGGTGCCGACGCCCGCCACGCCGTCGTCCGGCAGCAGGTAGTGCTCCAGTTCGAGCGTGGTCGAGTCCGGCGCGGAAGGGGTGAGCCGCAGCTCGACCTCGCTGTCGGGCAGGTCGCCGTACTTCCAGGTGACCGTCAGCCGGCTGGGCGGCTCGCAGCGCAGGATCTCGCCGTGCGCGTTGCCCTCCAGCGCGTACGTCCCGCCGGGCCGCAGGTCGCCGGCCACCTTGAGCAGCCAGCGGCTGAGCCGGTCGGGGTCCGTGCAGGCGGCCCAGACGTCCTCGACCGGGGCCTCGTACGTGCGGCGCAGCACCATGCTGCGGCCGTCGGCGCGACGCCCGATCTCGCGGTGGTTCTGAGTCAGCCAGTCGGACATGTCGGTCATAGCGGAGAGCTTATATAAGCCGATGGTGAAGTTGTACAGTAAAGGCATGAACCCTCCCGGATCCTGGTGCGAGCGGCCCAAGCCGCAGGCTCCCTCGTGTGAGCTGCCGTCCCCGTGGAGCGCGCCCAAGAAGCCCGACAACTGGTGCGAGGCGCCCAAGTCGCCGATCGTCTCGGTGCTGGGCTTCCTGCTGCGCCAGGCCGGCCGCTGACCGGTTCCCCGGCGTGCGCCGTGCGTGGCCGCCGCCTGCCCTGCCGCAGGTGATAGAAGCCGCGATCGGTGGGTAGTCGCCTTCCTCAGCGGAGGAGGCGAGCGTCGTGAACGACACTCACAAGCTGGTCAACGATCTGTCCGACCAGGTTTCCCGGCTCGTCAAGGACGAGCTGCGGCTGGCCAAGCTGGAACTCACGGAGAAGGGCAAGCACGCGGGGTTCGGCGCCGGGTTGTTCGGCGCGGCCGGGCTCATCGCGTTCTTCGGCGGTGCGGTACTCGTGACGGCCGTCGTCCTGCTCCTCGCGCTGGTCATGCCCGGCTGGGCGGCGGCCGCCATCGTGGCCGTGGTCCTGCTCATCGCCGCCGCGTTGCTCGGGCTGGTCGGTAAGAAGAAGGTCAAGCAGGCGACGCCGCCGGTCCCCGAAGAGACCATCGCGAGCGTCAAGGCCGATATCGACATGGTCAAGGAGAGGGCACGGCGATGAGCGAGACGGATCCCGGATACAGCGACCAGCACGCCGGCGACGTCGGCGCGCGCAGGGCGACCGTGGGCACGCCGACCGAACGCGAATCCATCAACGTGCCTCCGACCAGGCCCGGCGCGGCCCAGCACGCCCGCGAAGCGGAGCTGGCCCGCGAAGAACACGAGACATTCATTCCAGAAACCCCCATGCCGGACGACCGGACCGAGGCCACCGAGAGCCGCACGGTCGAGGAGGAGTCCGTGACGGGCCGGGCGGCCGCCCGGCGCGACCACGGCGACTCCAGCCATGACGGGCGGCCCGCGCCCGGCCGGACCGCGTCCGCGCACGTACGGAAGGGGGATGTCCGCGAGGAGGACGACGTGCGAAGAAGCATCGAGGAGACCAGAAGAGAGCTGGGCGACACGGTCAGCGCCCTGGCGGCGAAGGCGGATGTGAAGTCCCGCGCGAACGACGCGGCGGGCACCGCCAAGGAGAAGGCCGCCGACACGGTCGCCGCGGCCCGCGACAAGGCCGCCGACGCCGCCGCCCTGGCCAAGGGCAAGGCCGCGGAGGTCGCCGACAAGGTCCGCGAGTCGACGCCCGAGCAGGTCAAGGACGCGGCCACCGAGGCGAGGAAGCGCCCGGTGCTGGTCGTGGCGGCCGTGGGCACCGTGGTCGCGCTGGTCGTCCGCCGGCTGGTCAGAAGGAACCGGTCGATGATCAAGACCAGGCCGGCCACCAGGAACCAGCTGGTGATCAAGAAAAGGCGCAAGTAGCGATCCCGTGACCCGAGAACAAGAGGTCCCCGAGCGGCCCACGGAGCTGCCGCGCGGGGCCTGGTGGAGCGTGCTCAAACGCACCGTGGCCGAGTTCCGGGCCGACCGGGTCCAGGACCTGGCCGCGGCGCTCACCTACTACGCGGTCCTGTCGATCTTCCCCGCGCTGATCGTGCTGGCCTCCCTGTTCGGCATGCTGGGCAGGAACGACGCGTCCGTGGTGGTCAACAGCCTCGGCACGCTGGCGCCTCCCGACGTGCACCGGTTGCTCGCGCAAGGGCTGCAGGCCGTCGAGAGCACCGGCTCGGCCGGGGTGGTGGCGATCGTCGGTGTGCTGGTCGCGCTCTGGTCGGCCTCCGGCTACATCGCCGCCTTCATGCGGGCCGGCAACGAGATCTACGACATCGGGGAAGGCCGCCCGTTCTGGAAGATCACCCCGCTCCGGATCGGGCTCACCGTCCTGACGACGGTGCTGCTGGCCGCCGGCGCGATCGCGGTGACACTCACCGGCGACGTGGCCGAGGTGGTGGGCGAGGCGCTCGGCCTGCGCGACGTCGTGGTGACCGTCTGGGACATCGTGAAGTGGCCGGTGCTCGCGCTCATCGCGGCCGGCCTCATCATGATCCTTTACTGGGCGGCGCCCAACGTCCGCCAGCCCGGCGTGCGCTGGATCACCCCCGGCGGGCTGCTCGCCGTCCTGCTGTGGGTGATCGTCTCCGGCGGTTTCGCGCTGTACGTCACCCACTTCGGCTCCTACAACAAGACGTACGGGACGCTGGCCGCGGTGGTGGTGTTCCTGATCTGGCTGTGGCTGTCCAACATGGCCCTGCTGTTCGGGGCCGAGCTCGACGCCGAGCTGATCAGGCAGCGCAACATCGCCGGGGGAGAGCCCGCCGAGCAGGAGCCGTACGCGGTGCCCCGCGACCCGCCGAAGCAGGACGACCTGCCCGAGTGAGGTTCGCGCGGCCCGAAGTCTTGATCCACAAGGGGCCGATCGGCAAGGCTTCCTGCATGGACTTCATTCGGGTGCGCGCGTCGGCCGACGGGGCCGAGACGATCTCGTGGTGGACCGGGGACGTGTACGGCTGGCGGCAGGACGACGGGCCGCACCACCTGTTCGGGTTCGAGGGGCTGAACGTGGCCAGGGCGGTCGAGTCGGACGGCGGCTGGCAGCTGCTGACCAGGGAGGCGGCCGTCTACCTCGACCCGAAGACCCGGGAGGTGCTCAAGAGCTGGGACAACCCGTTCACCGAGCGGACGGTCGAGGTGCAGCACGTCTTCAACGACCCGGTGAACCAGCGGCTCGGCGCCTACCCGGTGCCCACCACCCGGGTGGGCGACCAGGTGGTCTTCAACATCGACATCCGGCTCTCCTACCCCTCGCCGCTGAAGGTCGCGGAGTTCCCGGAGAACTCGGCGAGCGACACCTACCGGGCGATGGAGATGTTCCAGTTCTTCGCCGCGGCCTCGGACCTGGAGTCAGGGACGCCGTCCGTGCCGTGCGTGTTCTCCTGGTGCCGGGTCTCGCCGTGGCTGCCCTGGATGGCGATGGGGCAGCGGGAGGGCGCGCTGGTCTACCACTGCCGGGGCGGGAAGACTTCCGCGGTGCCCGAGCGGCTGAGCTCGTTCGTGGGCGAGCACTTCCTGCACGCGCCGGAGGAGTGGTCGGGCCCGAACGTGACGAGCTGGACCGCGTTCGCGGCGAGCGCCCGCGCGTAGGCACGGGCGGCGCGGGCCGTTCGCGGATAGGGTCGGTCGGTGAGCACCGACCTGTTCTGCGAGATCATCGCGGGGGAGCGCCCCGCGTTCGTGGTGGCCTCCGACGAGGTGGCCGTCTCCTTCCTCGACACGCGCCCGGTCTTCAAGGGGCACGTCCTGGTCGTCCCCCGGGCGCACGTCGAGACGCTCACCGACCTGCCGGACGTGGGGCCGTTCTTCGAACGCGTCCAGGCCATGGCGGGCGCGGTGGAGGAGGGGCTGCAGGCGGGCGGCACGTTCGTGGCGATGAACAACCGCATCAGCCAGAGCGTCCCGCACCTGCACGTGCACGTGGTGCCCCGGGTGCGCAAAGACGGGCTGCGCGGGTTCTTCTGGCCGCGCACGACGTACGCCTCCGACGAGGAGGCCGAGTCGTACCGGGAGATCATCGCCAAGACCCTCGGCGCCTGACCTCGGGACGAAATCGTGCGCGCGTCCCCGTGACGCGCGCACGAGATCAGTGCGGGCCCTGAATCAGTGCGGGCCCTGACTCAGCGGTTCAGGCCCCAGCCCGGCGTGCCGGGCAGCGGCGTGACGAGCTCACGCAGGGTCCTGTTCTCCGCGGGCGGGTTCTCCGCGGGTGGCACGGCCGGGCAGCGCGCCCCGCGCGCCGGAACCGTCCGCGAGAGCAGATACGCGTCGGTGGCCGCGGTGACACAGTCGCCGCGCCCGTAGCCGATGTGTCCCCACCCCTCGTACGTCAGCAGCCGCCCCGACCGCCCGAGCTGGCGCGCGATGCTGAGCGCCCACGGGTAGGTGGTGGCCGGGTCGTGCAGGGCGTTGACCACCAGCACCGGAGTGCCGGTGCGCACCTTCAGCCGGTGTTGCGGGTTCGGGATCGGATCGGGCTGCCCGAGGCAGGAGACGACCGGGCCGAGCGACAGCGGGCTGTAGCGCATGTCGGGCGCGATCCTGGCCTGCCGCCGCATATGGCCGGCGAACTCGCGGTAGTCGCGGACGGGCAGCCGGAAGTCCAGGCAGAAGATCTGGAACGGATACCTGCTGACCTCCTGCGCCTGCCCCTGCTGCTCCTGCCCCTGTGCCTGCGCGGCGGGATGCGCGGGGAGCCCGGTCGTCAGCGCGAGCGCGTCCGGACTCGGCGCGCGTCCGGCGTCGAGTTCGGCCAGGAGCTGGGAGAACGGCAGCCAGTTGGCCGGGTCGTAGAAGTGCCCGACCGCCGCGCCGATGAGCTCGGACGCCGTCAGCTCGCCCAGCTCACCCCGGTCGGCGCGGGCCAGCAGGTTCCGCCAGAAGGCCCGCACGTCCCGGCCGTGCTGCAGGCAGCGCTCGTCACGCGCGCACCAGGCCACGAACTCGTCGAAGGCGTCCTGGGCGGCCCAGGTCTCGGTGTCCATGAACGCGCGCGTGCCGAGGCTGTGGTCCATCGTGCTGTCCAGGGTGGACGCGCGCACCCGGTGCGGGTAGCGCTCGGCGTAGAGCTGACCGAGCAGCGTGCCGTACGAGCCGCCCCAGTAGGTCAGCCGCTCCTCGCCGAGCGCGGCGCGGAAGGCGTCGAGGTCGGCGGCGGTGCTGAGCGAGTCGACGTGGTCGAACAGCGGCCCGGTGCGTGCCCGGCAGTCGGCGCGCAGCCGCTCGTTGTAGGCCAGCGCCCGGTCGAAGTCGGCCTGGCTCTTCAGCAGCGGGTCGGGCGCCTGCCGCAACAGCTCGGTCGAGCAGACGACGGGGTGGCTGCGGTTGGTGCCGCGCGGGTCGAGCCCGACGACGTCGAAGCGGCGCAGCAGTTCGGGGCTGAAGGTGTGGGGGCTGCCGAGCACCAGGTTCACCCCGGATCCGCCGGGCCCGCCCGCGCCGAGCACGAGAACGCCGATCCTGGCGGCCTGGTCGGTGGCCTTGCGCCGGGCCACCCCGACCCCGAACGTGCCCGCGGCCGGGTCGTTCCAGTCGATCGGCACGGTGAGGGTGCCGCACTCCACGTCCGGGAACTGCGGGCACGGCGCCCAGTCGATCGGGCCGGCCGCAGGGGTGGCCGTCGAGGCGGTCGCAGCGGCGGCCGCCGGCGAGACGGGCGAGACGATGACGAGGGAGACGCTGACGAGAAGCCCTGATAACAGGGCGGAGAGTCTTCGCATGCTTTGATCGTCGGCCGCGGCGCCGTGAATGAGAATCCCGCGTGAGTAGGGTCCGCGGCTCCCTCTCAAGAAGGACTCCGGCGGCGGTCAATGATCCGGAAGTGTGGTGAAGTAGGCGGGTGAAACGCTTAGCGACGGTGGTGAGCGTCCTGCTCGCCTGCTGCTTCGCCCTGGTCGTGGTGACGGGCGCCTACCTGGCCACCGTCTACTCGCCGAGCGAGGTGGAGGTCGTCTACGACGGCTCGTACGAGCCGCTGCGCGGCGTCATGATGAGCGACGCCTACGCCTCGGCGCTGGAGCTGAGCTTCGACCGGCGCGGCGGCCTGCTCGCTCAGCAATGGCACCTCGGGTTCACCCGGGCCCTGCTGGCCCTGGCCGTCCTGCGCGCGGCGCTGGCCCTCCTCACCCGGCCCTTCCGGCCGCGCAGGCTGGGCTGGGCCGCGCTGCTCGCGCTGGTCGCGGCGAACGCGGTGATCGGCCGCCGCCTGCTCGGCGATCCGGCGTCCGGCGAGGTCCCGCTGCCCTGGTGGTACGCCGCGCACCTGCTGGTGGCGGCGGTGACGGCGATCGCCTGGACCTGGGCCTGGCTGCGCGGCCGCCGCACGGCCCCGGAGCCGGCCCCTGACGTTGCGGGCGCGGTGTAGCGACCCGCGCGGCCCCGACGCTGCGGGCGCGGTGTAGGGACTCGTGCGGCGCTGCGGCTAGGCTCGCGGGTCGTGGAGTACCTGGTCGGTGTCATCGTGGTGGCCGTGCTGGTCGGTGTGCCCGCCGTGGTGTTGTGGCGGGTGATGCGCGGGCGGCGCGAGCTGGGCACCAGCCCGGCCGAGCGGGCCACGTTCGAGACGCTGCACACCGCGTCCATGGCCGGGCCGCCGCTGCGCGCCGGGCTGACGGCCGACGGGGCGGAACGGGCCTCGCGGCACCTGCGGGCGCTGCTCGGCTCGTCCGCGCTGGCCATCACGGACGGCGAGCGCCTGCTCGTCTACGACGGCGACGGCGAGCACCACGCGGGCGACGCCTTCCAGCACGCCGCGGCCACGCTCAAGGACGGCCGCACCCAGGTCCTCACCATCGACTGCGACCTGCTCGAATGCCCGGTCAGGCACGCCGTGGTGGTGCCGCTCACCACCGACGACCGGGTCGTCGGCGCGCTGGCCGCCTACGGGCCGAACGCCTCGGCCGGGCTGGTCAGGGCCGCCCAGGAGGTGGCCGACTGGGTGGACTCCCAGCTGGAGCTGGCCGAGCTGGACCGCTCGCGCACCCGGCTGATGGAGGCCGAGGTGCGGGCGCTGCGCGCGCAGATCTCGCCGCACTTCATCTACAACTCGCTGACCACGATCGCCTCGTTCGTCCGCACCGACCCCGAGCGCGCCAGGGAGCTGCTGCTGGAGTTCGCCGACTTCACCCGCTACTCCTTCCGCAGGCACGGCGAGTTCACCACGCTGGCCGAGGAACTGCGCTCGATCGACAGGTACCTGATTCTCGAACGGGCCAGGTTCGGCGACCAGCTGCAGGTGACGCTGCGCATCGCGCCCGAGGTGCTGCCGGTCGCGGTGCCGTTCCTGTGCCTGCAGCCGCTGGTGGAGAACGCCGTCAGGCACGGGCTGGAGAGCAAGGACGGCGTCGGCCGCATCACTATCATCGCCGAGGACGCCGGCGCCGAATGCCGCATCAGCGTCGAGGACGACGGGCTCGGCATGGACCCGGACCGGCTGCGTCTCATCCTGGCCGGAGACATCCCGTCCACCGGCGGCGTCGGCCTGGCCAACGTGGACGAACGCCTGCGCCAGGTCTACGGCGACGAGTACGGCCTGGTGGTCGAGACCGGCGCCGGGGCGGGCACCAAGGTCAACGTCAGGTTGCCGAAGTATCACCCGGGCGTCTCGGCCCGTTGACCTGGCCGTTCCTTGTCTGTTTCATCACTGTCTATGGCACAACTTCGGGTCCTCGCGGTCGACGACGAGCTTCCCGCGCTGGAAGATCTGTCGTATCTGCTCCGCGCCGACCCCCGCATCGGCGAGGTCGTCACCGCCAGGGACGGCGCCGCCGCGTTGCGGCTGCTGGATCGTGCCATCGCGGAAGGGCGTCCGATCGACGCGGTCTTCCTGGACATCAGGATGCGCGGCCTGGACGGCGTGGTGCTCGGCCGGCTGCTGTCGCAGTTCGCCAACCCGCCGCGGGTGGTGTTCGTGACCGCCTACGAGGAGCACGCCGTCGACGCCTTCGAGATCAAGGCCGAGGACTACCTGCTCAAACCGGTCAGGCCGGAACGCCTGGCCGAGGCGATCAGGCGGGTCGCGGTCTCGGCCGACGTGGCGGTGGAACCGGGCGAGAGCGACACGATCCCGGTCGAGCTGGGCGGGGTGACCAGGTTCGTCTCCAGCGCCGACGTCCTGTACGTCGAGGCGCACGGCGACTACGCCCGCCTGCACACCGCCGCGGGCAGCCACCTGGTGCGCATCCCGCTGGCCACGCTGGAGGAACGCTGGGCCCCTGCCGGGTTCGTCCGGGTGCACCGCAGCCACCTGGTCGCGGTCAAGCACATCGAGGAGCTGCACATCGACTCGGGCAAGTGCAGCGTCAGGGTCGGCGACACCGAGATCCCGGTCAGCCGCCGCCACACCCGCGAACTGCGCGACCTGCTGGTGCGCCGCGCCAGGAAGGGCAGGCAGGAGTGAACCACGACGAGACGCGGGGCACGCGCCGCGCGGGACGCGCCGACGGGCCCCGCCGGGTGGCGGTGACCAGCCCGCGCACCGCCGCCGCCCGCCGTCCCCGCTACCCGGCCACCCGCGAGATCGACGAGCAGACCGGACTGGGCGAGGTGTACATGCGCTCGCTGCTGCGCACCCAGTTCCGGCTGGCCCTGTTCGTGTGCACGGTGCTCGGCTGCGTGGTGGGCGGCCTGCCGCTGCTGTTCCTGCTGATCCCGGAACTGCGCGAGGTGGACGTGCTCGGCGTGCCGCTGCCCTGGGCGGTGCTGGCCGGGCTCATCTACCCGGCCTTCGTCATCGGCGCCTGGCTCTACGTCCGCCAGGCGGAACGCAACGAACGCCACTTCGCCGACCTGGTCGAACGCCCATGAGTCTCGCGGCGGTCCTGGTCGTGGTGCTGGCGGCGGTGCTCATCGGGGCGTTCGGGATCAGGGTCTCGCGCACCACGTCCGACTTCTACGTCGCCTCACGCACGGTCAGCCCGCTCTGGAACGCCTCGGCCATCGGCGGCGAATACCTGTCCGCGGCCTCGTTCCTGGGCATCGCCGGGCTCATCCTGTCGTTCGGCGTGGACATGCTCTGGCTGCCCGTCGGCTGGACCGGCGGTTACCTGGTGCTGCTCGTGCTGGTCTCGGCGCCGCTGCGGCGCTCGGGGGCGTACACGCTGCCCGACTTCGCCGAGGCGCGCCTGGAGTCGATGACCGTGCGCCGCACGGCCAGCGTGCTCGTGGTGCTGATCGGCTGGCTCTACCTGATGCCGCAGTTCCAGAGCGCCGGCCTGGTGCTGCGGACGATCACCGGCGCCCCCGTCTGGGTGGGCGGGCTGCTGGTGGCGGTCGTCGTGGCGGTGAACGTGCTGTCCGGCGGCATGCGGTCGATCACGTTCGTGCAGGCGTTCCAGTACTGGCTCAAGCTCACCGCGCTGGCCGTGCCGCTGGTGTTCCTGCTGATGGCCTGGAAGGCCGACGGCGCGCCCGGCGTGACACTCCAGGACGCGGCCACCTGGCAGGTGCCGCTCGGCGGCGGCAGGGAGTACGGGCTGTACTCGACGTACTCGCTGATCCTGGCCACGTTCCTGGGCACCATGGGCCTGCCGCACGTGCTGGTGCGCTTCTACACCAACCCCGACGGCCGGGCCGCCCGCCGTACCACGCTGGTCGTGCTGTCGCTGCTCGGCGCGTTCTACCTGCTGCCCGCCCTGTACGGCTGGCTCGGCCGCATCTACGCCCCCGACCTGGTGCGCACCGACGCCGTGGTGCTGACACTGCCCGGCCGGATGGTCGGCGGGACCCTCGGCGACGTGCTGACCGCGCTGGTCACGGCCGGGGCGTTCGCGGCGTTCCTGTCCACCTCGTCCGGGCTCACCGTCTCGGTGGCCGGGGTGATCGCGCAGGACCTGCTCAAGGGCGGCGTGCGCTCGTTCAGGATCGCCACGCTGATGGCGGTCGCGGTGCCGCTGGCGCTGGCGCTGTGGGCGCGGGCGCTGCCCGTCGCCGACGTGGTGGGGCTGGCGTTCGCGGTGGCCGCCTCGTCGTTCTGCCCGCTGCTGGTGCTGGGCATCTGGTGGCGCCGGCTCACCACCACCGGCGCGCTGGCCGGGCTGTTCGTCGGCGGCGGGCTGGCCTGCGCGGCGGTGCTCGTCACCATCACCGGCGGCCCGTACGAGGGGATCGCGGGCGCGCTGCTGGCCCAGCCGGCCGCCTGGACGGTGCCGATCGCGTTCACCGTCATGGTGTCGGTGTCGTTCCTGACCCCGCACCGGGTTCCGCAGGGGGTGGCCCGGATCATGGTCAGGCTGCACACCCCGGAGAACCTGGACCTCGACCGCGGCGACTGGCGCCCGCGGTCGTCGTGATGCGGTCGTCCTGAGCTGATCGTCCTGAGTTGGGGGACCGGCCGCCGTGGAGGGCCGGCGGCCGGTGGCGCGGGGCTCAGTCGAAGCGGACCGAGCGGGCGAAGGCCCGGCCGTCCTTGCGCCAGGTGCCGCCGCTGGGCACGTCCAGCGCCTCACCGGTGCAGCCGGTGCTCGCCCACAGGTGCGCGGTCCTGTCGGTGTGGTTGGCCACCGCGGGTGACGGGTCGGGCAGCCTGATGCACCGGCCGGACGGCGGGTTGAACAGGCGCAACATCCGGCCGGGGCCGGTCTCGAAGAAGAACTCGCCGGTGGCCGCGTACGCCGGGGTGACGACGGCGCCCGCCGCGAGCAGCAGCGCGAGCGGGACGGCGGCGGCCGCCAGGCTCATGGACTTGGTCATGCTCTGATCCCTTCAGTTCCTGGTGAGCTCGATCTGCGTGTAGCAGTCGGGGTCGGGGGTGAGATCGGCGGTGTGCAGCACCTCGCGCCGGCCGATGAACGCGCTGACCGCGAAACGCCGCAGGTCCGAGCAGGCGACCGGGTCGAACGCGGCCGTCGCGCCCGACGGGACGAGCCGCCGGCTGATGATCCGCGGCGTGGGGTCGCCGCGGGTGACGTAGGCCAGCGTGACCTCGTCCAGCCCGAAGCCGGAGTGGTTGACCACCTCCACCCGGTAAGCCGGCTCGGCGGTGGTGGCGGCGGTGGTGGCG
>NZ_JABCPZ010000256.1 GCF_013283785.1 Nonomuraea antri
GGTTGACCCAGGCGCTGCCCGTCGGCGCCGGCCTGCTCGACACACTCAAGAACGTGCCGCTCGTCGGCGGCGTGGCCGGTGGGCTGGTGCCCGGCGGCGCGCTCCGCATGGCGCAGCCGCAGGACGCGCGCGCCCACCTCGCCCCGTTCGTGGGCTGGGCCGCACCGGTGCAACTGTCGCCGCTCGCGACACACTGACTGCCCTCGGCTGGACCACCGACGCGCTGACGAGCTCGGTGCGGAACTCCTGATTCGCGGCTGACGCGATCGTGGCACGCATGAACGTGGCCCGCTGCGGGCCGGTGCGACGGTTCGCGGGCGTCCTAGGTGCCGACGCCCGCGAACCGGCCGTGACGGCGGCGGAGCGCGCCGCGTATCACGTGCCCGGGTGTTCTATGACGACGTGTTTCCAGAGCACAGTGCCTGCCTGGAACACCCGTCGCACTGACGCGGCAGGCCGACGAGACGCCCCAAGGGTGCCGGGCGTCGGCGGCACTGACGCGCGTGGGTACTGAGCCACTCGCGTAAACGCGAGCGGTCTCATGACGGGCCCGGGCGGACGCGCCTGGCCCCGGGAGTTCGATGCGCCGCCACTGCAGGGCAGCGGCGCCGAGCCCCATCCCGCCGCCGGCCCCACCCCGGGGCCGGCGGCGATTTCTTTTGCCCTGGACGGCAGGGCGCAAGTGCTGGTGGTCTGGGTTGCCGGCGGGTGCGGCTTGGTATCGGTTGCCGGCGGGTGCGGGTGGTCCGGGTACCGGCGGGTTCGGTTCGGTGGCAGTGGTTCGGGCTGGTCGCCCGGGCGGCGGTCCCGGGCGTTCCTGGCAAGACGACGTGGTTTCGTTGACCGGCGGGGAGAAGGTTCCGCGAGGTCGTCAGGGCAGGCGGATGCCCGTGCGGCGGGCGATCTGCGCCTGCAGCCTGGCCATCTGCCAATGCAACTCGAGCAACTGCTCAGCGAGCTGCATCCTGGGAATCTCGGCCACGTCCTCGATGGCCAGGTGGTCGATCGCGGCCGACAGTTCCTCCATCGCGCGCCCCCACTCCATCACCGTTCCTCGGATCGAATTCGCGTTCGAATCCTATCGGAACGGCAGGCACCCTGTCAGTCATTCGCCCCTCCAGTCGCACCGTGTTTCGCACACAAGATCGAACCCCCTGGCGAGAACGCGAGGGGGTTGGAGGAGGCGGGGGAGGGTCAGCCCTTGTTGTAGGCGGCGATGACTTCCTTGGGGTCGCCGTCCATCTTGATCTTGCCCTTGTGCAGCCAGATGACCCGGTTGCAGGTCTCCTCGATGACCCTCAGGTCGTGCGCGACGAGGAAGACGGTGCCCGCGGACTCGCGGATCTGCCTGATGCGCTGCTCGCTGCGCTTTCGGAACTCGCGGTCGCCGGTGGCCAGGGCCTCGTCGATGAGCAGCACGTCGTGGGTCTTGGCCGAGGAGATGGCGAAGCGCAGCCGGGCGCCCATGCCCGACGAGTACGTGGACATCGGCAACTGCACGAACTCGTCGATGCCGGAGAACTCCACGATCTCGTCGTACTTCTCCTTGACCTCGGACGGGGTCATGCCCATCGCGTAGCAGCCGAGGACGATGTTGCGCTCACCCGTCAGCTCGCGCATGAGGGCGGCGTTGACGCCGAGCAGCGACGGCTGGCCGTCGGTGTAGACCGCGCCCGCGTGCGGCGGCAGGAGGCCGGCGATGGCGCGCAGCAGCGTGGACTTGCCCGAGCCGTTGCGGCCCACGATGCCGATCGCGTCGCCGTGGTAGGCCACCAGCGAGACGCCCTTGACCGCGTGGACCTCTTTCATCTGCGGCCGGCCCTGGCGCTTGAGAATGCGCGTGAGGGCGTTGACCGCGTTGCCCTTCTCCTGGTCGGAGGCGGCGCCGTACACCCGGTAGACGATGTGGAGGTCGTCGACGATGACGGTCGGAGTGCCCGTGGGCGCGTCGAGGGGACGCTTGCCCGTGGGCTCCGGGTTGGGGTACACCCTGACGTCCTTCTTCGGGACGGCGGGCTCCTCGCCCTTCACCTGTGAGAACTCCCTGGTCAGCTCAGCCACGCCCGTACCTCTCCTCGGCCCGCCAGAAGTACCAGAAGCCGAAACAGAGGGCGAACACCGCCCAGAATACGCAAGACACCCAGACCATCGTCGGCGGGTGGTGGCCGCCGTGCGGGTTGTAGGTCGGGATCAGGAGCTCGCGCATCCATTCAATGTAGGAGGCGGCTGGGTTCAGATACATCGCATCGGCCACCCACTGGGGCAGCTTCGCGGACCCGACCACCTTGTCCTGAATCGAGAAGAAGACGCCCGAGGCGTAGAGCCAGGTGCGGGTGATGAAGGGCAGCAACTGGTTGAGATCGCGCATCGACGAGCCGAGCCTGGCCATGACCAGACCGGCGCCGACGTTGAACATCGTCTGCAGCAGCAGCACGACCGGGATCATCAGCCAGTACCAGGTGGGCATCTCGCCGGTGACCACCACGAGCACCAGCAGCACGCCCATGGAGATGGCCAGCTGCTGCAGTTCCTGGATGGTGTAAGCCAGCGGCAGCGAGGCCCTGGGGAAGTGCAGCGCCCGGATCAGCGACAGGTTGCCCGAGATGGACTTGGCGCCCGCGGCCACCGTGCGCTGGGTGTAGGTGAAGACGAACATCCCGGTCAGCAGGAAGGCCGGGTAGTTCACGATCCCGTTGTCGCCGCCCAGGATCAGGCCGAACATCAGGTAGTAGATCGCCGCGTTGAGCAGCGGAGTCAGCACCTGCCACAGCTGGCCCAGGGCCGAGCTGGAGTACTTCGAGACGTTGCGCGAGGTGGCGTACGTCAGGATGAAGTGACGACGCTCCCACAGCTGACGCACGTAGACAGGAAACCTCGGCCGCGCGATGGAGCGGCGAAGTCCGTATCTCTCGGCGAGCTTGGCCAGCGGCTCCTGCCCGCTTCGGCCGCCCGCCTGGGCGTCCGCGACAGCGGATTCCGGCTGGCTCATGGCAAGGACTCTATTGGATCCCGGTCGGTGAGGTGCCTGCCGCGGGGGTTAGCGGCCGACACTTGGACGGTGTCTTGGGGCACCGGGTTCCAGGGTGCCGTCAAGACTTGCTCAAAGGTAGCCCAGCGAGGCGGGCTCGCGGGGTCCGGGCGTGAGCACTCTGCTGGCCGGGGTATTTTTCATCAACTGTTCACGCGCAGACTCGTCCCCTTAGATGGGGTTTGGGGATCTTTGTCTTCTTTGGGCAAAATGTCTGTGACGCTGGATAGGCGCACGTGTGACCGAACTGCAACGCGCCAGAGACTCCCTGGTGGCAAGTAGTAAGGGATAGTCGCGATCGACTGGCAGGGCGTCGGCTGGTTTGACCATGTCAGCCAAACCCGGGGGATACAAGGAACCCCCCGTCAGGCTGCTCACGATCATTGCAGCTCAGCGCTAACGCCCACCTGTAGAGGGAGGAATCTTTTCACCATGCGTGTTACTAAGGGCGCACAGATCGTCGCCGGTACCGCGCTGCTAGCCCTCGCGGTTGCCGCGTGTGGCGGCGGTGCCTCGAACGACGGCGGCACTGGCGGCGCAAGCGGTGCAGAAACGCCGGTCCGCATGGAACTCGGTGAGCCGCAGGAGCTCCTGGTTCCGTCGAACACGACGGAGTCCGAGGGTTCTGAGACGCTCGCTGCCCTGTTCGAGCCTCTCGTCAGCTACGACGAGAACAAGAACGCGGTCGAGGCCGCTGCCGAGTCGATCACCAGCGACGACCAGAAGACCTGGACGATCAAGCTCAAGTCCGGCTACACCTGGCACAACGGTGAGCCGCTGATCGCCCAGAACTACGTGGACGCCTGGAACTACGCCGCCAACCAGGAGAACGCGCAGAGCGCCGGCTACTTCTTCGGCCGGATCGACGGCTTCGCGGACCTGAACCCGGGCGAGGGCAAGACGCCGTCGACCAAGGAGATGAAGGGCCTGAAGGTCGTCGACGACACCACCTTCACGGTCGCGCTCGCGGCGCCGTTCTCGCAGTTCAAGGTCATGCTCGGCTACACCGCGTTCTACCCGCTGCCCAAGGCCGCCTTCGGCGCCGACGGCAAGGTGACGCAGGCTTACGGCGAGCAGCCCATCGGTCAGGGTCTGTTCAAGATGGACAAGCCCTACAAGAAGGGCACCGACCAGTCCATCGACATGACGGTCTACGACAAGTACCCGGGTCAGAAGCCGAAGGGCTGGACCAAGCTCCAGTTCAAGCTCTACACCGACTCGGACGTCGCGTTCAACGACCTGCAGGCCGACAACCTGGACATCCACGACTCGCTCGGCCCGGCGGCCATCGCCACGGCCAAGTCGACCCTCGGTGAGCGCTACCAGGACCAGCCGGACGCCGGCGTCGGTTACATCGGCGTTCCGCTCAAGTACAACCCCGAGCTGAACAAGGTGGACGTCCGCAAGGCCATCTCGATGGCCATCGACAGGAAGACGATCGCCGAGACGGTGTTCTCCGGCACCCGTTCGCCTGCCGACGACTTCATCAACCCGGCCATCGCGGGTTACCGCCAGGGCGCCTGCAAGGCGTGCACGTACAACCCGGCCGAGGCCAAGAAGCTGTACGAGTCCGCCGGCGGCCCGAAGACCCTCGAGATCGGCTACAACGCCGACGGTCCGCACAAGGAGTGGATCGAGGCCATCGCGAACAACCTCCGCGCCAACCTGGGCATCGAGGCCACCGCGAAGCCGTTCGAGAAGTTCGCCAGCATCCTGGACGACCTGGACGCCAAGAAGTACAAGGGCCTGTTCCGCATGGGCTGGGCCATTGACTACCCGTCCGCCGAGAACTACCTGTCGCCGATCTTCGGCACCGGCGCCATCGCCACCGGCTCCAACTACGGTGGCTACTCCAACAAGAAGTTCGACGACCTGATCGCCCAGGGTGACCAGGCTTCGACCGTCGAGGAGGGCCTGAAGTTCTACCAGCAGGCCGACGACATCCTCAACGAGGAACTGCCGTACATCCCGGTGTACTTCTACCGGAACAACTCCGGCTACTCGCAGAAGGTCAAGAACGTCAAGATCAACCTGCTGAACCAGGTTGAGTGGGCCGACGTCGAGAAGGTCTGACGGTTGTTCCCTGGGGTGGGCGCCTAGCCGCCCACCCCTGAAGGGTCAGCCGAGGAGGCAGTTTCTTGGGCCGGGAACCCCTATGGTCGAAGGGCTGCCTTCTTGGCATGTACGGGAGGCTTAAATGGGCCGTTACATCATCAGGCGTCTGCTCCAGGCAATCCCTGTGCTGTTGGGTACAACCCTGCTGATTTTCACCATCGTCTTCGCGCTGCCCGGTGACCCCATCGCGGCGCTGGCTGGTGAGAAGCGGCAGGCGCCCAACATCGTCGCGATCCTGCGCGAGCAGTACCATCTCAACGATCCGCTGCTGGTGCAATACTGGCACTACATCAGCGGCGTGCTCTTCCGCGGAGACTTCGGCGTCAACTTCTCCGACGTGCCGGTCTCGCAGATCATGCAGGGCAAGTTCCAGGTCACTCTGAACCTGGCGCTCACCGCGCTGATCATGGAGGCACTCATCGGCGTCGGGCTCGGCCTCTGGGCCGCGTTGCGCCGCGGCAAGGCGACCGACACCGCCATCCTCGCATCCACCCTGCTGCTGATCTCGGTCCCGACCCTGGTGTCCGGCTTCGTGCTTCAGCTCATCCTCGGTGTGAAGCTTAAGCTCTGGACGGGTCTCGACATCTTCCCGATCGCGGGCATCACCAACGGGTTCCGCAGCTATCTGCTGCCGGGCTTCGTGCTCGCCGGTGTGTCGATCGCCTATCTCACCCGTCTCACCAGAACCAGCCTGGCGGAGACACTACGGGCCGACTTCATCAGGACGGCCACCGCCAAGGGGTTGCCCCGCCGGCGGGTCGTCGGACGACATGCCCTGCGCAACGCGCTGATTCCCCTCGTCACCTTCCTGGGCGCCGACCTCGGCAACCTGATGGGCGGGGCGGTGATCACCGAGAGAATCTTCAACCTGCCGGGCATCGGCAACCAGCTCTTCTATTCGGTGTACACCAGAGAACAGCCCGTAGTCGTGGGCATCGTGACCATCCTGGTACTGGTCTACATCCTGGCCAACCTGGTGGTTGACCTGTTGTACGCCGTGCTCGACCCGAGGATCCGCTATGAGTGACGTTCGTCCGGGCGGGCCGGTAATCACGCCCGAGGGAAGCCCGGTCCCCCAGCCTCTCAAGAAGACCAAAGAAGCCAAGCCGGCCAGTCTCTGGACCGACGCCTGGCACGATCTGCGCCGCAAGCCGATCTTCATCATCTCGTGCATCATCATCGCCGTGCTGGTGCTGATGGCGCTCTGGCCGTCGCTGTTCAGCTCGGTCGACGCCTACGACGCCAGGACCTGCGAGCTGGGCACCGCGCGTCAGGGCCCCGGCCCCGGTCACCCGTTCGGCCGCGACAACCTGGGCTGTGACCTGTACGCCAGGACCATCTACGGGGCGAAGAACTCGCTGGTCATCAGCATCTGCACGACGGTCGCGACGGCGCTGATCGGCGGCCTGCTCGGCCTCATCGCCGGCTACTTCGGCGGCGCGACCGACGCCGTGGCCTCCCGTGTCACCGAGATCTTCTTCGCCATCCCCAGCATCCTGGGCGCCCTGCTCATCGGCTCGACCTTCCGCGGCAGCGGGATGGGAATCTGGCTGGTCGTCATCGCGCTTACCGTATTGGGCTGGCCGATGACATTCCGGATCATGAGAGCGGCGGTCATCACCGCCAAGAGCCAGGACTTCGTGGTCGCGGCGAGAGCGCTCGGCGCCGGGCCGATGCGCATCATGTTCAGGCACCTGCTGCCCAACGCGCTCGCCCCGGTGATCGTCATCGCCACGATCAACCTCGGTGGTTTCATCGCGGCCGAGGCCGCGCTGTCGTACCTCGGCGTGGGCGTGCCGCCGGACCAGATCTCCTGGGGTCTGATGATCTCGGACGCGCAGCGCAGGTTCCTCGACGCGCCGCTGCCGCTGATCTTCCCGGCCATGTTCCTGAGCATCACCGTGCTCGCGTTCATCATGCTGGGCGACGCCGTACGCGACGCGCTCGACCCGAAGCTCAGGTAGAAGGGGGGATCTAGTGAAGAGGACGTCTCCGGACGTGTTGCCAGGTCAGCCAGCCGAGCGAGTACTGGGCAACGAGCCGCTGCTCGCGGTGGACAACCTGCACGTGGAGTTCCACACGCGGGCCGGCACCGTGCGAGCCGTGAACGGCGTGAGCTACACGGTGAACCCCGGTGAGACGCTCGCCGTGCTCGGCGAGTCGGGTTCGGGCAAGTCGGTGACCGCTCAGGCGATCATGGGCATCCTGGACATGCCGCCCGCGGTCATCCCCAAGGGCGAGATCCGCTTCCGCGGCACCGACCTGCTCAAGCTCTCGGACGAGGCCCGCACCCAGGTGCGCGGCCAGCGCATCGCGATGGTCTTCCAGGACGCGCTCTCCGCGCTGAACCCGGTGTTCACCGTGGGCTGGCAGATCAGCGAGATGTTCCGGGTGCACCGCGGCATGTCCAAGCGCGACGGCATGAAGAAGGCCGTCGAGCTGATGGACCGGGTCCGCATCCCGGCCGCCAGGCAGCGGGTCAACGACTACCCGCACCAGTTCTCCGGCGGTATGCGCCAGCGCATCATGATCGCCATGTCGATCGCGCTCGACCCCGAGGTGCTGATCGCCGACGAGCCGACCACCGCGCTCGACGTGACCGTCCAGGCGCAGATCATGGAGCTGCTGGCGGAGCTGCAGCGCGAGAGCCAGATGGGTCTCATCCTGATCACGCACGACCTCGGTGTCGTGGCGGACGTGGCCGACAAGATCGCGGTCATGTACGCCGGGCGGATCGTGGAGAACGCCCTGGTGCACGACATCTACAAGGCGCCCGCGCACCCGTACACCAAGGGCCTGCTGGAGTCGATCCCCCGGGTCGACCTCAAGGGCCAGGAGCTGTACGCGATCAAGGGCCTGCCGCCCAACCTGCTCGACCTGCCGTCGGGGTGCTCGTTCAACCCGCGGTGCCCCTACCGTCAGGACAACTGCCTGGCCGACGTCCCCCCGCTCTACGAGATCAGCGGCACGCGGAGCAGCGCCTGCCACTACTGGAGGGAGGTCCTCGATGGCGATCAGTAGTGAGCCGATTCTCGAGGTCCGTGACCTGGTCAAGCACTTCCCGCTGACCCAGGGCATCGTCTTCAAGAAGCAGATCGGCGCGATCAAGGCCGTCGACGGCGTGTCGTTCGACCTGCACCGTGGCGAGACGCTGGGCATCGTGGGCGAGTCGGGCTGTGGCAAGTCCACGCTGGCCAAGGTGCTCATGGCGCTGGAGCGGCCGACCTCGGGCTCGGTCCGCATCAAGGGCCGCGACATCGCCAAGGCCAGGGGCGCCGAGCTCAAGCAGATGCGCCGCAACATCCAGATGGTGATGCAGGACCCGTACACCTCGCTGAACCCCCGTATGACGGTGGGCGACATCATCAGCGAGCCGTACGACATCCACACCGAGGTGGCGCCGAAGGGCGACCGCCGCAAGAAGGTGCAGGAGCTGCTGGAGGTCGTGGGTCTCAACCCCGACCACATCAACCGCTACCCGCACCAGTTCTCCGGCGGTCAGCGTCAGCGCATCGGCATCGCCCGCGGTCTGGCGCTCCAGCCTGAGATCATCGTCTGCGACGAGCCGGTCTCCGCGCTGGACGTGTCGATCCAGGCGCAGGTCATCAACCTGCTGGAGCGGCTGCAGAACGAGTTCAACCTGGCCTACATCTTCATCGCCCACGACCTGTCGGTGGTCCGCCACATCTCCGACCGGGTCGGCGTGATGTACCTGGGCAAGATGGTGGAGCTCGGCAGGGACGTGGAGATCTACGACAAGCCGGCTCACCCGTACACGCAGGCGTTGTTGTCGGCCGTCCCGGTCCCCGACCCCGAGGGCCGTGAGCAGCGCGAGCGGATCATCCTGCAGGGCGACCCGCCCTCGCCGGCCAACCCGCCGTCCGGCTGCCGGTTCCGCACCCGGTGCTGGAAGGCGCAGGAGATCTGCGCCGAGCAGGAGCCGCTGCTGCAGATCCGGCCGGGCACGGCGCACGAGAGCGCCTGCCACTTCGCCGAGACGCACGACGTGGTCCACATCGGCTGACGTCCGATGAGAAGCCCTCCGCAGCTCGCCTGCGGAGGGCTTCGCCATGTGCGGGGTCAGCGGGTGGCCAGCACGGCCGAGCCGTGGCCGAACAGGCCCTGGTTGACGGCCAGGCCGACGCGGGCGTCCGCGACCTGCCGCGCCCCCGCCGTGCCGCGCAGCTGCCAGGTCAGCTCGCACACCTGGGCGATGGCCTGGGCGGGGACGGCCTCGCCGAAGGAGGCCAGCCCGCCGGACGGGTTGACCGGGACCCGCCCGCCGAGCGCCGTGTCACCGGCCCGCAGCAGCTTGTCGGCCTCGCCGGGCGGGCACAGCCCGATGTCCTCCACCCAGTCCAGCTCCAGCGCCGTGGACAGGTCGTACACCTCGGCGAAGGAGACGTCCCGGGGCCCGATCCCGGCCTCCTCGTAGGCGGCGTGCGCGATCGCCGCGCGGAACGGCCGCTGCGGCGGCGGCACGGCCAGCCAGGAGTCAGTGGCGAAGTTCGGCAGTTCCAGCACCGCGTTCGGGTAGGTCGGCGTCACCGTGGACACCGCGGCGATCCGCACCGCGTCACGCGCCC
The DNA here is from genome assembly GCF_013283785.1 of Nonomuraea antri. Taxonomy (GTDB): domain Bacteria; phylum Actinomycetota; class Actinomycetes; order Streptosporangiales; family Streptosporangiaceae; genus Nonomuraea; species Nonomuraea antri. Next base: position 9,730 of record NZ_JABCPZ010000256.1, read on the forward strand.
CCAGCCGGGCGGCGTACGCCTGTGAGGCCAGCACCACGGCCGCGCCGCCGTCGGAGGTGGCGCAGATGTCCATGAGCCGCAGCGGGTCGGCGACCATGGGCGAGGCGAGCACCTGCTCGGCGGTGACCGCCGTGCGGTAGCGCGCCATCGGGTTGAGCGATCCGGCCAGCGCGTTCTTGACCTTGACGGCCGCGAAGTCGGCCGCGGTCGTGCCGTGCACGGCCATCCTGCGCCGGGCGTAGAGCCCGAAGTAGCCCGGGTTCGTCGCGCCGAGCAGGCGGAAGCGCAGCCAGTCCGGGTCGTCCGGACGGTCGCCGCCCACCGGCTTGAAGAAGCCCTTGGGCGTGGCGTCCGCGCCCACCACCAGGGCCACGTCGCACAGCCCGGCCAGGATGCGGGTGCGCGCGATGTCGATGGCCTGCGCTCCCGACGCGCACGCCGCGTAGCAGGAGGCGATGCGCGCCCCGGTCCAGCCCAGCGCCTGCGCGTACGTGGCCCCGGCGACGAACCCCGGATAGCCGTTCCTGATCGTGTCGGCGCCGACCAGGTACTGCACGTCGCGCCACTCGATGCCGGCGTCGCGCAGCGCGGCCCTGGCGGCGGCGACGCCGTACTCGGTGAAGGGCCGGCCCCACTTGCCCCACGGGTGCATGCCCGCGCCCAGCACCACCACGCTCATGAGACCCGCCCCCACATCCACACCAGCGGGCCGTCGGCCAGCGGACCGTGGGTGAGCTCCAGTTCCATGCCGACCTCCAGGTCGTCCACGGTGAGGTCGCGTACCTGGCCGAGCACCACCAGGCCCTCCTCGGCCAGCTCGACCGCGGCCAGCGTCACCGGCTCGTACGGCCGCGCGCTGACGTACGGCTCGGGCGGCGCGTAACAGGCGTTGGTGTAGGACCAGACCCGGCCGCGCCGCGACAGCCTGGCCGGAGCCAGGTTCTCGCTCCCGCAGCCGGGGTTGGGACAGGATCCGGCGCGCGGTGGGAAGCAGACCGTTCCGCAGTCGCCGCACCGGGTGCCGATGAGATGGGTGCCGTCGTCGTCGATGGCGAACCAGCCGTCGATCGCAAGCGTCATAGGCAGGAGTATCACACAAGCGCTTGCTAGGTTACATCCGCCGGCGCCGGCGGCGTGCGCCCCGCCGCCTGCTGCGCAGCAGCACGCGTGCCGACATCGCCGCCACCAGCAGCACCATCCCCGCCACCACCGGCGCCCTGGAGGCGGGCGCGCCGCCGGGCGGCCAGGCGCCGAAGTGCCCGCCGGGCGGGGGCGCGACCGGTGTCGCGGCCGGTCCCGCCAGCTCGCCGGCCGCGCGCAGCGCGAGCAGCGCGTTGGCCACGCCGTGCCCGTAGGCCGTGCTGTAGCCGTCGGACGGCCGCCGCCGCACGCCCAGCTCGATGGCCCGGCGCACGTGGTACGGCGACAACCGCGGATACGCCGACCTGACCAGCGCCGCGATCCCGGCCACCAGCGCGGCCGCCGAACTGGTCCCGTCGCCCACCAGGTACGAGTCCGCCCCGTCGGCCGTGACGATCTCGGTGCCCGGCGCGACCACGGACAGGTAGTCCTGCCGGTTGGAGAACGGGGTCACCCGCAGCCGCCGGTCCACCGCGCCCACGGCGATCACTCCCGGATAGGCGGCAGGGAAGTTCTTCCTGTTGGTGGTCTCGCCGTCGTTGCCCGACGAGGCGACCAGGACGCAGCCGCGCGCGATCGCGTACTGCACGGCCTCCTCCTCGGCCGCCGAGCCCTCCCAGACGCCGTTGCCGCCGCCCAGCGACATGCTGATCACGTCCGCGCCGTGGGCGGCGGCGTAGCGGATGGCCTTGGCCAGCGCGTCGCGCCCGCCGGGCGGCTGCTTCTCGCGCAGCGGGTCGCCGTTCTCCAGCGTGACCCTGATGGACAGCACCCTGGCCGCCGGCGCCACGCCCACCACGCCCCGGCGCCGGCCCTCGCCGTGACCCCGGCCGGCGATCAGGCTGGCCATGGCCGTGCCGTGGTGTCCCCAGCGGCCCGGCCTCCTGGCGGCGCCGGTCAGGTCGGGGCCCTCGACCACCGCGCCGGCCAGGTCGGGGTGCCGGCTGTTCACGCCGGTGTCGAGCACCGCGACCAGCACGCCTTCGCCCCTGCTCCGGTGCCACGCCTCGGGCAGGCGCAGCGGGCCGACCTGCCACTGCCCGGCGCGCACGGCCTCGCCCAGCTCGTCCCTGCCCAACTCGCCCGCGCCCAGTTCGCCCGTGCCCAGTTCGCCCTCGCCCGGGGGCGCGCCGGCGTCCGCGGGGGCGGTGACGGCGATCAGCAGGGTGAGCGCCGCCAGCGCGGGCACGAGCAGGGTGCGCGGCAGCCTCATCGGGTCAACGCCTCGCTCAGCGTGGTGGTCAGGTGCCGCGCGGTGTCGCGCAGCCGCCGCCCGGCGCGGTCCCCCCGCTGGTAGGCCCGGCCGTCGGCGTATCCGGCGGCGGTGGCGACCACGTAACGCTCGGCGGCCAGCAGCGCCCCGGCGAAGTACTGCCGGTCGCCGAACCGCTCTGCGGGACCGCCGGGGAAGGCGACAGGCCGCACGGTGGCGGGCCGCGGGCTCGCGGAGTCCGGCCGGCGTCCCGGCCGGTCGAGCACGGCGATGCCGACGGTGGCCACGAACGTGTGGGTGCTGTCGGCGTACGTGGCGCGCAACGCGGTGAGGCAGCCGCCCGAGACGGCCGCGGCCTGGAACGCCAGCGCGCACGGCGCCTCGGGGGCCACCCCGGCCAGCACGTACGTGACCCGCGCCCCCGACGGGCTGACGCCGGACACGGCGGCGGGAAAGACCCTGGCGACCGGCCAGGCACGCCAGCGCTCGGGCACCGGCGGTTCACCGGCGGCCGGCAGGACGACGGACACGATGGAGAGCAGCACGACGGACAGTTGGTACACAGCGGCCTCGGGAGGGGTGGGACGCCCGATCTGCCCGTGCATTCTGGCACGCGACCGCTGGTTCAATCCGACGCTTCGGTAAACAGTCCGATACGCGGAGTAATTGGTGATCTGTTACTTTCGTCCTACCGACACGGGGAAAGCCGGACATGCGCCCCCGGTGGGAGCCCCAGCCGTTGCGCCGCGTCACCGGCGTTGACCGCGATCGCGACCAGCCCGGCCGAGTCGGCGAAGGCGACCAGGTCACCCGGCGGCACCGCCGCGTACGTCTCCCGGTACGGCATGGCCAGCTGCCGCCGTCCCAGCCGCACTTCGAGCGTGTCGCCGGGGCGCACGCCCAGCGCGGCCAGGTCGCCGGCCGCGATCGAAAGCTGCGTGTTGCCGTAGGCGTCGACCGAGACCACCTCGCCCTCGACCGAGCCGTCACGCAGTTGCGAGGTGGGCTCGGGCAGCGAGACCAGCCTGGACAGCGGCACCTCCGGCCCCAGCTCGGCCGGTTTCAGCCCCTGGAACAGCCGCGCGGCCACCGGGGCGTACATGTCGCGGCCGTGGAAGGTCGGCGAGACGGGATGCAGGAAGTGCGCGTCGTCGGCCAGCTCGTAGGCGGCCCGCGCGCCGCCGCTGGCGTGCACCGCCCACGACAGCAGGCCGTTGTCGGGACCGACGAACAGCCGCCCGCCCGCCTCGATCGCCACCGCGCGCCTGGCGCCGCCCGCGCTCGGGTCGACCGTGCCGACGTGGATACCCTTGGGGAGGTACGGGATGGTCTGTGCGAGCACCGCGGCCCCGCGGCGCACGTCTCCTGACGGGATCTGGTGACACACGTCGATCACCCGGGCCTCAGGGGCGATCCCCGCTATCACTCCATGACAAGCCGCCACATAGCCATCTTCGAGCCCATAGTCGGTGAGAAGTGTGATGACTGAGGTCACATTTGGTGACTGTACGTCTCGCGATCCGCCGTGAACACCCGCACTTCGCACATTACGATGAGCCACGGGCCGCGTGCGTGCGACGTGATCGTCGCACGCCCCTTTCGAGGAGGACACCATGGGAGCACCGCTCAGCGGTGACAATGCTGCCCAGGAACAGTCGTCCCAGCAACCCCTCACAGAACGCGAACTCGAGCTCCTCGCCTTCGAACGCCAGTGGTGGCGCTACGCGGGCGCGAAGGAGCAGGCCATCAAGGAGACCTTCGGGTTCTCCGCGACTCGCTACTACCAGTTGCTCAGCGAGCTGATCGACCGGCCGGAGGCGCTGGAGCGCGATCCGATGCTGGTCAAGCGGTTGCGCAGGTTACGGTCCACGCGCCAGCGGGAGCGTGCCGCGCGAAGGCTTGGCATGCGCCCCTGACCGGCTGGGTACGGCAGCCGCGTGAGGAACATCCCTGGAATGGAAGCGATCTTGACCGACCCGGCCGGAGCCGTGATCGGGCTCGACTTCGACGGGACCCTGTCGCCGATCGTGCCCGATCCCGCCTCGGCCAGGATCCATCCGCAGGCGCCTGCCGTACTGGCCGAGCTGGGCGGGCATGTCGCGGCGGTGGCCATCGTGACCGGGCGTCCCGCGGCCACCGCGCTCGAACTCGGTCCTGGCCTGGCCGACGTGCCCGGGCTGGTCGTGCTCGGCCACTACGGCTTCGAACGGTGGGAGGACGGCCGGATCTCCGCACCGCCGCCGCCCCCCGGCGTTCCGCGGGCCGAGGCCGAACTGCCGATGCTGCTCGACTCGCTCGGCGTGCAGGGCGTGACGGTCGAGGACAAACACCGCGCCGTGGCGGTGCACACGCGGCAGAGCGCCGAGCCCGACGCCACGCTGGCCGTGTTGCGCGAGCCGCTGGCCAAGCTGGCCGAGAAACACGGGCTGGTGCTCGAACCCGGCCGGATGGTGCTCGAACTGCGTCCGCCCGGCATGGACAAGGGCCACGCGCTGGGCATGTTCCTGGCCGAGCGGTCGGCCAGATCGGTGTTGTTCGCCGGTGACGACCTGGGCGACCTGGCCGCCTTCGACGCGGTGCGCACGTCCGGGCTGCCCGGCGTGACCGTGTGCAGCGGCTCGGCCGAGGTGACCGCGCTGGCCGAGCGGGCCGACATCGTGGTCGACGGCCCCGAGGGCGTGATCCTGCTGCTGCGCGAATTGGCGTCGGCTTTCAGCAGGTCGTGAGTCGTTTGCAAGACCGGGGCCGTACGGTCTTCACATGATCAAGCGTTACCTCGCCGTCGCGGCCGCCGCCGCGGCGGCCGTCCTCGTGT
>NZ_JABCPZ010000257.1 GCF_013283785.1 Nonomuraea antri
CGCCCACTCCCACCTCGACCGCCTCCCCGACCGCGAGCGCCAAGAAGAGCGCGACCGCCGAGCCGACGCCGAGCGGCAGCCCGTCCGCCTCGCCCACGACGTCCAGGACGGACCCGCCGGTCAAGCCGTCCGCCACCCCGGGGGCCCAGGTCACCGGCCAGGAGGAGCCCTCATGAGCGCCGTCCGCGCCGCAGCCGCCACCGCAGCCGCCACAGTCGTGCTCAGCGTGGCCGTCGCCGGCTGCGGCATCAGCGGGATCCGCGACGTGCCGCTGCCCGGCGGCGCCGAACTGGGCGAACGCCCCTACACGGTGACCGCCGAGTTCGCCAGCGTGCTGGACCTGGTGCCGCAGGCCGCGGTCCGGGTGAACGACGTCGCCGTCGGCCGCGTCACCGAGATCACCCTGCCGAAGGACGGCTGGACGGCACAGGTCACCATGCTCGTCAACGGCGACGTGAAGCTGCCCGCCGACGCCGAGGCCTGGCTGGAGCAGACCAGCCTGCTGGGCGAGAAGTACGTCCAGCTCGCCGCCCCCGAGGGACGCTCCGCCGGCGGGACCCTGGGCGACGGCGCCCGCATTCCACTGCGCAGGACCAACCGCAACACCGAGGTGGAAGAGCTGTTCGGGGCGCTGTCCATGCTGCTCAACGGCGGCGGCCTGGCCCACATCAGGACCATCACCCGCGAGCTCGACAAGGCGCTCGGCGGCAACGAGGCCGAGATCCGCGCCCTGCTGAAACGGCTCAACGAGCTGACCTCCAACCTGGAGACCCACAAGAAGGACATCACGGACGCGCTGGACGGCCTGGACCGCCTGTCGTCCACGCTCGCCTCGCGCAAGAAGGAGATCGGCACCGTCCTGGAGGACCTCACCCCCGGGCTGAAGGTGCTCGAAGAGCAGCGCGGCAGCCTGGTCACCATGCTCGGCCGGCTGGAGGAGCTGTCGCGGGTGGCGGTCGACACGGTCGAGCGGAGCAAGGCCGACATGGTGGCCGACCTGCGCGCGCTGGAGCCGACGCTGCGCAAGCTGTCCGACGCCGGCCGCGACCTGCCCAGGGCGCTGGAGGTGTCGCTCACCTTCCCGTTCAGCGACGAGGTGATGAACGTGGTCAAGGGCGACTATCTCAACGCGTACCTGTCGATGGCCGCCGCGCCCGACGTGCTGCCGATCATCCCGCCCATCGCCATCAAGGCCGATCCCAGCGACGAGTGGCCCGAGTTGCCGTTCGACATGGTCGAGCAGCAGCCGCGCAAGGCGGGGGCCAGCCCGTCGCCGTCGAAGTCCAAGACGCCGACCCCGACGCCGAGCCCGTCGAAGTCCAGGACGCCGACGCCGGAGGCCACGGAGGAGTCGCCGACGCCCAGCCCGGAACCGCCCGAGTCGCCCGAGCCGAGCCCAAGCCCGGTCCCCACGCCGGTGATCTCCCCGAGCGCCGAGACCACCGGACAGGAGGGTTAGATGCTGACCGTCGCCACCCGCGTCAGGGTCGTGGTGTTCCTGCTCATCGCGGCCGCCGTGATCGGCCACATCGGGATCGACTACGCCAGGCTCGGCCGGTTCTTCGGCGCACCCGGCTACTACGTGGTCAACCTGGAACTGGCCGAGACCGGCGGCCTGTTCCCCGACGCCGGCGTCACCTACCGGGGCGTCACGATCGGGCGCGTCGGCGACATGACGCTCACCGATCGCGGACTGGTCGCCGAACTGCGGATCAACGACTCGTCGCCGCCGATCCCGGCCGAGCTCAAGGCGGTCGTGTCGAACCTGTCGGCGGTCGGCGAGCAGTACGTGGACCTGCGGCCGTCACGTGACGAGGGGCCGTTCCTGGCCGCGGGCGCCACCATCCCGCAGTCGGCGGGAATCACCCCCGCCCCCGTGACCGAGCTGCTGACCAGCGTCAACGCGCTGGCCGCGAGCGTGCCGCTGAACTCGCTGCGCACCGTCGTGGACGAGATGGGCCGGGCCTTCCAGGGCCAGGGGCCGAACCTGCGGGCGCTGCTCGACTACCAGAGCAGCTTCGTGGCCGCCGCCGACCGGAACCTGCGGCCCACCGTCCGGCTGCTGCGCGACGGCGCCTTCGTGCTCAAGACGCAGAACGAGGAGGGCCAGGCGCTGCGGGACTTCGGCCGGGGGGCCGCGCTGCTGGCCGAACAGCTCAAGGAGTCCGACGGCGACCTGCGCAAGGTGATCACCGAGGCGCCCGGCGCCACCCGCGAGGTCGCCAAGCTGATCAGGGACCTCGATCCCGGGTTCGGCCTGCTGGTCGCCAACCTGCTCACCACCAGCGACCTGACCTACACCCGCCAGCGCGGCATGGAGGAGCTGTTCGTCCGGCTGCCGCAGGTGGCGGCCATCGGCACGACGGTGGCCCAGTCGGGATCGTTCACGTTCGGGCTGACCAACACGTTCTTCAACCCGCTGCCCTGCGTGCGCGGCTACGAGCGCACGACGTACCGCAACGGGCTGGTCACCTCCGAAGCGCCGCTGAACACCGCGGCCAGGTGCACGACGCCGGCCTCGACCGGCGTCAACGTGCGCGGCTCGGCCAACGCGCCCCAGGGCGGCGTGCCAGAGCCCGCCCGGCCGGGCTCGCTCGACCTGGGCGAGCTGCCCGGGCAGGACGAGCACAGCCTGCTCACGCTCGGCCCCGACGACGCACCGGACCCCACTCCGGACGACTTGCCGGACCACGCACCCGACGACTCGCCGGACAACGACATCGAGGAGCTGCTGTGGCCCGACGATCGCTGATCCCGTGGGTGGAACGGGCCTGCCTGGCCCTGGCCGCGGCCGGCCTGCTGTTCTGCGGCTGGTCCGGCTGGACGCTGTGGCAGTCCGGCGGCAACCCGCAGGTCGAGCTGGCCAGGGACCGCGACCAGGCGCTGGAGGCGGGCAGACGGCAGCTCGCCGCGCTCAACTCGATCGACGGCGCCCGCGTCGACGCCGGGCTGCGCCTGTGGCGTGAGTCCACCACCGGCGCGCTGCACGACGAGCTGGCCGGCAAGGAGGCCGAGAACCGGCAGGCCATCGCGCGGACCGGCACCAGCGCCCAGGCCAGCACGGTCCAGGCCGCGGTGACGGCGTTCGACGCGGGCGCGGGCGACGCCCAGATCATCGCCTCGGTCCGGATCCAGGTGACCGGGAGCGGCGGGGACGTCTCCGTCCAGCACAAGCGCTTCCAGGCCGGGATGACCAGGACGGACAGCGGGTGGAAGGTCAAATCGTTCGCCGCGATCCCGGCCGTGGCCGAGTGACGCGGGCACAGGAAGGGAGGGGCGCGCGGTGAACACCGAGACCATCACGGAACCGGACCCGGCTCCGGAAGCGGGACCAGACCCGGGCACGGCCTCGGAATCGGGGCCGGACACCGGTTCGGCGGTGGGGCCGGAAGCGGGTTCGGAACCGGGCGGCGAGGTCGCGCCGGCCGCCGGCGTCCCGGCTGATACGGCCGGTACGGCCGTCGCGGGGCGTGGCAGGCACGGCGCCCCCAGGCGGCGGGTACGGCTCGGGCGAGGGTGGCCCGCCTGGCCGGGATGGCGGGGCCTGCCGTGGCGGGCGCTGCGTCCCCGAGCCAGGATCGCCGTGCTGACGTCGGTCGCGGTGGCCTGCTGCGCGGGCGGCCTGGCCCTGCAGACCGCCAGAGCCGCGAGCGCCGGTCAGGTGGTGACCAACCCCGCCCTGCTGGACGCCACCGCCACCGCCCGGGTGACCGGAGACGTCAGCAACGCGCTGACCAAGATCTTCTCCTACTCTCCGGAAGAGCTGGCGGCCACCGAGCAGAGCGCGGCCGAGGTCCTGGCGGGCCGGGCCGCCGAGCAGTACAGCCGGCTGTTCGCCCAGGTCGAGCAGGACGCGGTGGCGCAGCGGGCGACGCTGACCAGCAGGGTGGCGCGGGCCGGCGTCATCGAGCTGTCCGGCGACACCGCGCGCCTGCTGGTCTTCCTCGACCAGACCGCCACCCGACGGGGCCGCGTCACGGGTCCTCCGGTGGCGGCGCAGCTCACGGTGACCGCGCGGCTGTCCGGCGGCCACTGGCGCATCACCGAGATCTCCTCGACGGAGGCGGACCGATGACGAGCACCCAGACCGAGAAGCCCCCCGCCGAGCCGGCCCCGCCCGAGCCGGCCGCCGCTGAGCTGGCCCCGCCCGAGCCGGCCGCTGCTGAGTCGGACCCGCGCGAGCCCGCCGCCGTCGAGCCGGATCCGCCCGAGTCCGCCGAGCAGGCGGCGCCCGCCGTGGCCGCGGACCTGGCGCCGGAGACGGCGGAACCGGAACCCAACCCCGCCGAGCCCGAGTCCGACCCGGAGGAGTTGCCGCCCGCCGCCCGGCTTGGCACCGCCCGGCTGCGCGTGGTCGCGGTCGCGATGCTCGCCGTCGCCGCGCTGAGCGCCGCCTGGTTCGGCTGGTCCTGGCACAGCGCCGCGAACGACCCGGCCATCCGGTACGCCCAGGTACGCGATGAAGCGCTCAGAAGCGGCTCCCAGGCCGTACAGAACATGAACACCCTCAGCCACCGCACGGTCGAGCAGGACCTGCGCCTCTGGGAGGACTCCACCACCGCCCAGCTCCACCAGCAGATCGTGCAGGGCCGAGCGGCGTTCGTCGAGCAGGTCGCCAAGGCCAGGACCGCCACCACCGCCAAGATCCTCGAAGCGGCCCTGACCGACCTGGACGCCGACGCGGGCAGGGCCCGCATCCTCGCCGCCGTGCAGATCACCGTGATCCCCGAACAGGGGGAGCCGGTGATCAAGAAGAGCCGCCTCGTCGGAGAGCTGATCAAGACCGCCGCCGGTTGGAAACTCGGCGCGCTGAGCCAGGCCGTCGCAGGACCGACCGGCCGGTAAGGGGACATCGACATGAACACCGACGAGAACACTCCGCAGGAGAACCCCGTGACGAAGATTCCCACCCAGGCCGAGCCGGGCGACGACCTCGTCTACGCCGCGCCCGCCCCTGCCGCGGAGGCCGCACCCGGGTTCGAGGCCCCGGCTGGATTCGAGGCCCCGACCGGGTTCGAGGCCGCACCCGGGTTCGAGGCCGCGCCCGGGTTCGAGGCTCCCGCGGACCACTCCGTGGCGCGGCAGCAGGACTACCACCAGCCCATCGCCGACTCGCAGCCCCAGTTCCAGCCGTTCATGCCGGTGCGGGCGCACGCCGGCGCCGTGCCGCAGGCCGTCGGGCGGAGCTTTCCGAGCCCGCTGCTGATCTGGAAGCACACGGTCCCGGTCCTGGCCTGGGCGGTCAAGGTCGCCACCCGGCTGATCGCGCTGGTGCTCGTTCTGTACGCGGTCTTCCTGGTCTTCAAGGCCAACACGGCCAACGTCTGGTACCAGACGGCCGAGTCCCTGTCGGCCTCGCTCTCGCTGGGCATGACCAGCCTCTTCCAGCTCGCGGACAGCCGCTGGGAGACGCTGGTCAACTACGGGCTCGCCGCCGTGGTCTGGCTGATCGCGGGCTCCGTCGTGTCGGGCCTGCTCCGCCGGACCGTGCCGTGACGTGGCGGCGGCTGTGGCTGCCGGCCGTACTGGCGGTGGCCACGGTGCTGCTGGGCGGCGTGGCCGCCTGGTCCGCGGGACAGGCATCCGACATCAGGAACACCTCCACAACCCGAAATGCTGCCATGACCGACCAAACACGGACGAGCCAGGTCAAGAGCCAGATCATTGACGCGGTGAACACGGTCTTCTCCTACAACCACGCCGACGTCGCCAAGACCGAGAAGGCGGCCCAGGAGCTTCTCACCGGCGACGCGGTCCAGCAGTACAACGGGATCTTCGGCGTCGTCCGCGAGCAGGCGCAGCGCAACAAGCTCGTGCTGACCACCACGGTCACCGACAGCGGGGTGATGCTGCTCGAAGGGGACCGGGCCAGGCTGCTCATCTTCGCCGACCAGCACAGCACCGCCGCGACGGACACGGGCCAGGCGTCGTACGCGCCGGCCATGTTCGCCGTGGGCGCGGTGTTCGTGGACGACCGCTGGAAGATCGAGAACATCGACACGTTCTGACCGAGCCACGGAGCCACGGAGCCGCCGAACCGTCGTGCCCCCGGGAGCCGAGGGACCGGGGACCGCGGACGGGCGGCCGTGGCGGGCCGGTGGGATGATCCGGTGATGAGAAGCGTCGAGGCCCAGCTCCTGCACCGCCCGCCCGGCCTGACGGCGGGCGAGATCGTCCGGTGGCTGGGCGCGGTGCAGGCGCAGGACATCCCGGCCGCCTACCTGGCCTTCCGCGCCCGCTCCAGCACGCTCACCATGGCGGACGTCGACGCGGCCTGGCAGGAGCCGGAGATCGTCCGCACCTGGGGCCCGCGCGGCACGCTGCATTTCGTGCACCGCGACGACCTGCCCTGGATGCACGCGCTGACCAGGCGCGACACGGGCACCCTGCGCCGCCTGGCCGAGGAGGGCGTCACCGGCGACGACCTGCTGCCGCTGATCGGCGGGCTGCTGTCCGGGCAGGGCCCGCTGACCAAGGCCGAACTCGAAGAACGCCTGGCCGGGCGGGCCCGTGGCCAGGGCGTGGTGCACCTGGTCGCGCTGGCCGCCTTCCACGGCCTGGCCGTGCTCGGGCCGCCGCGCGGGGGCAAGCCGACGTACGTCCACGCCGCCGACTGGCTCGGCGCGCCGGTCACGCCCGAGCCGGATCGGGAGCGCGCGCTCAAGGAGCTGGCGCTGCGCTACCGCCGCGCCCACCACCCCGCCGCCCCCGAGGACCTGGCCGCCTGGTCGGGCCTCGCGCTCGGCGAGGCCAGGACGGCCTGGGCACTCACCGCCGCCCAGCCGCCGCCCGAGCGCGCGGACCCGGTGGTACGCCTCGCGCCCGCCTTCGACGAGTACGTGATGGGCTGGAAGAGCCGGGACCCGGTGCTGCCCGCCGAGCACGCCGCCAAGGTCTTCCCCGGCGGGGGCATCCTGCGCCCGGTGGTGCTGGACGACGGCATGATCACCGGAACCTGGAGCCGCAAGGGGGCCGAGGCGAGCGCGCGGCCGTTCACCACAGAGCCACCTGGGCTGGACGCCGAGATCGCCGACGTCCGCCGCTTCCTCAAGAGCCAGGGCCAGTAGGGACTCGGCCCTCTCCGGCGACCAGGACGCCTGCGCCACGTCCCCAGCATCGCCCGGTCCGCTCAGAGGTCGCGGTCGTCCCCTGTCCGGCGCCTTCTGATGGTGATCTCCACCTTGTTCGCGTGGTCGCCTGCGGCGGTGAAGGCCGCCGAGCTGTCCTGGACGATCTCGCCGCGCCACCCGCACCCGCACGACGCCACGTATCCGGCGTCCTGGCCGAGTTCTTCCACCCAGCCGCGGTGGCCCTGGCCGCGTGCCTGCCTGGCCAGGGTGGCGAAGGCCATGACCCACAGGGCGGCGACGCCCCAGGTGACGGTCACCACCACGGCGCCCGCCCACTCGGCCTGGGCGGGGTCTTCCAGCGGTGCGGGTTCTCTGGAACGGGCTCCGGCCAGCCAGACGAAGACCACGATCGCCGCCCCGGTGAGCAGGACCAGGGCCAGTTGCCCGGCCTGGCGCAGCCGGGGGATCCGGGTCAGGACGGTGGCCACCGCCATGACGCCCGCGGCGATCAGAGCGCCCGTCATGGCCCGTGGCAACAGGTGCGATGGCTGGGCGAGGACACGGGCCGCCTGGATCAGCGGGATCACGCCCAGGGCGAGACCACCGGCCACGAGTGCGAGCCAGAACCGCCGTTCGAGGTGATCTTTTCGCACGCCGGGTCAACGGCCGGAGGCGAGGCCGGGTTCCCCCATCTTCTTGTCGCGCAACGCCGGGGCCCCGGGCGGATCGGTCATCGCCAGTGCTCGCGCAGGAGTGCGGCCCCTCGGCGGACGGTGGCCCAGTCGGTGTCCGGCGTCCGGCTCAGCATCTCATCGGGGAAGCCCGCCCGGCGCAGGTGCTCGGCCCGCAACTGCGCCAGATCCAGCTCCACGCCCGCGGGCGGACCGGTGCGCTCCAGTTCGGCGACCCGGGCCGCCATCGTCGCGACCACCGCCTGACCGAAGTCCCGGATCGCGGCCGTGAACTCCGGCGTCGGCACGGTGAGGCGTCCCGATCGGGGGCCGGTGAACGACATGTCCTCGTGCTCGGGGTTGTGCCAGGTCACCAGCACCTCGTCCGTTTCGCCCAGCATGCGCCACATGCGTACCGACGGGGCCGCGTGGAACGGGCTGACGTCGAGGGTGTGGCCGCCGTGCCAGGTCAGGGCGTCCCAGACGGCCTTGGGTGGATCCTCGTCCGGCACGCCGGCCGGCTCGTGTTCGACGAACCAGGCCAGGTCCGGCGGCACCGGCTCCAGGACCTCCGGTGTCATCCCCAGCACGTCCTCCCACGGCCGGGCCAGGTAGTAGTCGCAGCGGAACAGCTCGTGCCCGCCGACCTCGATCCGGTACCAGGCCTCGGTCAACGCGAACCAGTGCAGCACCGGACGGTCGCCGCCCCACGGCGACACCTCGGTCAGCGGACGCATCTCGTAACGGAACCGGATCACCAACAACATTCTGGCACCGTTGATCGTCAGATCGCCGTGAAAGTGAATCACCGGATCGGGTGACTAGGGATAGATGAGCGGTCGATCCGGTGAAGGGCGGGACATGACGGGGGAGAGCATCGCGATGGCGCTGCCGTGGACGGCCCGGGCCCCGGGCGGCGCCGGTTCACCCGGCAACGAAGCGGGAACGGTCCGTGACCCCGACCCGCCCGGCGACACCGGCACGCTCGACCACCCGCTCACGCTCGACCAAGCGGGCACGCTCGACGACGCCGACGGGTTCGCGGCCGTGTTCGACGCGCACTTCGGCGAGATCCACTCCTACGTGGCCCAGCGCCTGGGCGTGGACCACGCCGAGGACGTCGTCGCGGAGACGTTCCTGACCGCCTTCCGCAAGCGGGCGCACTACGACCCCGCGCGCGCCGGCGTGCGGGCGTGGCTGTTCGGCATCGCCACCAACCTCATCGGCAAGCACCGCCGCCTGGAGGCCAGGACGCTGCGCGCGCTCGGCCGCTACGGCCCCGACGCCGACGCGCCCGGGCACGAGGACGCGGTGGCCGTGCGGGTCAGCGCCCAGAGCCTGCGGCCCGACCTGGCCGCCGCGCTGGCCGCGCTGGACCGCCGCGACCGCGACGTGCTGCTGCTCGTCGCGCTGGCCGGGCTGAGCCACGACGAGATCGCCACCGCGCTCGGCATCCCGTACGGCACCGTCGGCTCCCGCCTGAGCCGCGCCAGGCGGAAACTACGCGACAGGCTGGGCGCGACCAACCCGATCCTGGCGGCGGCCGAACATGGATGACCTGCGGCAGATCCGCGACCTGTTCGGCAGCCCGCAGCCGAGCCCGCACGCCCAGGCCAGGGTCTGGCAGCGGGTTCGCGCCGGCCGCCGCCGCAGGCGACTGACCTGGCCGGCGGCCCTGCTGGCGGTCGCCGCCGCGGTGACGGTCGCCGCGCTGTTCCTGAGGCCGGCCGCCCCGGTGGACGGCCGATCGATCCTGCTCGCCGCCGCCACCACGGCCGCCACCTCCGGCACCGGGGCGGAAGGCGGCACGTACTGGCACATCAAGAAGGTCCACGACGGCACCAGGGTGACCGAACTGTGGGCGACCAGGGACGGCCGGGCCTGGACGGGGGAGCGGGGCCGGATCGTCCAGGTCAAGGGCGGCTCGCCGTACAGCATGGGCGGGCGGGAGCTGACCTACCAGCAGATCGCGGCGCTGCCCGCGGACGCGGCCGCGCTCAGGCAGCGGGTGTCGGCGATGTTGCCGCCGGGCTCGCCGGCGCTGCTCGCCGACGCGCTCGCCGGGCTGCTGTGGAGCAAGCCGTCGCCGCCCGGGGTGCGGGCCGCCGCCTACCGGGCGCTCGCCGACCTGCCCGAGGTTCGCTACCTGGGCGAAGGCGCGGACGCGCGCGGCCGTTCAGGTGAGGTGTTCGCGTTCGCGCTGACCGGCGGCGGACGGCGGACGCTGATCGTCGACCCGGACACCTCGCAGGTGCTGTCGGCCACCGACGACGGCGGCAGGTCGCAGGTCGTGCTCGAAGCGGGCTGGACCGACCAGGGCCCCGGCCTCCGCTAACCCACCTACTTCATCACTTTGCGCGGCGCGGGGGTTTCGCGCGCCCGGAAACAGGAGCGACGAGCGTGTTCTGGCGTGCCCGTACCACCTCAGGCCAGGCCATCTGCCTGAGCGACCAGTTTCCCGCGATCAAAACGGACGAGGTGCTGACGGGCCGGGTCCGGTTCGTCGGGTTGCCGCCCGTCGACCTCGGCGACGTCGTCGACTGGACGGCGAACCCGCACGGCAACCGCTCCTGGGCGCTCAACCTGCACGCGTTGCGCTGGGCGGGCCGCCTGACCGGCGAGTACGAGCGCACCGGGGAACGCGCGTACCTCGACCGCGCCGCCGAGGTGGCCGAGCAGTGGATCGAGGCCAACCCGCGGGGCGGGCGCGGCGTGAGCGAGTGGGCGTGGGCCGAGCACGCGGTCGCGCTCCGGGCGCCCGCGCTGGTGTGTCTCAGCGAGCACGTACGCTCCCGCCGCCTGTGGGACAGCCTGGCCGAGCACGGCGAGGTCCTGGCCGACCCGGCGCTCTACCGGCGCGGCCACAACCACGGCCTCGACCAGGACATCGCGCTGCTGGTGGTGGGCTGCAGGCTGGGGCGGGCGTCCTGGCGGAACCTGGCCGTGCGCAGGATGACCGACTCGGCCGAGCACGCCATCGACGCGCAGGGCGTCCTGCACGAGCAGGCGCCGCGCTACGGCCTGTACGTGCACCGCAGGCTCGGCGTGGCGCTGCGGGCCATCGGCGAGAGCGGCGCGGAGCCGCCGCAGCGGCTGATCGCCAGGCGGGCGGCGCTGGAGACGTACATCGCGCACGCCACCCAGCCGGACGGCCGTCTCGTGCCGATCGGCGACAGCCCCGCCGACACCCGCGCCGCCGGGTTCCCGCACGCCGGGCCGCCGGTACGCGTCTTCGACGCCGGCTACGTGTTCGGCAGGACCGCCTGGGACGACCCGGACTCGGCCTACTACTCGATCAGGTTCGGCCCGGGCCGCCGATTGCACGGGCACGAGGACCACCTCGGCGTCACCTACCGGGCGCAGGGCCGCGGGATCCTGGTCGAGGCCGGGTTCCACTCCTACGAGCGGACGCCGTACCAGGAGTGGACGCGCTCGCCAGACGCGCACAACGTGCCCGCCGTCGTGGGCCGCCCGTTCCGTCCTGGTACGGCCACGCGGCTGGTCGAGTCGGGGCTCGGCCCGGACCGGCAGGTGTTCGAGCTGGCCGACGACGCCTACGGGGTGCCGCGTACCAGGCGGGTGCTGGTCGCGCACCGGCCGGGGCTGCTGGCCGTGCACGACTCGGTGCCCGCCGGGTCGCTGCTGCGCAGCCGCTGGCACTTCGACCCGGCGCTGCGCGTGGTCTCACAACGGGACGGCGCGGTCGTGCTCGGCGACGGCGACTGGCGGGTGACGCTGGTGCAGGTGGGCGGCGGCCGGCCGGTGGTGGGCGCGGGCACGGTCTCGCCCGGGTACCTGCGTACCGCCGAGGTCGTGACCGTGGACTCGCCCGCGTCCGCCCGGCTGCTGACGCTCATCGTGCCCGGCTGCGCCGACCCGGACGTGCACGTCGACGGTGGTCTGGTGACCGTCCGCACCCCGGAAGGAACGCTCCGCTTTCCGCACGACCGTCCCCAATAGGCCGAGGTCAGCGCGTTCCGGGGCGTCCAGGGTTTGGTCAGAGCCAGGGGGTGAGTTCCGGGGCGTCCGGGTCGGGGGCGGGGCCGCGGCCGGTGATCCAGGCGGCCAGCTCGGCGGCCGTGCCCCGCACCTCGGGCAGCCCGGCGGCCGGTGGCGGGCCGATCGCCTCCGCCGCCTGCGCCGCCGAGGCAGGCCACGCCCCGGGGATCGGCCACTCGGCCTCCCTGTCGGTCGGGCTCAGCACCAGCCCGGGCCCGTCGCCGCGCCGCGCGCGCTGCCCGGCGACGTCCGTGAGCAGCGCGTCGACCAGCTCTCCAGGGAAGTCGGCGAAGGTCCCGGTGCCGAGGTCAACCGCGTGGATCCACACCTCGCGCGTGCGCATCCAGACGATCTCGGCCGCGGGGACGTCCACGCCCTGCGCCGTACGCACCCGCGCCGCCCAGTCACGCTCGGACATCTCGCCCAGCGCGGCCCGCAGCTCACCGGCGGTGCGCTCGAACAGCTCGGCCAGCGCATCGGGGGAGAGGCCGGCCAGCTCCTCGATCTCCGCGTCGCGCGCCGCCCGCGAGGCGTACATGGGGGTCTCCACGCCGGTGCGGGCCCAGCTCGCGAGCCTGCCCAGCGCCCGCGCGTTGGCGGCGACGTGCGCCACCACGTGCCCACGCGTCCACCCGGGCAGCCGCGACGGCGTGGCGAGGTCGAGCCCGGACAGTTGCCCGGCGAAGTATGCGGTCCCGGCGTCGAGCCAGGTGAGGTCAGCCATCGCGGCGCGCCGTGTTGACCAGCTCGCCGACCCCGGCGATCCGGGTGACGACCTTGCTGCCGTCGCTCAGGTAACGCGGCGGCCTGCGCGCGTGCCCCACCCCGCAGGGCGTGCCCGTCGCGATCACGTCGCCGGGCTTGAGCGTGAGGATCGCCGACAGGTACGCGACCAGCTCCGCCGGCGGGAACACCAGGTCGGACGTGTCGGCCTGCTGCATCACCTCGCCGTCCACCTCGCACTGCATGGTGGGGGCGGCGTCGAGTTCGTCCGGTGTGACCAGGTACGGGCCGAACGGGGTGGTCGACTCGAACGTCTTGCCCTGCAGCCACTGCGGCGTGCGGTTCTGGTAGTCGCGTGCCGTCACGTCGTTGAACACGGCGTAGCCGGCGATCGCGGACTCTGCCTGCTCGGGCGTGGCGTTCCTGACCGGGCTGCCGATGATCACCGCCAGCTCCGCCTCCCAGTCGACGGCCGCGGAGCCCGCCGGCAGCACGATGTCGTCGTACGGGCCGATCAGCGCCTCGGCGAACTTGGCGAACACGGTCGGGTACCGGGGTCGCTCGCGGCCCGTCTCCTGGATGTGATCACGGTAGTTGAGCCCGACACACATGATCTTGCCCGGCTGCGGCACCACCGGCGCCAGGTCGGCGGTGGACAGCGGATGCCGGGGACCGTCGGCCGCCGCCGCCCGCGCGCGCCAGTCCGGGTCGGCGAGCAGCAGGCCCACGTCCGGCGCCCCGATCTCCACGGCCAGGTCGCCGTCGACGCGAGCGGCCGCGGTGCGCCGGGGCAGCCGCAGCGTGGCGAGCTTCACGCGCGCTCCTCTCGATTACGCCTACGGTTTCCGTCCGACGCCGGCGTAGTGCCGGGCGTGGTCGGCCGGTGTCTCGTCGCCGGGACGCCAGGTGGTGATCTTCACCAGGCCCGGCTCGACCAGGCCGAGGCCGTCGAAGAACCGGCCGATCCTGGCGTACGTGCGCGGGGTGGTGAAGCCGCCGTCGCCCGGGTCGCCGAAGTCGAGCGTGGCGTGCGAGATCACCAGATGGCTGCCCGGCGGCACCGGCTCGACCAGCCGGCGGACCAGGCCCAGCGGATCGTCGGAGTCCGGGACGAAGTGCAGCACGGACACGAGCAGCACCGCCACCGGCCGGGTGAGGTCGAGCACGTCGAGCACCTCGGGGAGGCCGAACACCTTCTCCGGCGCGCGCGGATCGGCGCGGACGTAGCCGGCCCCGGGATCGATCGCCCGGACCACCTCGCGCGAGTCGCTCTGGGCGAGATCGAGGAACTGGGTGATGCCACGGGAGCTCAGGAACTCCACCGCGCGGCGCAGGAACGCCCGGTTCTCCGGCTCGTTCATCGTCGGGCCCTCGCGCCCATGCTCGGGGAGCGTCCGTCTTCTGGGAGGGGGAGAGACACGTGCGGCACCTCCAGCATCACCGGCCTCCCATGATCCTAGACCGGTGGTCGGCGGAAGTCGTCGTCCCCGCCCGGCGAGACGAGGCCCGTCTCGTACGCCAGCACCACCGCCTGGGCCCTGTCACGCAGGCCCAGCTTGGTGAAGATGCGCGTGACGTGCGTCTTCACCGTGGTCTCGCTGAGCGACAACCGCTCGGCCAGCTCCGCGTTGGACAGTCCGCGGCCCATGAGCGTCAGCACCTCCAGCTCCCTCGGCGTCAGCGCGGCCAGGTCCCGGTGCACGGCGGGGCCGCGGGGGACCGCGTCGACCGGCAGCCTGTCGGTGGCGGCGAAACGCTCGACGAGCCGCCGGGTGATCGACGGGGCCAGCAGCGCGTCACCGGTGTCCACCAGCCGGACGGCGGCGGCCAGGTGCTCCGGGGTGACGTCCTTGAGCAGGAAGCCGCTGGCGCCGATGGACAGGGCGGCGTAGACGTAGCGGTCGAGGTCGAAGGTGGTCAGCATGATCACCCGGCAGGCCGGGTCGGCGGCCAGGATCCTGCGGGCGGCCTCCAGACCGTCCATGACGGGCATGCGGATGTCCAGGAGCACGACGTCGGGGCGCAGCGCGCGCACCACCTGGACCGCCTCGGCCCCGTCGGCGGCCTCGCCGACGACGTCGATGCCGCGCGCGGTGAGTATGAGACGGAACCCGGTGCGGACGAGCGCCTGATCGTCGGCCACCACCACCCGCGGCCCGGCCCCCGCGACCGGACCAGCGGGTTCGCGCGCTCCGGCCGCCTCGGGGGTGTGGTCGCGGGCTCCGGCCGCCTCAAGGCTGGGGTCGCCGGTCATGGA
Organism: Nonomuraea antri; assembly: GCF_013283785.1. Classification (GTDB taxonomy): domain Bacteria; phylum Actinomycetota; class Actinomycetes; order Streptosporangiales; family Streptosporangiaceae; genus Nonomuraea; species Nonomuraea antri. The sequence continues at coordinate 14,721 of NZ_JABCPZ010000257.1, forward strand.
CGGCCCACGGAGATTCGGGCGCTGGTCATGGGCGGCCCACGGAGATTCGGGCGCAGGTCATGGGCGGTCCAGGGGGATTCGGGCGCGGACCCGGTAGCCGCCGCCGAGTCGGCGCCGGGCGTCCAGGTCGCCGCCGTAGAC
>NZ_JABCPZ010000258.1 GCF_013283785.1 Nonomuraea antri
CTCGGAATCGGTCACCCCCGAGGGCGGGGCCCAGACGGGCGGCGGCGGTTCGGCCGGGCCGGACGGGCGGCTGCTCGTCGGCGCCGGTCTGGTGCTCCTCCTGGCCGCCGGCACCGGCCTGACCCTGCGCCGCCGCAGACCACCACCCCCGGCGGGCGGCTAGGCGGGCGGCGCCGCGGCGGCGGCGGTGGAGCCGCGGACCACCAGCTCGGTGGCCAGTTCCACGTGGTGCGAGTCGATCTTCTCCCCGGCCGCCAGCCGCAGCGCGGTACGCAGCGCGACGCCGCCCATCTCGCGCAGCGGCTGCCGGACGGTGGTCAGCGGCGGCGAGGCCATGCGGGCGATCTGTGTGTCGTCGAACCCGGCCAGGCTGAGGTCCTCGGGGATGCGCAGCCCGCGCGCCCTGGCCGCCTCGATGACGCCGAGCGCGGTCTCGTCGCTGCCCGCGAAGATCGCCGTCGGCGCGTCGGGCAGGTCGAGCAGCGCCGCGCCGGACTCGACACCGTCGGCGTAGCGGAAGTGCCCGGTACGCACGTATTCGGGCGGCACCGGCACGCCTTCCGCCTCCATCGCCGCCCGGTAGCCGTGCAGCCTGGCCTGGTTGCAGGCGGCGGTGGCCGGGCCGCCGATGTAGGCGATGCGCCGGTGGCCGAGCGCGAGCAGGTGCTGCGTGGCGGCCAGGCCGCCGGCGAAGTTGGTCGAGCCGACGCTGGTCACCAGGGCGCGCGGCAGGTTGAGCGGGTCGATCACGACCAGCGGCAGCCGGGCCTTGGCCAGCGCGCCGAGCTGGGCGCCGCTCAGCTCGCTGGTGACGGCGATCAGCGCCCGGCGCCCGGCGGCGACCAGGTCGCGGGCCCAGGAGCCGGTGCGGTCGGCGGCGGCGCGGATGCTGACGACGACGCCGACGTCCGCCTCGGCCCCGGCCTCGACCGCGCCCTGGATGATCTCGCTGGAGTAGCCGTTGAGATCGGTGTCGAACTGCACCTCGACCGTGTCGAGGCCGACCGCCTCGGCCCGGCGCGGCGCGGGCGCGACGTAGTCGTGCTCCAGCAGCAGCGACTGCACCAGCGACCGGGTGGCCGGCGCGACGTCGCTGCGCCCGTTGAGCACCTTGGACACGGTCGCGACCGACACGCCCGCGGACGCCGCGACGGTGGCCAGCGTGGCCCGTCTAGGACTGGCCGTCATCCTTCTCCCCCCGCTGCCCGGCATCGTCATCCCCCTGATGGTCGGCTCTCTCCCCGTCCGTGCCGACGTGCACCGGCGTGGTCAGGCGCCGACCGCGGCCGACGACCCGTTCCTGACCGGTCAGGCGTACCAGGGCGCGGCACGGCAGGTCGGCGGCCGAGGTGCCGACGAGCACCTCGATCTCGCCGGGCTCGACCACGCGCCGCAGGTCGCGCCCGGTGAAGGCGGTGCGGTCGGCGTGGACGTCGAAGCGCACCCGGGTGCTCGCGCCGGCGTCGAGCCGCACCCGCGCGAACCCGGCCAGCTGCTTCACCGGCCTGGTGACCTGGGCGAGCACGTCGTGCAGATACAGCTGCACGACCTCGTCGCCCGCTCTGCCGCCGGTGTTGCGCACCAGCACCGACACGCTGAACTCGCCGTCGGTCGGCACCTCGGCGGCGCTGACGCGCAGGTCGCCCAGCTCGAACGTGGTGTAGGAGGCGCCGTGGCCGAACGGGAACAGCGGCGCCGGGTCGAGGTTGCTGATGCCGTTGCCTTCGGCGCCCAGCGGCGGCTGCGGATAGGTGCCCGGCTGCCCACCCGCCCCGCGGGGGATCTGCACGGGAAGCTTGCCTCCTGGCTGGACACGACCTGACAGTATACCGGAGATCGCCGCGCCGCCCTCTTCACCAGGCATGAAGGCCTGCACCAGCCCGGCGGCGCGGGCGTGCACGTCACCCAGCGCGTACGGCCGGCCGGAGACGACGACTACGACCAGCGGCGTGCCCGCGCCGGCCAGTTCGGCGAGCAGGTCGGGCTGGACGCCGGGCAGCCGCAGGTCCTCGGCGTCGCAGCCCTCGCCCGAGGTGCCCTGGCCGAACAGCCCGGCCAGGTCGCCGACGACGGCCACGCACAGGTCGGCCGCGCGGGCGGCGGCGACGGCGGCGGGGAAGCCGGAGCGGTCGTCGCCCCGCACGTCGCAGCCCCGCTCGTGGACGATCTCGGCGCCGGGCAGCTCGGCCCGCAGCGCGTCGAGCAGGCTGGGCACGTCGATGCCGAGCCCCAGGTCGGGGTGCCTGGGCAGGATGTGGTTGGGGAAGGAGTAGCAGCCCAGGAACGTGCGCGGCTCGTCGGCGCACGGGCCGACCAGGGCGATCGTGCCCGGCGCGGGGCGTCCTTCGGCCAGCAGCGGCAGCGCGGTGCCCGCGTCGAGCAGCACGATTGAGCGCTCGGCCAGTTCGCGGGCCAGCTCCCGGTTGGCGGGCGGGTCGAGGTCGAGCCCGGCCGCGCCGGACACCGACGACTCGGGGCTCCAGTCCGGGTCGAGCAGCCCGAGCTGCACCTTCTGGGTGAGCACCCGGCGCGCGGCCCGGTCGATCAGGGCCTCGTCCAGTTCGCCCCGGCGCACCCGTTCGGCCAGGTGCGGGCCGAAGCCGAGCGTGTCGGGCAGCTCCACGTCGACGCCCGCGCGCAGGGCCAGCACGCCGGCCTCGCCGCTGTCGGCGGCGACCCGGTGCATGGTGGCCAGGAACGGCACCGCCCAGTAGTCGGAGACGACGGTCCCGGTGAAGCCCCATTCGTCGCGCAGCACGTCGGTCAGCAGCCAGGGGTCGGCGCCGGACGGGACGCCGTCCACGTCGCAGTAGGAGTTCATCACCGAGCGGGCGCCGCCTTCGGCGATGGCGAGCTCGAACGGCGGCAGGATCATGTCGATCAGCTCGCGGCGGCCCATCGGCACCGGGCCGTGGTTGCGTGCCGCCCTGGCGGCCGAGTAGCCGGCGAAGTGCTTGAGCGTGGCGACCACGCCGGCGTCCTCCAGCCCGCGCACGTAGGCGGCGCCGAGCATCGACACCAGGTACGGGTCCTCGCCCAGCGTCTCCTCGACCCGGCCCCAGCGGTAGTCGCGCACGACGTCCAGGACCGGGGAGAGCCCCTGGTGGACGCCGGCGGCGCGCAGGTCGCGCCCGATCGCCGCGGCCATGCGCTCGACCAGGCCGGGGTCGAACGTGGCCGCCCAGGCCAGCGCGGTCGGGTAGACGGTGGCGCCGTAGGCGGTGAAGCCGGTCAGGCATTCCTCGTGGACGATGGCCGGGATGCCGAGCCTGGAGCGTTCGACGACCTCGCGCTGCAGCCTGACCACCTCGGCGGCGCCGTCGGCCACGCTCAGCGGGACGCTGCCGTACACCCGGGTGAGCTGCCCGAGCCCGTGCCTGCTGGCCTGCTCGAAGGGGACGGTGCCGGAGGCGGCGAAGACGTCCTGCATGGGCGCGACGTTGTGCGGGCCGTCCCCCGGGTCGGAAGCGGACTCGTCAGCGGGCTCGGCAGCGGGCTCGGGGTCGGGCTCGGGGTCGGGCTCGGGGGCCCGCATGTCGTTGCCCACCCATCGGCTGCCGAGCTGGGCGATCTTCTCCTCCAGGGTCAGCTCGCCGAGAAGCGCCTCGACCCGTTCGGCCACGGGCAGCGCCGAGTCGTGCCACGGGCGAAGGACCCGGTCCGCCGGGGGAGTCCGATCTAGCGCCGTCATCTGCCGCTCTCCTTAAACGCCGGATCCGCATCGCAAGTTTTTCGAAATATTTCGAGCTGCGCCAGAGGTACTGTACACGTGCCAAGCCCGTTATCCCCAGGCCCTTGACACACCTCCGACCGAAACTTAGATTGCGAGCCGCGCGGTCATGTCGAAAAGTTTCGACGGGATGACTCAAGGAGATCAGCGTGGAGCCCAGGACACCCTCTCGCCGCACCTTCCTCAGCCTCTCCATGGGTCTGCCCCTGGGAGCCGCGCTCGCCGCCTGCGGCAGCTCGGGCCCGAGCAGGCCCGGCGGCGGCGCCGCGAGCGGTGGCGGCGCCAAGGCCACGTACTGGTACCTGTCGGGAATGCCGCAGGAAGGCGTGCGCACCGCCGCCGTCGACCGGTTCAACCAGGCCAACCCGACCGGCCAGATCGCCGGCACCACCTTCCAGAACGACGCGTACAAGACGAAGATCAAGACGGCGCTCGGCGCCGGGCAGGCCCCTACCCTGATCTGGGGCTGGGGCGGCGGCACGCTGCGCAGCTACGTGCAGGCCGGCCAGGTCGAGGACCTGACGCCGTGGTTCGGGCAGAACGCGGCCGTCAAGGACCGGCTGTTCCCCTCGTCGTTCGGCGCGGCCACGATCGACGGCAAGATCTACGCGATGCCGTGCGAGACCGTCCAGCCGATCGTGCTGTTCTACAACAAGAAGGCGTTCGAGCAGATCGGCGCGCAGCCCCCGCAGACGTGGGGCGACATCATGGACCTGGTGCCCAAGTTCACCGCCAAGGGCATCGCGCCGTTCTCGCTCGGCGGCCAGTCGCGCTGGACGAACATGATGTGGCTGGAGTTCCTGTTCGACCGCATCGCCGGTCCCGAGGTGTTCCAGGCCGTGTTCGACGGCCAGAAGGACGCCTGGTCGCACCCGGCCGCGCTCGACGCGCTGGCCAAGACGCAGGAGCTGATCAAGGCCGGTGGCTTCATCAAGGGCTTCTCGTCGATCACCGCAGACTCCAACGCCGACCAGGCGCTGCTGTACACCGGCAAGGCCGCGATGATGCTGCACGGCTCGTGGACGTACGGGATGATGTCCGCCGACGGCGGCGACTTCGTCCCCGGCGGGAGCCTCGGCTTCATGAACTTCCCGCCGGTCGACGGCGGCAAGGGCGACCCGAGCAACACCGTCGGCAACCCCGGCCAGTACCTGTCGATCTCGGCCAAGGCGAGCCCCGAGCAGAAGGAGATCGCCAAGCGGTTCTTCGCCACCGGAGTGCTCGCCGACGCCGAGGCCAAGCAGTGGGTCGACACCGGCGCGGTGCCGATCGTCAAGAGCGCCGAGGGCCTGCTCGCCGCCTCCAAGGACGCCGCCTGGCTGCAGTTCGTCTACGGCGTGGCGAGCAACGCCAAGTCCTTCGCCCAGTCCTGGGACCAGGCGCTCAGCCCGACCGCGGCCGAGGTGCTGCTCGACAACATCGCCAAGCTGTTCCAGCTCTCGATCTCGCCGCAGCAGTTCGCGACCAACATGAACGCGGTCATCGGCAAGTGAGCGCCCTCTCCACCAGGGGCGGCGGCACGCGCGGCGCGCTCGGCTGGCTGGCCGCGCCCGCGCTGCTGCTGTTCACCGGCTTCGGCGTGATCCCGCTGGTCGGGGTGCTGGCGCTGAGCTTCACCACCTGGGACGGGATCGGCGACATCCACCTGTCCGGGCTGACGAGCTGGCGGGCGGTGCTCGCGGACCCCGGGCTGCCGCACGCGCTGTGGGTGACGTTCCTGGTGATGGCGGTGTCGTGGGCGGTGCAGACGCCGGCCAGCGTGCTGCTCGGGGTGTTCCTGGCCGGGGCGCAGCGCTACCGCGCGGTGCTGTCCGTGTTGTACTTCATCCCGCTGCTGCTCAGCTCGGCGGCCATCGCGGTCACGTACGAGGCGCTGCTCGACCCGAACTTCGGGCTCGGCGCCGGGCTGGGCGTCGAGCTGCTGGCGCAGGACTGGCTCGGCGAGCCGTGGCTGGCCTTCGGTGTGATCATCTTCGTGGTGTCGTGGCAGTTCATCCCGTTCCACTCGCTGATCTACCAGGGCGGCGTGCGCCAGATCCCGCGCTCGATGTACGAGGCCGCGCAGCTCGACGGCGCCGGCCGGGTCAGGATGTTCTTCAGCATCACGCTGCCGCAGCTCAAGTACACGATCATCACGTCGTCCACGCTCATGGTGGTGGGGTCGCTGACCTTCTTCGACCTGATCTTCGTACTGACCGCGGGCGGCCCCGGTGACGCCACCCGGGTGCTGGCCCTGGACATGTACAAGCGCGGCTTCCAGGCCAACCTGATGGGGCCGGCCAGCGCGATCGCGGTCATCCTCGTCCTGGTCGGCCTGGCCCTGGCGCTGCTGCTGCGCAGGCTCGGCGGCGGCAGGTCCGACACCAGCCAGCTGGAAGGCGCCTGAGATGGCGGCAGGCGGGCGGCGGGCCGCGGCCGAGCGGCGCAACTGGCCGGCCGGCCTGGCCGGGTGGCTCTGGCTGGCGATCGTGATCGTGCCGATCTACTGGATCGTCATCACCAGCTTCAAGACGCAGAGCACCTACTACGTGACCAACCCGCTGGCGCCGCCGGCCGAGCCGACGCTGGAGGCCTACCGGCTGGTCATCGAGTCCGATTTCGCGCTGTACTTCCTCAACAGCGTCGTCGCCACCGCCGGCGCGGTGGTGCCGGCCGTGGCGGTGTCGTTCATGGCGGCGTACGCGATCGTCCGTGCCGGGGCCGCGAGCAGGTTCCTGCGCGGAGTGAACGCGCTGTTCCTGATGGGCCTGGCCATCCCGCTGCAGGCCACGGTCATCCCGATCTATCTGATCATCATCAGGTTGCACCTGTACGACACGCTGCTCGCGCTGATCCTGCCGTCGATCGCGTTCGCGATCCCGCTGTCGGTGCTGGTGCTGTCGAACTTCATCCGCGACGTGCCCAAGGAGCTGTTCGAGTCGATGCGGCTGGACGGCGCCACCGAATGGGGCATGCTCTGGCGGCTGGCGCTCCCGCTGACCCGGCCGGCCGTGGTCACCGTGAGCATCTACAACGCGCTGACCATCTGGAACGGCTTCCTGCTGCCGCTGATCCTGACCCAGAGCCCGGACAAGCGCACGCTGCCGCTGGCCCTGTGGACCTTCCAGGGCCAGTACAGCGTGAACGTGCCGGCCGTGCTCGCCTCCGTGGTGCTCACCTCGCTGCCCATCCTCCTGCTGTACGTGGTCGGCCGCCGTCAGCTCCTCGCGGGCCTGACCGCGGGCTTCGGCAAATGACCTGACGACGGACGCGGCGGCTCCGTACCGCGGTCATCCCTTGGTCATCAATGCCCGAAGCCCCGGGTGCGTGACGTCGTACGGCGGCTCTCACCTGCGAGCATGCCGGGATCATGGAGAAGGAGTCCGAGCGGATCGAGCAGCAGGCCGAGTCGCCGTTCACGCGGATCCTGGCCGGCGGCGAGCAGGTGCTCGACGAGGTGCGCAGCCGGGGCCTGCGCACCTGGCTGGAGAACGAGCGCGAGCAGGTCGCCCAGACGATCAAGGTGACGGCCACCTGCGTGTTCGCCTGGTGGCTGGCCGCCGACGTGCTCAAGCTGGAAACGCCGGTCCTGGTGCCGACCGGCGTGCTCGTGGTGGTCTCCGCGACCGCCTACAGCACGGTCGTGCGCGGCGTGCAGCAGATCGGCGCGGTGGTCACCGGCGTGTGCGCGGCCGTCCTGCTGAGCTGGGTCCTGGGTGGGGCCAACGGGCTGACGCTGGGCATCCTGGTCCTGGCCGGGCTGGTGCTGAGCAGGCTGCTGAACCTGCCCGCGCGGAACGTGCAGGTCCCCACCACCGCCCTGCTCGTGCTCACGCTGGGCGAGGCCGCCGGTTACGAGCGGCTGGCCGACCTGCTGCTCGGGGCGCTGATCGGGGTGGTGTCGAACCTGATCATCCTGCCGCCCCGGTTCGTCAAACAGGCCACGCACGACCTGCGCGACCTGTCGTGCGAGCTGGCCGACCTGACCGCCGACATGAGCCAGGGCCTGGCCGGCGACTGGGACGAGGACGTCGCCAACGACTGGCTCGACCAGGCGCGCGGGCTGTCACGGCGGGTGGACGAGACCAAGGAGGCCGCCGACAAGGCCGCCGAATCCGTGCGGCTGGCGCTGCGCAGGCACCGGTACGAGCGGCGGCTGCGGCAGGTCGCCGAGGCCGGCACCTGCCTGGAACACGCCTGCAACCAGATACGCAGCATCGCCCGCGCGCTCAACGACCTGCTGGCCGGGGTGCGCGGACTGCCGGGCAGCCGGGTGCTGCCGCTGCCCGCCGCGCTCTCCGACGAGCTCGAATCGATCTCCCGGGTCTTCCGCGCGTTCGCCGGGCTGCAGGTCAGGCGCGATCGCGCGGAGAACCTGGCGGCGCTGTGCCAGGCACTGGACGACGGCGCGGCACACCAGCGTCGCCTGGCCGAGGCGTTCGACGACGCCTCGCCGGTGGAGCTGCGCGCGCTCTACGGCGCGATCCAGGACGAATGCGCCCGCGTCCGGCACGAGTTCGACCCGGATAACGGCCCGCACCAGTCGGCCTACCCGCCCATGCGCAGGAAGCGGGACGCCTAACCGCGGCCGTGCCCGTGACCGAAGCGGGCCTGGAGGTCGTCGTCGACCTCGCTGAAGTCGCGTCCCTTCGTCTCCGGCACGAAGCGCGCGACGAACAGGGCGCCGATCAGCGAGACCACCGCGAAGATCCAGAACGTCGGCCCCTGCCCGAGCGCGTTCGCCACCGGCAGGAACACCAGGCTGACCACGAAGTTCGAGGCCCAGTTCACCGCCGTGGACGCGCTGGAGCCGCCGGCGCGCGCCCGCGGCGGGAAGATCTCCCCGATCAGCGCCCAGAACACCGGCCCGAGCCCGACGGCGTACGAGGCGATGTAGAGCACCATGAACGCCAGCGACGCCACCGGGCTCCAGCCGGCCGCGAACGACAACCCGAGCAGCACCAGCGTCACGGCCATCGCGGACAGCGAGCCGACCAGCAGCACGCGGCGGCCCGCCCGGTCGATCAGCTTGATCGCCACCAGCGTCATGGTCAGGTTGATCACGCCGATCGCGATCGAGTAGAAGATCGCGTTGGACGCGGTGAGCCCGGTCTGCTCGATGATGGTGGGCGCGTAGTAGATGATCGTGTTGATGCCGCCGAACTGCTGGATCGCCGCCAGCGTCAGTCCGACGATCAGCGCGGGCCGCACCGCCGGCCCCAGCAGTTCCCGCCAGCCGGTCTTCCGGTCGTCGTTCGCCGAGCCGGATTCCCGATGTCGCTCGAACCGCTCGACCAGCTGGTCGGCGGTGGCCTGGTTGGCGACCGAGGTGATCATGGCGCGGGCCTGGTCCTTCCGGCCGTGCACCAGCGACCAGGCGGGCGACTCCGGCACCAGGAACAGCGAGGCCAACACCATCACCAGCGCGGGCAGCGCGCCCACCGCGATCATCGCCCGCCAGTTCCCCGCCCCGGAGAAGGCCAGGTTCACCAGGTACGCGATCAGGATGCCGACGGTGATCAGCAGCTGGTTGAGCGTCAGCACCCGCCCCCTGATCTCCTTGGGCGCGATCTCGGACAGGTAGACGGGCACGGTGGCGGAGGCCGCGCCCACCGCGAGCCCGAGCACGAGCCTGGCCGCGATGAGTGTCCCGTAGCCGGTCGAGAACACCGCCAGCGCCGTACCGGCCAGGAACACCAGCCCTTCGAGCCCCAGAATCCGCCTGCGCCCGATCCTGTCGGCGATGCGGCCGGAACCGAGCGCGCCGATCATCGAGCCGAGCACCAGCACGCTGACCACGCTGCCCTGCTCGAACGAGTTCAGGTGGAAGTCCGACCTGATGTACAGCAGCGCGCCGGAGATCACCCCGGTGTCGAAGCCGAATAGGAAGCCGCCGACCGCGATCAGCACCGCCCAGCGCCAGATCCTGTGCTTGCCTTTCGCGGGAACCTCGGCCAGCGGCCCCTGGGTGCCGGGAGCGGCGGAGAACCCCTGCATGTCATGCCTTTCCGGACGACGCTCAGGGGGTTCCGCGGCTAGACGTACCCGTCAGGTTCGGCTCATACCCGGGCCAGGACCAGGCTGAAGTCCCCGGTCGGGTCGGTGAGCCAGCGGCTCACCTCGAACCCGGCCGACTCCAGCTCGGCCCGCAGCCCCTCGGGGCGGAACTTGGCGCTGATCTCGGTCCGCGTCTCCTCCCCCGCCGCGAAGTCGACGGTCAGGCCGAGCGCGCCGAGCCGCACCCGCATGTCGCGGGTGGCGCGCAGCCGCATCTCGATCCAGTCTCGGCGCTCGTCGTACAGCGCGACGTGCTCGAACGCGTCCGGGTCGAAGTCGGCCGCCAGCTCCCGGTTGACGACGCGCAGCACGTTGCGGTTGAACGCGGCCGTCACCCCGGCCGCGTCGTCGTAGGCGGCGACCAGCCGGGCGGTGTCCTTGACCAGGTCCGCGCCGAGCAGGAACGTGTCGCCCGGGCGGAGCGTCTCGCGCACCTCCTTCATGAACACCTCGCGGGCGGCCGGCTCCAGGTTGCCGATCGTGCCGCCGAGGAAGGCCACCATCCGCCTGCCGGTGCGCGGCAGCAGCTTGAGATGGCGTTCGAAGTCGGCGCACACCGCGTGCACGGCCAGCTCGGGGAAACGGCCGGTGAGCCGGTGCGCGGCCGCGGAGAGCGTGACCGCGTCGACGTCCACCGGCGTGTACGTGCGCAGCGTGCCCGCCGCGGTGAGCGCGTCGAGCAGCAGCACGGTCTTCTCACTGGTGCCCGAGCCCAGCTCGACCAGCGTGTCCGCGCCGCACGCGGCGGCGATGCCGGCCGCCTCGGCCCGCAGGATGGCCAGTTCGCGCCTGGTCGGGTAGTACTCGGGCAACCGGGTGATCCGCGCGAACAGGTCGCTGCCCGCCTCGTCGTAGAACCACTTGGGCGGCAGCCATTTAGGGGTGGCGGTCAGTCCGATGCGGACGTCGTGTTCGAGCGCCTGGCGCAGATAGTCACGGTCGAGATGGTTGATCACACGCACGGTCGACTGGCTGCTGACGGGCACGGGGCCTCCTGGAGTCTGCTGAGGTGGGGATCACAGCGGCTGGACGCGTACGCCGCCGCCGGGCGAGACGAGCAGCAGGCTGCGCGCGGGCACGGCCTGCCAGCCCGGCCGGTCGTGCAGCGGCTCGCTGGCCACCAGCACCCCGCCGGACCGGTCGTCGAGATGGAAGAACAAGGTGTCGCCCCAGACGGTCGCGGCGAGCGACGCGCCGTCGGCGGCGAGCAGGTTGAGCCTGGCCGCGGGGTCCTTCTCCCCCGCGCGCGACACGACCTCGGCCAGCGCCTCGCCCAGGTCCAGCCCGGCGCGCCTGCGCAGGAACACCGCCGCGGCCACCCACGCCGCGTCGCACGTGCTCTCCGCCCTGGCGGCCAGGTCCTCGCCCAGGTCCGCCAGCGCGTCCCTGGCCACGCGGCCGTTGTGGCTGAGCAGCCAGGTGCCCTCGGTGAACGGCGCGGTGGCCGTCTCCTCGATGGGCATCCCGGCCGTGGCCGAGCGCACCGCGGCCAGCAGGCAGTGCGAGCGCGCGACCTGCGCCAGCGCGGGCAGGTTCGCGTCCGACCAGATCGGCACGGTACGCCGGTAGCGCACCGGCTCGGCCCGTGCCTCGTTGTACCAGCCCACGCCGAAGCCGTCGGCGTTGATCATGCCGTGGCGCTGGTGCCTGGGCGCGTACGACTGCTTGAGCAGGCCGTGCTCCGGCTCGTCGATCAGCGAGGTGAGCGGCTGCCGCGTGCCGAGCCAGGCCGCGTGCCGGCACATCTAGGTCAGCTCCGCGGTACGGGCGCAGCGGAAGCCGGTGAAGATCTGCCGGCGGATCGGGTAGTCCCAGTTCCTGAACGTGGTGCGCACCGCCGCCGGGTCCGCCGCCCACGAGCCGCCGCGCAGCACCCGGTACTCCTGGCCGAAGAACACCTCGCTGTACTCCCGGTAGGGGAAGCTGCGAAAGCCCGGGTAGGGCTGGAACCAGGAGCTCGTCCACTCCCAGACGTCGCCGATCATCTGCTCGGCCCCGTACGCGCTGGCCCCGGCCGGGTAGGCGCCCAGCGGCGCCGGCCTGGCCGCGCGGTGGCCGAGGTTGGCCAGGTCCCGGGTCGGTTCCTGCTCGCCCCACGGGTAGCGGCGCGCGCGCCCGGCCTCCGGGTCCCAGCCGCAGGCCTTCTCCCACTCGGCCTCGGTCGGCAGCCGCTTGCCCGCCCAGTGGGCGTAGGCGTCGGCCTCGTACCAGGAGACGTGCTGGACCGGCTCGTCCATCGGGACCGGCTCGGTGCGGCCGAAGCGGGTGCGCCACCAGGCGCCGCCGTCCCGCGCCCAGAACAGCGGCGCCGACACGCCGCGCCGCGCGCGCCACGCCCAGCCCTCCGCCGTCCACCAGCGCGGGTCGTCGTAGCCGCCCTCGTCGACGAACGCGGCGTAGGCGGCGTTCCCGACCGGGAGCCGGTCGATCCAGTACGCCGGCAGCTCCACCTGGTACGCCGGCCGTTCGTTGTCGTAGGCCCAGGCCAGCGTGCTGGTGCCCATCCGGAACGGGCCGGCCGGGACCAGCACCTCGTCCGGGCCGCCCGTCCTGCCCGGCGGCAGGGCGCCGTCACGCACCAGGCCGGGCTGGCCGGACAGCTGCCAGGTGGCCAGCATGGTCTCGTCGTGCTGGTGCTCATGCTGGATGACCAGGCCGAACACGAAACCGTCGCGGTGCAGCGGCGACCTGCTCTCCAGGTCGATGGCGTCCAGGACGTCGAGCACCCGGCCGCGTACGCCCTCGATGTAGCGCCGGGCCTCGGCCGGGCCCAGGATGGGCAGGCTGGGACGGTCCTTGCGGGGGTGCTTGAACGCGTCGTACAGGTCGTCGATCTCGGGGCGTAGCGGGGTGATGCCGGCGGCCTCGCGCAACACCCACAGTTCCTCGTAGTTGCCGATGTGCGCCAGGTCCCACACCAGGGGGGACATCAGGGGGGAGTGCTGGCGTACCAGCAGGTCGTCCTCCGCGTCGGTGTAGGCCAGCGAACGGTCGCGCACCGCGATGAGCTCGGCGGCGATACGTTCTTTGATGTCGTTCATTCCCGTCCTTTTCCGATCAGCCCTTGTGCGGTCAGCCCTTGTGCGGCCGGGCCGTGTTCGGCCGGGTTTCGGCCGGTCAGCGCCTGCCCGGTCAGCCCTTGCTCGGTCAGCCCTTGCTCGGTCAGCCAGGTCGGCAGGGGGCGGCCCGGTCGTGTCATCAGGTCCATCAGGTCGGCGGCGGGTGAGCGTCCGGTGCTCACGTGCCTGTCGGCGAAGGCGGCCACCTCGCCGCACAGCGCGGCCGTCGCGCCCAGGCGGGGCAGCGCCTCGGCGGCGGCGCGGAAACCCGCCTCGGCCGCCCGGCGCAGCCGCGGCTCGGCCAGCCCGCAGCGCGCGGCCTCGGTCCACAGGTCGCGGCACGGCTCGGCGGCCGCCAGCGCGGCGTCCGCGGCCCGGTCGTCGGTGATGAGCGCGTGGGTCACCGCCGCGCACACCGGCCACCGGTCCGGGTGCTGGGCGTCGAGGTAACGGATCTCCAGCCAGCCGCGCGGACGCACCACCGGGAAGACGGTGGTGGCGTGGTAGGCCAGGTCGTCCAGGGTGGGCGGACGCTCGCGGGAGTCCAGCCAGTCGCGGAAGGTGGAGCCGTCGCGTACCGGGTGGAAGTCACCCTCGTCCGCGCGTTTCAGCATGACCCGGGCGTCCAGCAGGTATTCCGCCCAGTCGGCGGCCGGGTCGCCGGTTCCCGCGCGGGGGACGGGGGCCGTCCTGGTGTGGTCGAGGTGCGCCCAGACCGCCTGGCGGCCGGACATCCACCCGCACGGCCGTCCGCCGCTCAGCGGCGAGTTGGCGAACGCGGCGGTCAGCACGGGACCCAGCAGGTGCGCCCGCTCCCACCGCACCTCCGGCCGCTCCCCCAGGTCCAGGTTGACCTGGATGGAGGCGGTCGAACACATCATCAGCGGCCCGTACGGGGTGCCGAGGAACTCGGCCATCGCCTCGTACCTGGGCCGGCGTAACAGGCGGCGGGCCGGGCGCAGCGGATCGAGCCCCACGCCGGCCAGCACCAGCCCCGCCTCGTCCAGTGCCGCCCGGACGGCCGCCACGTCAGCGGCCAGCGCCTCGACGGCGACGGGCAGCGGGCCCGCGGGTCCGGACAGCTCGAGCTGCCCGCCCGGTTCGTACGTCACCCGGCTGCCCCCCGGCAGCGCGGGCATCGCCCGCTCCAGCCGGTCGATCGGAACATGCCGGTCGGCCGACTCCCGGTCGTAAACCAGGAACTCCAGCTCGACACCGACCTGGTCGGTGGTGGTGCTCGGCAGGAAGCACTGGCGGGCGAAATCCGCCACTTCGGAGGCGTCCCGGAGCGGCGTGCCCTCGGCGGTCAGACCGATCATCGTCTCTCCCTCGCGCGGCGCATGGATCTACAGACCCGCGAGGAAGGCGATCGTTACAGCAATCCACGAAACCAACCCTGAGATGGTTGAGGAAGCGAGACCACGCTGATGGCAACGAGGGCGACAGCGTCGCCGACGCCACCCGGGCGAGGCGCACGGCCGGAACGCACAGGCCGAACGCACAGGCCGAACGCACGGGCGGAACGCACAGGCGTGTGGCTGGGGCGCACGGCCGCAGAGCGTGGGCGACGAAGTGCCAGCCCCAGGACGAGACACGTAGGCACGGCGTACCAGCGCCGAACGAGCGGGGCGTGAAGGCGTGCGGGTGGTGGCCCACAGGCAGGAGACGCGCGGGCGGCACACGCGGCGGCGCGCATGGTGGCGCTCGTGGACCGCGGGTGGCGCGTATGGGTTGGCGGCGTGGCAGGGGCCGGGCCGCATGAGCGGGGCCCGGAGGCAGGGGCGTGCGGGCGGCACACGCGAGTGGCACACGCGGGTGGCGCGCGTGGGTGCCGGACGCGGGTGGCGCGTGGGTGGCGCGCGGGGTGACCGCACGTGGGTGACCGCACGTGGGTGGCGGCGTGGCCGTGCCGTCTGGCCGGGCATCGGCGGCGTGCGTAAGCGGCCGAGCGACGCGAGCATGCGGTGCGTGGTGGAGGGGCGCGGTGGAGG
>NZ_JABCPZ010000259.1 GCF_013283785.1 Nonomuraea antri
GTGGTGGCGGGGGTGCGGCGGCGGCTGAGGAGGATGCCGGCGGCGACCAGCACCACGCCCAGCACCAGCGACACCAGCGGAATCACGTTACGCAGCAGGTTGATCTGGTTCTTGCTGGACTGGGCGCTGCTCACCAGGTCCGCGACCGTCTTGTCGGTCATCTTGGCGGTGGCGATGAAGGCCGGGCTGCGCTCCACCCCGTCCTGGGTCTTCAGCACCTCGTGCCGCTGCACCTCCTGCTTGACCGGCGCGCCGGTGACCGGCTCGACCCAGAAGGTGGTCTTGCCGTCGTACCAGCGGTCCACCTGCACGTCACCGGTGGTCCCCGTGACGCCCATGACGTCGGCGGGCGCGCTGCGGGTCTCGGTCTTGGTCGGCGGGACGGCCTGCTCGAAGACGTAGACGGGCAGCCCGTTCACCGTCTCCTCGCGCACGAACGTGGCGTCGAAGGCCTTCTTCGCGGTGGAGTTGAAGACCTTGTACGTCTTCTTCTCGACGTCGAACGGGAACTTGTAGATCTGCCCCTCAAGGGTGACGGGCTCCTTCTCGATGCTCACCGCGCAGCAGTTCAGCCCCACCCCGGTGTACCTGTTGAAGGCGCTGCGCCGCTCGGACATGTCGATCTGCGGCCGGCCGTTGGTCACGTCGTTGACCACGGTCGCCTCGTCCCAGACGACCTTCTCGGTGTCGGCCTGGGTCACGTCGCCGCGGGTGGAGACGATGATGTCGAGGTCGGCGGTGAGCACCTTCAGGTCCTGCAGCGAGAAGTACTGCGCGCCCTTGGCCTCGAGCCTGCTGATGCCGGCCTGGTTGGCCGGAGCGAAGATCAGTTGGTCGGCGGCCCAGAACTTCAGCAGTGGCGCCAGGGCGATGAAGAACGCTCCGAACCCGATGAGGACAAGCGTGGAAATACGACCCATCGTGGCCTCCGCGTTGGCAGAAAGAAAACAGACAGTACTGCGGGCTGGACTGAGCGTCGTGGAACAAAGTATGACAGTGAGTTACCGGCGTCATCTGCTGGTGCAGAGACGCAACCAAATCGATAGAAACAGGTTCTATCGTGGTTCTGCGAATCGGACGGAGGGTGGCGGCACCGGTGAAACACAGGGACGCGGCACTCGACGGCATCCGCGCGTTCGCCGCGCTCGGCGTCTGGCTGCTGCACGTCGGCAGCGACACGGGCGTCATGTACGGCGAGGGCATGTTCGCCTGGCTGATGAGCCGGCTGGGCATCGCCGTCCCGATCTTCTTCCTGCTGTCGGGGCTGCTGCTCTACCGGCCGTGGGCGAAGGCGGCGATCGAGGGCACCGAGCCGCCCAGGCCGCTGCGTTACCTGTGGCGGCGGGTGCTGCGGGTCATGCCGGTCTACTGGATCGTCACCGCGCTGGCGCTGTGGGCGTGGAGCACGCTCGACTGGCGCGGCTGGCTCAACCGGATGTTGCTGCTGCAGAACTACTTCCGCGAGGAGAAGGCGCCCGACGGGCTGTACCAGATGTGGACGCTGCCCATCGAGATGTCGTTCTACCTGCTGCTGCCGGTGATCGCCTGGCTGCTCGGCCGGTGTGCGCGCGGCGACGACCCGGCGGTCAGGCTGCTCACCGGCATCGCGGTGCTGCCGGTGATCTCGGTGGTCAACGTGGTCGTGGCCCGGCTGTACGACCTGCCGCAGTTGTCGGACTGGCTGCCGTACAACCTGGTCTTCTTCGCCTGCGGGATGGCGATGGCGGTGCTGTCGGTCATGATCGGGCACAGCCGGCTGGTCGAGACGCTCACGCCGCAGCTGCTCGTGCTGGCGGCACTCCTGTACGTCGTGCTCAGCACCGAGCTGGCCGGGCCGCGCACGCTCACGCTGCCCACGCTGTCGCAGTCGATGTGGCGGGTCACCCTGGAGTCGGCCGTGGCCGTGCTGGTGGTCGCGCCGTTCGCGCTGGCCGCCGGCCCCGGCTCGGTGCGGCACCGCGTCGTCGGCAACCCGGTCATGGCCTACCTGGGACGCATCTCGTACAGCTTCTTCCTCTGGCACGCCCCGGTGATCACCCTGCAGCACAAGATCACCGGAGCGCCGCCGTTCACCGGCGACTTCCCCAGCGTCGCGGTCGTGTCGTTCGTGGTCACGACGCTGCTGAGCATCGCCACCTACCACCTGGTCGAGGCGACCACCCTCAGGCTCGCCCGGCACCGCTCAACACCTGCTCGGCCTGCGCCGGCTCGGGCTCGGCCGCCGGTGACGCCGGCTCCGTGACGAGCCGGCCGAACAACACGCCCATCGCCGCGCAGGCGACGAGCTGCGGCACCTGGTCCAGCAGCGGGCCGACCTCGTACCCGTAACCGCGCAGCACCAGCGCCGCGGCGACCGTGCTCGTCGCGGCGCCGTACACGCCGGCCGCGAGCCAGTGCACCGGCCGGTCGCGGGCGCGCAGCCAGAGCGTCACGACGACGGACGCGAGCACCGCGCCCATCCCCGGCCAGTCGGCCACCCACCAGCCGAAGGCCAGCCCGAGCACGATCGCGTACGGCAGCCGCCAGCGCGCGGCCCGCGAGTCCGCGGCCGGGGCCGTCTCCCGCACGTGCTCGGGACGCGGCCCGCGCGACATCAGCGCGAGCAGGACGAGCAGCGCGATCCCGCCCAGCCCGAACCCGAGCGCGAGCCGGTAGAGCCCGTCGGGCGGATAGTCGAGCCGGACGGTTCCCGCCGCGCCCGCGGGCAGCTCCCACCCCTGCTTCCAGCCGTCGATCCGGACCGGGCGCAGCGTCGCGCCGTCGAGCGTGGCCCGCCAGCCGGCGTTGTAGTTCTCGTTGACGACCAGGAACGACTCCTGCCGCGCGGTGACCCGCACCTCGCGGGCCGACTGCGTCCACAGCCCACGCACGACGTCGGCCTCGGCCCGCTCCGGCTGTTCCGCCCCCGACGGCAGCGAGCCGATCATCAGGTTCTCGATGGCGTACGGGTCCCAGCCCGCCACCCGCACCCGGTTGTCGCCGGCCACCAGCGCGGCCTCCGCGCAGCCGGTGATGCGTACCGGCCGCTGTTCCAGCAGGTCCGTGAGGGTGCCGCTGACCTTCGTGGCCACGGTGACGCCGTTCACCTCCAGGTTGGGGCCGAAGCCGCAGCCGAACGAGAACGGCACCGCGCCCGGCCTGCGGGCCGGCTCGACCCCGGGGACGACCAGCTCGGAGATCTGCAGCCGCGACCCGGCGGGGACGAACCGCAGCCTCAGCCGGGTGGTGGTCAGCGGCGCGAACGTCAGCCTGCCGCTCTCGTCGGCCCGGGCGCCGCGTACCTCGCCGCCGTCGCCCGTCACGATCACGTCCAGCGGCCGGCCGTCGCCGCCGCCC
Organism: Nonomuraea antri; assembly: GCF_013283785.1. GTDB lineage: Bacteria > Actinomycetota > Actinomycetes > Streptosporangiales > Streptosporangiaceae > Nonomuraea > Nonomuraea antri. The sequence continues at coordinate 3,337 of NZ_JABCPZ010000259.1, forward strand.
GGCCTGCCGACCCTGATCTGCGAGATCGTGCGCTTGCCCGGCCAGTCGAGCACGAGCGTGGGCTCGGCGTCGGCGGAGTCGGGGATCCAGGTGGTGGCGCCGTCGCCGTCGAAGGCCGATCTCGGGGCCGCCACCGCGTCCTCGCTCACCGCGGACGAGCCCCACACCCCGGTCGCCTTCGCGCCCAGCCGGGTGAGCCTGTCGATCCGGGCCGGGTCCCGCAGCACGGCGGTGCCGCGCACGTCGTACCGGCCCGCCGTGCCCGCGGTGAAGGCCCGGTCGAAGCCGGCGTGGTCCTCGCCCTGCCTGGCCAGCGCCTGCGGGTTGCACACCCAGCGGATCTGGTTGCGCACGCACGCGGGACGGTCGTCCAGCCCGCGATCCATGACGAACACGTCGCCGCCGGAGCCGGGCAGCCTGATGGCGCGCCCGGGGACGAGGCCGGGAATCGACAGTTCGGTGATCCCGATCCGCTGGCCGAAGCTCCACTCCTGTGACACGGTGGCGAGCACCTTGATCCGCACCCAGCTCGCCGGCCCCTCGGGGACGCGCAGCGTCTGCGGCTCGCTGGTCTTGGCGACGTCCTGTTCCAGGCTGCCCGAGTCGGTCTCGACGGCCACCCGCCTGACCGACTGGCCGATCAGCACGTCGTCGGCGAAGGTGACCCGGAGCGAGGTGAGCCGGCGCGGCGCGGGCAGGTCGATGCGCAGCCATTCGCCTTCCGGCCGCCGCCAGCCCGCGCTCTCCCAGCGGGTGTCGATGTTGCCGTCCATGGCCGCCCACGGGCCGCGGCCGGTGGTGCTGAGCGCGGCGATGGCGTCGGCGTCCGACACCGAGGAGGAGGCGGTGACGTCCGAGATGCCGTCGTACTCGGTGGTGGCGGTGTCGTCCAGCCAGCCGTTCTCCAGCAGATCCAGCTCCTTGACGCCGGTGAACTCAGGTCGCCTGTCGGCGGGGAGCGTGGGCGTCCGGTTGGTTCTGATCTCGCCGAACGAGCGTTCGCGCAGCCGGAGCGCGTCGCTGACCACGGTCGGCGCGGCGCGGGTGCCCGCGTCGTCGTTGAGCAGGACGGGCGCCTCGCCGAGCAGCCCGAGATCGCCCAGGGCGAGCAGCGACTCCGGCCCGCCGCGTACGTGCAGGGCCTGGTCGGCGGGGCGCACGGTGACCAGGTCGGGGGCGGCGCTCACCTCGTACAGGTCGAGCGCGGGGAAGGCCGGGTCGATGGCGGAGATCGCGTCATCGGCGAGCGCGTCGCCGACCGGGTCGCCGAACGAGCGGACCTTGCTGATGCCCGGCGACTCGCGCAACGCCTCGTGGACCCGGGCCGGCCAGGCGCCCCGCAGGTTCTCCCTGATCAGGTCGTTCCTGACGAGCAGGTAGCGCACGCCCATCCTGCGCAGCACCTCGGTGAGCCCGGCCGAGCCGTGCCCGGCGGCCAGGCGCTGGTCGATGGCGTCGAGCAGCCGGGTCTGCCCGACCGAGCCGGGCGGCGTGACCTGCCTGGACGTCCAGCGGACGGTGAACAGGGCCTGCATCGGCTCGTCCATCGGCCTGCCCCATACGTACTCGCCGAACGTCGCGCCGGGCAGGACGAGCACGCCGTCGTCACCGGCGTTCCCGTTGACCCAGGCGGCGGCCTCCCGCCAGTGCGCGGGCACTTCGCGGAAGTCGCCGGGCGCGGCGAGCCCGGTGTTGAAGACGGGCAGCACGAGCGCGGCGAAGGCCGCCACCGCCACGGAACGCAGCGGCAGCCTGGCCCTGACCAGCAGGTGCGCCAGCCCGAACGCGAGCGCGAGCCTGATCAGCGGGTCGAACTTGCGCAGGTTGCGCAGCGGCGCGAGCGGGCCGTCGAGCAGCCAGCGCACCGGCTCGGCGACGACCGGTTCCAGCGCGCTGGTGTGGCCGGCCGCCAGCGCGGTCACCCCGACCAGCAGCAGCGTGACGACGAAACCCCTGGCGGGCAGGTCGCGGCGGGCCAGCCCGGCCAGGCCGAGCGCGGCGATCAGGCCGGTGACCACGACCATCGTGGCCGAGGTGGCGATGGCGAAGCCGGGCGCCTGGTCGGAGACGCCGTTGAGCGGCAGGTAGCGCACCCAGTCGGAGGCGCCGCGCAGCACGTTCGTCAGCGAGGTGACCTGCGTGGTGGTGGCGGCGGTCTCGGTGTAGGGCAGAAACGAGAAGGCGTAGCGGCCCACCAGCAGCAGCGGCAGCCACCAGAACAGCGTGGCGACCGACACGGCCGCCGTCCACCAGCCCAGCATGCGCCAGCGCGGCACCGGGCGCGGCCTGGTGAGGATGTAGACGACCGGGGCCACCAGCACGGCGGCCACCGCCGCCGCGTTGACGCCGCCGCACAGCGCCACGGCCAGCGCCGACCTGACCGCCGCGCGCGCCCGCTGGCCCGTCTCCGCGGCGGTCAGCAGCGGGATCAGGATCCACGGCAGCATGGCGGCGGGCAGCCACTCGATCGAGATCTCGCCGATGATCGACAGCGTGCGCGGCGCCAGCGCGTACGCCAGCGCCCCCACCACCCGTGTCCCCGGCGTGCCGATGCCGAGCCGCCCGGTCAGCCGCTCCACGCCGAGGAACGCCACGCACATCAGCACGGTCAGCCAGAGCCGCTGGGTGATCCACGGCTCCATCCCGGCCAGGTCGCCCAGCGCGAAGAACGGACCCATCGGGAACACGTAGCCGGCCACCTGGTTCTGCAACTGGCCGAACAGTTGCAGGTCCCACAGGTGCGCGGCCCGTTCGAGCCAGCCGATCGGGTTGAGCGCCAGGTCCATCTTGGTGTCGGAGATCAGGTGTCCCGGCCTGGTGGTGAACGCGAGCACGGCGAAGCCCAGGCAGCACAGCAGCAGCCAGAACCGATGCCGCACCCGCTCGATCACCATTCCTCCAACCCGGGATTCCCGCTTGTCTAGTTGCCGTACTCGGTGCGGCGCCGCAGCGGCTCGAATCCGCCGGCCGTCCTGATCGCCTCCACGGGAGACGGACCGAGAGACGGCCCAAGAGACGGCACGGTCTCGGCGGGCACGGTCTCGGCGGGCGCGGGCAGGCCGAGCATCAGCGCGGTCAGACGTTCGGCGCTGCCGTCCCAGGAGAACCCGGCCGCCCATTCCCGGCATCGCACCGCGTAGCTCTCGGTCGGCTCGTCGTGGCTTTCCGCCAGCTCGTCGAGCGCGCCGGCGATGCCCTTGGCCAGGTCGGTGCCCTCGGGGATGAGCCAGCCGGTCCTGCCGTGCCGTACGGAGTCGCGCAGGCCGTCCACGTCGAAGGCCAGCGTGGGCACGCCGAGCGTGGCGGCCTCCAGCACGCACAGACCCCAGCCCTCACCCTGCGAGCTGTTCACCTGCAGCCACGACCTGGCCATCACCCTGGCCTTCTCCCGCTCCGACAGGTAGCCGTGCATGACGACGCCCGCGGGCAGCCTGGCGCGCAGCCGTTCCTCGTCGGGGCCGCGGCCGATGACGTCCACGACCAGGCCGGGCCAGCGCTCGCGGAGTTCGGGCACGGCGTCCAGGAGCAGGTCGATGCGCTTGTGCGCGACGAGCCTGTTCACGCAGACGATCCTGGGCGTCTCGCTCCTGGCCACGGCGCCGGGGTCAGCGACGGTCACCCCGTTCGGCACGATGTGGATGCGGCCCTGCCAGCCCAGCCGTTCCCGCATGGCCTGCACGGTCGACGGCGACACCGCCACGCACTCGCGCCCGCGATAGCTCCACCGCGACACCGGGCCTTCGAGGAAGCGTCCGAACGCCGCCAGCCAGGGCCGCAGGTGCACGCCGAACTGCCGGTCGTGCACGTGGTGGACGATCAGGAACACCTTCGTGACCCGGCGCGCCACCCAGGGCGTGAAGAACGGGATGCCGTTCTGGCAGTCGAGCACCACGTCGAACAGCGCACGACGCAGCAGCAGCCAGACCAGCGCCAGCGGATAGACGGTGAACACCCCGCCCATCCGGACCAGCCGGACGCCCTGGACGGTCTGACTCCTGCTCTGACCAGGCGCGCGAGCGGTGCAGAAGGACACCTGATGGCCGTCGCGCACGAAGCGGGTGGCCAGTTCCCAGGCGAACGTCTCGGCGCCGCCGGCCTGGGGATGCCAGGGGTCGCGCCAGTTGAACAAGGCGATTCTCATGGGCATCCGGCCATGACGAAAAGCGGGAACGGCGGACGGGCGAGTCGCGCGTACGCCTGCGTGAGGTCCCCCGGTGATCGCCTTTCCGTGAAGAGAGCGGGAAGGGCGTGCTCAGGCAGTCGTGGCGAGTTCGTCCGCGCGTCCCCTTGCGGGGAGTGCGGCATGACGGCTCGGGCTACCGGTCGCCGTAGTTGTACAGCGGCTGGTTGACCGGCGTGGACGTGGCGCCGGTGAGCGTGACGGTGGTGACGGTCGCCACGAGTGCCGCTACGGCGACGCCAATGATCGCTGCTAAGAGGATCTTGATCACAGGGGGTTCCTCCTTGAGCGGCAAGGGGTCAGGCGTCACCAAACCTAGAACCAATTCTTGCTACTCGGAAGTAGCTAGGCGAAATTTTAATAAAGGCACTGCTCAAACCCCCTATCCGGACGATACGTCCGCAACGGGGCCGTCGAAACGGTACAGTCGCAGCTCACTCGTGCTCGTCACCAGCCGTGCGGCGGCGAGCCAGGCGGCGAACCGGCGCTGCTCGTCCGGCGTGCCCGCGTTGACCACGACGTACCTGAACCCGGCTCCGGGCAGGTCAGGCGAGGGTCCTTCTAGTACGCGTTCTACCTCCTGGGCCCGTGGATCCTCGCTCCGCACGACCAGTTCGCCGACCCGCATGGCGTCGGCGCACACCACCCGGCGGCCGGGGACGGCGAAGTAACGCTGCGCGGGATCGAGCACCGCGCGGTTCGCGTTCCACGGGAAGCGCCGGTACGACTCGAACGGCAGCACCAGCACGTCGCCGCCCGCCCGGTCCTGCCTGATCACCTCTCTGGCGGCACGCCAGCCGTCCGGGTACGGCACCGAGCCCAGCGCGCCCAGCGCCCCCCAGGCCATGGTGGGCAGCACGGCGACGGGCACCAGCGCCAGCGCGCCCAGCCACCGGGGCCTGGCCAGCGCGCCGCGCGCCGCCTCGGTCAGCAGCCCGAGCCCCACGGCCGCCAGCAGGGCCAGCGGGGCGTTGAACTGCTGGGCGTCCCTGAACACCGCGAAGCCACCCCACGACTCGACCAGCCAGCGCAGCGCCACCCGTCCCGGCTCGCTCACGCCGGCGAGCGCGATGGCCAGCCCGGCCGCCGCGGCGGCGGCCAGCCCCCTGCGACAGTCCAGCCCCCGGCCCAGCAGCGCGAACCCGGCGACGCCGGCCAGCACCAGCGCCAGCCTGGCCAGCGCCCCGATCACGGTGTCGTAGCCCGGCGGTACCGAGTAGGCGTTCCAGATCCCGCTCAGCGACAGCAGGCTCGCCACCACGCCGAACGGACCGTCGGCCCGGCTGGCGAACGCGTCCACCCCGGCCGGGTCGCCGGTCAGCCCCTCGGGACGCAGCGCGGTCACCGCCAGCCACGGCAGGCTGAACAGCCCGACCACGACCGCGACCCGGGCGAAGGCGGCCCACCGGCCGGGGCCGAACAGGGCGAGCGGGACGGCGGTGATCGCGCTGACCGTCATCGCGGCGAACCCGCCGACCGCCGCGGGCAGCATCGCCAGGAACGGCCACCGCCGCGCGCACACCGCCCGCACCACCCACGGCAGCCCGGCGTAGCCGAGCAGCAGCGCCCACTGCCCGATCAGCAGCCGCTCGGCCACGTACGGGTTCCACACGTAGAACGCGCCGGCCACCAGCCGCGGCCCGAGCGCCTGCGACGGCACCAGCAGCGCCGCGCCCGAGCAGCCGAGCACGAAGATCGCCAGCAGAATCAGCTTCTGCACCAGCTCCGCCGGGAGCACCTGCGCCAGTGCGGTGACCACGGCATCGCTGGGCACCACCCGGGCCGCCCCGCCCGCCAGCCCGAACGTGAACCGCGAGAACGCCGGCTCGGGCACGAAGACCATGTCCTGGATGAGCGTGAACCCCCAGGCCAGCGCCGGGCCGAGGGCCAGACAGCCGAGCGCCAGCCCAAGCAGCGCGGCGGCGATCCCGGCACGGGACGAACGAGGCATCCCGCAATGACATCACAACAGCGCTACGAACGTTCCACCGAGAAGCAACCCCTGGTTACTCTTCGGTAATGGCAAGCGTGGCGGCGGGGGCCCGCCGGTGGCTACGCGGTGACATCGTGCTCGCCGCGGGCCTGGCGATGGTGGCCGCCCAGTGCGTGTGGAAGTTCGAGCTGGTCAGGCGGACGTACTTCCGCCAGGACGACTTCATGTTCATCGTCAGGGGCCTGGAGAACCAGCTCACCTGGGACTACCTGATGCGCATCGACGGCGGCCACATGGCGCCGGGCCCGTTCGCGCTGCAGTGGGTCATCGGCCGCCTGGGCGCCTACAACGACCAGCTGGCCCACCTGTTCACGATCGCGCTGCTGCTGGCGGCCGGGCTGGCGCTGCTGCGCCTGTTGCGGCTGCTGTTCGGCTCGCGCCCGGCCATCCTGGTGCCGCTGGGCTTCTACCTGCTGACCCCGATGACGATCCCGTCGCTGTCGTGGTGGGCGGTGGTGCTGGGCGCGATGCCGTTCCAGATCGCGTTGCCGATGGCGCTCAGCTCGCACGTGCTCTACACCCGCACCAAGCGGTTGCGGCACGCGGTGGCCGCGGCGGCCTGGACGCTGTTCGCGATGGCGTTCTTCCTCAAGGCGCCGTTCATCCTGGTGCTGGCCTTCGTGCTGACGCTGGGCTGGCTGGACCGGCGCGGGACCCTGCGGGTCTGGCTGCTCTACTTCGCCGTGCTGGCCGGGTACACCGCGTTGTTCCTCGTCCAGTTGCTCACGTCCCAGCACTACGCGAACGAGACGGTCAAGCTGTCGGTCCCAGGGCCCGAGGCGGTGGGCCGGTTCGGCTGGCAGCTGCTGAGCAACGCGCTGGTGCCCACGTCGCTGGGCGGGCCCTGGCGGTGGACGCCGATCGGCGACGACTACGCCATCGCCGCGCCGCCTGCCGCGTCGGTCTGGGCGGGGCTCGGCGTCGCCGTGCTGGTGATCGCGGTCTCCGTGTGGCTGCGGCGTCGCGCCTGGCTGGCCTGGCTGCTGTTGTTCGGCTACTTCGGGCTCGCCGACATCGTGCCCATCATGATCGCCAGGCTGGAACAGCTCGGGCCCGAGCTGGCCGGGCTCGAACTGCGCTACATCTCCAGCACGTCCATGGTGGCGGCGGTGGCGATCGGCCTGGCGTTCATCCCGGTCAAGGGAGAGCAGGAGCCCTGGCTCAGGTCCGCGCGCGGGCTCAGGTGGGCGTGGGTCCCGCTGGCCGCGGCGTTCACGGCGGGCTCGGTCTGGTCGGTGGCCGCGTACGGGCAGCTTCCGCTCGGCAGGAACGTCAAGAGCTACGTGGAGACGGCCAGGCTGGCGCTCGCGCTGGCGCCGAAGGACGCGGTGGTGCTCGACACGTACGTGCCGGAGAAGGTCGCCATCCCCTACTTCTTCGGCGACTACGCGCTGAACTCCAAGGTGCTCGGCCCGGTCGCGCCACCCGGGATCACCTGGACGCGCCGGCTCAGCGGTCAGGTGCGCGACCCGCTGATCCTCGACGCGCAGGGCAGGCTGCGCCCGCTGGTCGTCGACGGCGTCTCGATCCCGCCGCGCGGCGACTGCACGCAGGTCGGCGGCCAGGAGGTGCGCCTGCCGCTCCCCCGCCCGATCGAGGACGGCGAGTGGACGGTCCAGGTCTCCTACCTGAACCAGGCGCCCACCACCTTGTCGGTCAGGGTCGGGCTGGCCAGGAGCGACGTGCCCGCCGGCGACGGCCTCGGCACCTCGTTCGGACGGTTCCGGGGCGGCGGCGCCGAGGTCACCGTGCGCACGCTGGACGGCCGCGGCGCCTGCGTCGGCGAGATCAGGATCGGCACCCCGGTCCCGGCGGAGGGCGGCACGCCGAGCCCCCTACGGCCGGTCGAGCCGTAGGGGGAGGCGGGTGGGGCCGGGTGTTACTTGCCCGGCTCGGGGTCCCTGGGCAGGCCGAGCATGCGCTCGCCGATGATGTTGAGCTGCACCTCGGTGGTGCCGCCGTAGATCGTCATCGCCCGGGTGGCCAGCACCGCGCGGTTCCAGTAGCCGGGGTCGCCGAGCTGCATGTCGGCCGCCACGACGGCGGCTGGGCCGAGCAGGTTCACCGCGGTCTCCGACACGTGCTGGGCGTGCGAGGTGGACAGCAGCTTGCGCACCGACGCGTCCGCGCCGGGCTCGTTGCCGGCCAGCTGCTTGAGCGTGACCCGCAGCGACAGCGCGTTGATCGAGTGGCCTTCGCACACCACCCCGGCGACCTCCTGCGCCTCGGCCGGGGTGAGCTCGCGGCCCAGCCGGCCCGCCAGGCCGAGCAGGTCGGGGACGGACGCGCCGGTGCCGCCCGACCCGGACGACAGCGAGACGCGCTCGTTCGACAGCGTGTTGCGCGCCACCTTCCAGCCGTCGCCGACCTCGCCCACGACCAGGTCGTCCGGGACGAAGACGTCGTCCAGGAAGACCTCGTTGAACAGGTTCTCGCCGGTCATCTCGGTCAGCGGCCTGACGGTGACGCCGGGGGCCTTCATGTCGACCAGGAAGTACGTGATGCCCTCGTGCTTGGTGCCCGCGGCGGAGTTGCGCGCGATGCAGATGCCCCACTCGGCGACGTGCGCGACCGACGTCCAGATCTTCTGGCCGTTGAGCTTCCAGCCGCCCTCGACCTGCTCGGCCTTCATCTGCAGCGAGGCCAGGTCGGATCCGGCGCCGGGCTCGGAGAAGAGCTGGCACCAGATCATCTCGCCGCTGAGCGTCTTGGGCAGGAAGCGTTCCTGCAGCTCGGGCGTGCCGTACACGGCGATGGACGGGACCACCCAGGCGCCGATGATCATCGCGGGCAGCTTGACCTTGGCGGCCTTCAGCTCCTGGGCGATGAGCACCTGCTCCAGCGGCTTGGCCGCACGGCCCCACGGCTTGGGCAGGTGCGGCATGACGAAGCCGCGCGCGGCCAGGGCCCGCTTCTGCTCCTTGCCCTCCAGCTGGGCGATCTCGGCGATCTCGGCCCTGATCGACTCGCGCAGCTCCTCGGCGTCCTCGGGCAGGTCGATCTCCATCTCGCGGGTCACGCCCGCCAGCGCCAGCTCGGTCACCGAGGCGGCCCACTCGGCCGACGGGCCGAGCAGCGCGCGCAGGGTGAGCGCGCGGCGGTAGTAGAGGTGGACGTCGTGCTCGAAGGTGTAGCCGATGCCGCCGAACGTCTGGATCGCGTCCTTGGCGCACTGGACGGCCGCGTCGGGGGCCATCACCCCGGCGATCGCGGCGGCGTACTCCAGTTCCTTGCCGGTGGCGCGGGTGGCGTCCCAGACGGTGGCGCGGGCCTGCTCCAGGGCCACCAGCATGCGCGACAGCTTGTGCTTGATGCCCTGGAACTGGCCGATCGGACGGCCGAACTGCACGCGTACCTTGGCGTAGTCCGCGGCGGCCCGGACGCACCAGGAGGCCAGCCCGGCCGCCTCGGCGCCGAGCAGGACGGCGGCCAGGTTGAGCACGTCGGGGCCCTCGACGCCGTCGAGCACGCGCTCGGCGGGCACGGTGACCTCGGCCAGCTCCACCTTGGCCACGGACCTGGTCAGGTCCAGCGACTTGACCGGCGTCACGGTGGTGGCGGCCGCGTCGACCGCGATCCACTCCTCGCCGTTCGCCGTGGAGACGGGCAGCACGAGCACGTCGGCCAGCGAGCCGCCGAGCACCGGCTCGGCGGTGCCGGAGACGACCAGGGAGCCGTCCTCGGCGCGGATGCCGGTCAGCGCGCCGGTCAGGGCGACCGCGCCGGTGCGGCTGCCGTCGGCCAGCGACTCCAGCAGCTCGTGCCGCTTGGAGGCGTGGATCACGGCCGAGGCCAGCACGGTCGGCACGTACGGGCCCGGAGTCATGCGCTCGGCCAGCGCCTCGACGGCCACGGCCGCTTCGAGCAGCCCGTAGCCGGAGCCGCCGGACTCCTCGGGCAGGTGCAGGCCGAGCAGCCCCTGCTCGGCCAAGCCGGACCAGAACGGCGGACGTTCGTCCGCGCCGGCGCGCAGCAGCTCGGCGGGGACGTTCCGCTCGGCCCAGCCGCTCACCGACTCGTGGAGCGCCTCGTGCTCCTCGCTCAACCCGATCGCCATTGCTCAACCTCCAGCAGGTCCCAGTCGATGCCAGAACCATATTCTAGAGGATGCTTCTGGCCTAGAGCGGACGAACCCTCTTCGCGAGCGTGTTCAGGTCGGCCCAGTACTTCTTGCCGGTGTCGGGGATCGTGGCCAGCAGCATGGCGGGCTTGGTCTTGCCGATCTCGATCACCGTCACCATCGACTGCGAGACCATCTGCTTGCCGCCGAACTGGTAGGTGACCTTGAACCCGAGCGTCCACCCCTTGCCCACCGGGACCTTCTCCGAGCCGGTCCACTCGACCTTGGCGTCCTTGGGGAACTGGGTGCGCACCGCCCAGCGGGCCGCCCTGGTGGCGATCTCGCGGTAGTCGGCGTCCTTGGACGGCTTGGTCTCCGGCGAATCGCCGGGGAACAGCGCGGAGACGATCATCGTGTGCGGGATGCCCACCTTGCCGACCCGCTGCGCGATCGTGAACGGGGCGAACGACTTGGCGTCCCACGGCTTGCCCAGACGGGGATAGCTGATGCCGTTCTTGGTGTCGTTGATCAGGCCGGTGACCGCGCTGGCCTTGCCCGGCAGCTTGGCGAACGTCTTCTTCTCCGGCACGGCCGGGAGCACGATCGGGCTCTGGGTCACCGTCGGCGTGGGCGTGGCCGCGGCCGCCGTCCCGCTGGGCAGCGGCGAGGCGGGCTGCACGGCCGGCGGCAGCGTCGGGCCCGCCTGCGGCGTCGGCACGTCACCCTGGAAGAGGAAGAAGATCAGCAGGACGGCCGCCACGGTGCCGGCGACGGCGCCGATCAGGTAGACGGCCTTGATCGGGATGTCGCCGATCCTGCCCTTCTTGGGCGGCGGGGGCAGCGCGGGGATCGCCACCGGGAACTGCGGCACCGGGTTCTGGCCCGGGCCCTGGCCCGGGTTCTGCTGCGGGGGCGCGGGCGGGAACTGCGGTCCGGTGGAGCGCAGCGGCACGCGTACGCCGGCGCTCGGCTGCTGCGGGAACTGCGGCGTGGACCGGCCCTGCGGCCCGCCCGCACCGGGAGGCGGCGGAGGAGGCGGCGGCGGGGTCGCCGGCCGCCCCTGCGGCGCGTCCGTACGACCTCGACCGCGATGTGCGGCGACTGCACGCCCTCGCTCACCGCCCAGCGGAAGGCCGTGAACGTCTCCTTGGTGTGCAGCAGCCAGCGCAGCGCACTGAACTTGGGCGCC
>NZ_JABCPZ010000025.1 GCF_013283785.1 Nonomuraea antri
CCTTGGCGCGCGAGTTCGACCGCGCGACGCCGGAACTCGGGAGGGTGTGGCGAGGGCATGGAGGACATCCTTCCTGATGATCAAGGGTGACCTCAGGTCAAGTGTCCGGAGAACGGGGGGAAGCTCAGTGCGGCCGTCGACGTTCCCATCGCTCAGGCAGAACGCCGGCGGCCGGCCGGCGCCGGCGCAGGCCATGTGGCTCTTGCTGGTCAGCCCGCCGCAGGATCGGCCGAGGGCGTGATCCAGCTCCGCATCTGCCCGGGTGGAGCCCGCCGCGAGCAGCAGGATCGGGCTGTGGGTGATCCAGCACCTGTGTGATGCGGTCGGTTCGGAGCAGACCGAGCTCGGCTCCCGGCTGGGACAGCGCCACCAATCGGCGTGAGGAAGTGGAGATGAGCGACCGTCTCGTACAGCAGTCAGTCAGCCATCACTCGCTCGCGCAGGGCATGGGCGAGGACGGTGAGGAGTGGCTCCAGGCCGGCGTCAGCGCGTGGAGGGCCAGCGCGGCGTGGCCGGGGCCGCCTGTTCGAGCTCCGCCCAGTCGTGCCGTACCGGGGCGAAAACCTCCACCACGACCGCTCCCTCCGGCCCCGCCTGGGCCTCATGGGGAACCTGCGCGAGGATGCGCCAGGTACCGCCGGGCCCGAGGTCGCGAGTCTCCTCGCCCACCCGGAAGGTGACCGTGCCCTGCAGGCACAGGCCGATCTGCTCGTTGACGTGGCGGTGCTCGGGGACGAGGCCGTTGGGAGGCAGCTCGACGACGGCCAGCGTGAGTTGCTCGCCCTGGACCACGCGGGCCAGGACGTCCTTCCAGATCAGGGTGGGCGGGATGACGTTCAGGTGGGTCAGCATCAGACGGCTCCGTACACGGGTGTGGTCCATTCGGGGTGGTCGGCGTTCTCACGGCGACTGATCGCCTGCAGCAGGCGCTGCACGGCGAGCGTCGTCTCGCCCGCGTGCCCGTCTCCGACGGGCCGGCCGTCCACCTCGACGACCGGGGCGACGAGCACGGCCGTGCCGCACAGCAGAGCCTCGTCACAGGCGTAGAGCTCGGAGCGGTGCACGCGCCGTTCCTCGACGAGGGCGCCGGTGGTCTCGCCCAGGAGGTGCGTGACCTGCCGGCGGGTGATGCCGGCGAGGATGTCGTCCGTGGCGGTGGGGGTGACCCAGCGCTCACCGGTCCTGATCAGCACGTTCGAAGTGGTGGCCTCGGCCACGTAGCCGTCGCCGGTCAGCATGACGGCCTCGTCGAAGCCGTTGCGCAGCGCCTCGGTCTTGGCCATGGCGGGACCGACGTAGCTGCCGATCACCTTGGCCCGGTTGGGCACCGCGGCGTCGCCGGTCCTGCGCCAGGCGCTCACCATGCAGCGCACGCCGCGCCGGTCGATGTAGTCGCCCGGCATGGGGGTGGCGGCCAGGTACAGGCGTGTGCCGCAGTCGTGCATCCGGACGGCCAGTTGCTCGTCCGCCTGCAGCAGGAGGGGACGCACGTAGGCGTCGGCGCGCACGTCGTTGCGGCGTAGCAGCTCGATGGTGAGGCGGGTCAGATGCTCCGGGTCGTACGGCAGCTCCAGCCCGAGGATGCGGGCCGAACGTGCCATCCGCTCGTAGTGGGCCCGCGGTTCCAGCAGGTAGAGCTCCTGGTCATCCGGGTTCCAGCAGGCTCTGATCCCTTCGAAGGTACCTGTGCCGTACGAGACCGCGTTGGCCAGGACGCTGAGCCGGGACTCCTTCTCGGGCACGAACGCGCCCTCGGCGTAGACCTCGTCGTAGGGGGTTCCGAATCGCATGCCGCCAGGATGGGTGAGCCCCTTCGTTAAGGACAATCGACAGCTTCTTAAAGAAGGGTTTAGCGTTTCCGCATGCTCGATGTGGCGAGACTCCGGGTTCTGCAGGAGGTGGCCCGCCACGGGTCGTTCACCCGCGCCGCTGCCGCGCTGTCGTACACCACCTCGGCGCTGTCGCAGCAGATCTCCGTGCTCGAGCGGGAAGCCGGGGCCCGGCTGCTCGAACGGCACGCCCGGGGCGTGCGGCTGACGGAGGCCGGCCGGGCGCTCCTGACCCACACCGAGCGGATCATGACGGAGCTGCGTGCGGCCGAGCGCACGCTGGCGGCGATCGGCGCCGGAGCGGGTGGGAGGCTGCGGTTCGGGTCGTTCACGACGGCGAACGCCACACTCATGCCCATGGCCGTACGCGCCTTCCTGCGCGAGCGGCCCGCGGTCTCGGTGGAGCTGGTCGAGGCCGACCGCGACGAGGCTGTGGCCGCGGTCGCCGCGCACGAGCTGGACCTGGCGCTGGTGTACGAATTCCCGATCGTGCCCCTGGTGGTTCCCGCGAACGTCGAGGTGCGCCCGCTGCTCGTCGACCCGTTGCACATCGCGCTGCCGCCGGGCCACCGCCTGACCGGACGCACCCGCATCCGGCTCGCGGACCTGGCCGGCGAACGATGGATCCAGGGGGTGCACCGCGGATCCACGCTCGACGTGCTGCCCCGGGCATGCCGGCAAGCGGGGTTCGAGCCGGTCGTCGCGTTCAGGACAGATGACCAGATGACGGTTAGAGGGCTGGTCGCCGCGGGGCTGGGGGTGGCACTCGCCCCGTTTCTCACCCTTCCCGCGACCGCTCCCGACCTCGTGGTACGCCCGCTGGACGAACCGTCGCTGACCAGGACCGTCATGACCGCCACGCCGGTACAGCAACACCGGCTGCCCGCGGCCGCCGCGATGATCGAGCACTTGCTGTCGGTGGCCGAAGAACTCCGAGGGCTGGACGAACACCGGCCTGTCCGATAAACATTGACTGAGTCAACGTATCCCTTGATTGGGTCAACGATGTTTGCCATGATCCAGACTCTCGACCGGTTTCACGCGTACGTCATGACCGTCATGGCCGGATCGTTCTCCCTCGCCGAGACCCGCGTCCTGCTGGAACTGGCGAGCCAGGACGGCTGCGAGGTCAGGAAGATGCGGCAGCGGCTACGGTTCGACCCCGGCCACCTCAGCCGGGTCCTGGCCCGGCTCGACACCGCAGGACTGGTCGTCAGGGAACGTTCCGGCGACGACCAGCGGTGCCTGCTCGTTCGGCTGACCAGCAGCGGGCGGGCCGCCCTGGGCGACAACGCGCGGACGCTGAGCGACGACGATCGGGCACGGATCACCGCGGCCGTGCGGGCGGTCAGCGGTCCTGCAGGGGAGGAGTGGTGACGCGAATGACCGACGAGCCGGAAACGCACGAAGTCTTCGAGCCGCTCGCGGAGTGGGCCGATCTGGCGGGACGTGTCCCGGAGAGATTGCCTGACCACGCCGTCGTCCCAGGCCGGCCGGTACGGAGGTTCGCCCGCGAGCCCGCGCCCTCCGGCGGATCGCGCGCGGAGGCGGCCGAGGACCTGTATCGGCGCTACTGGACGATGAAGGGCTGCTCGGCACCGCTGGTGCGGGAGTGGACGGGTCACGGCATCGGGACGGAGCTGCTGATCGAGCAGAAGCTGGGGCTGTCAGGCAAGGACCAGATCGAGCGGCACGGCGTGGCGGAGTTCAACCGCCTCTGTCACACCTCGCTCGCGGCGCCGATGGCGCCGCGGGACGTGGAGGCCGTGTGGGGGACGCTGAAGCAGTTGTTCGAGCGCGCTCTGCTGGTCGAGGACGAGCGCGTGTCGCCCTACTGCCCGCGCTGCGGGACCGTGCTCGCCGGCCACGAGCTCGCCAGGAGCTACGAGGAGACCGAGGACCAGGGCCTGTACGTGCGTTTCCCGCTGTTGACCGGCCCGCTGGCCGGCCAGGCCGACCTGCTGATCTGGACCACCATGCCCTGGACGCTGATCCCCGCAACGCTGGCCGTCGTGCGGCCCGATCTGGCGTACGTGCTGGCCGCCGGCGGCAGAGCGGCGGACCGGCCCGTGGTGCTGGCCGTCGGCCGCGTGGCGGCGGCGCTGGGCGAAGGTGCGCGGGTGCTGCGCGAGGTTCCGGTCGGCGAGCTGGTGGGCACGCGGTACCAGGCACCGTTCGACTTCGTGGGGCCGGGGTCGGCGGACGATCCGGACGGTGATCCCGCTTCGTGGCGGTTCGTGGTGGCCGACGGCTTCGTCCAGGCGGACGAGGGCACCGGAATCGTGCACACCGGCGCCGCGTACGGGCAGGACGACATGCGGGTCGCGCGGCGGCACGGCGTGCCGGTGGTGAAGCCGGTCGGCCCCGACGGCCGCTTCGACGCCCGCACCGGCCCGTACGCGGGCCGGTACATCCGCGACGCCGACGGCCTGATCACCGAGCACCTGCGAGCGGCGGGACTGCTGCTGCACGCCCACCCGCACCGGCATGCCTTCCCGTTCTGCGTGCACTGCCGCACGCCGCTGTACTACGCCGCCATGCCGGGCTGGCACCTCGACACCGGCGACGAGAACGGCTGGACGGTGTCTCGTCAACGTTACTGGGGCACGCCGTTGCCGCTGTGGCGCTGCGGCCCGTGCGGGCACACGATCGCGGTTGCGTCCCTGGCGGAGTTGGGGGCGCTGGCCGGGGCCGAGCTGTCCGGGCTCGACCCGCACCGCCCGTACATGGACGAGATCTCTTTCGCCTGCGCGCGCTGCGGCGGCACCGCGAGGAGGGTGTCAGGCGTGACGGAGTCCTGGTACGACGCCGGAGCCCAGCACGCCCGTCACCCCGAGCCGTTCGACCTGGTCTGCGGCTCGCGCAGCTGGCTGTACTCCGTGAACACCGTTGCCCGTCTGGTGTCGGGACGCGACGGTTTCCGGCACACTCTGCGGCTCCCGGCGAGCGTGCGGCACGACGGCGAATCCCACGCGGCGATGTCCGACGCCTTCCGCTGGGCGATGTTCGACGAACCGGACAGCGCCGGCAAGACGCTGCGCACGCTCTGGAACACGGCGGTCTTCTTCGTCACCTACGCCAACCTCGCCCGCTGGACGCCTCGTCCGGCCACCGGCCGCACGGTCATGGACCGGTGGATCCTCGCCCGGCTCGCCGCGACCTGCGCAGGGACCGACGCCGCGCTGTCCGCGTTCGATCCGGCCGCTGCGGCCCGCTGCCTGGCGGTCTTCTCCGACGACCTGTCCAACTGGTACGTGCGCCGCTGCCGCGACCGCTTCGGCACCGGCCGGGACGAGGCGGCATTCGCGACCCTGCACACCTGCCTGGTGACGGCAGCCGGCCTGTTCTCGCCCTTCGCCCCCTGCCTGGCCGCCGAACTCCACGAGAAGCTGACCCGCGCACCCGGCCAGGCCGCACCGGACCCGGCCGGTGTCACCCAGCACCCCGTGCACCTGACGGAGTACCCCCAGCCCGGCGCAGCGGCTCGCGAGGACCAGTTGTGCGAGGCGATGGCGCTCGCGCGTCGACTCACCTCGCTGGGCCGCGAGGCCCGCGCCGCGGCCGGCATCCCCGCCCGGTATCCGCTGCGCCGCGCCATCGTCACCGTTACCGCCGCAGAACGCGCCTCGCTCGACCGGCTACGCGAGATCATCGAGGCCGAGCTCAACGTGAGAACCGTCGAGTTCGGCGACTCGGCGGGACGCCGAGTGACCGTCAAACCGAACTTCCGCGCGCTCGGCCGCGAGTTCGGCCCCCGGACCCCGGATATCGCCGCCGCCATCGCCGCGGCCGAGCCCGGACGGCTGCTCGCCCGGCTCGACCAGGACGGCAGGGTCGAGTTGCAGGGCGCGCCGATACGCCGGGAACACCTCCAGATCGTTGAGACACCGGTTCCGGGGTGGCAACTGTCCGCCGACGGACCGTACGCCGTGGCGGTCGACCTGTCGACCGATCGCGAACTGCGGCTGGAAGGACTGGCCAGGGAGTTCACCCGGCTGGTCAATGACCTGCGCCGGCGTCGTGGATGCAGTCCCGGCGAGCCGGTCGCGCTGGCCGTGAAAGTGCTGCGGGACCCGGATGGCGAGCTCACCGCGTTCCTCGAACGCCACCGGGCCTCCATCGCCCGCGACACCTTCGCGGATCCCTTGAGACTCGACCCCGGCCCATCGTCCGACCCCGCCGGAGCGGAACTCCTCACGGTCGCCGACGGGCGTCTCCACGTGCACCTCGCCCGGCGCCAGGGCGGCCGGTGATGACGGCGGCGAGACTCTGGCATGAGCAGGTCTCATTACCGATCACATCCGCCCAGGTCATGGCCATCTGAAGGTGCGCAGCTCGATCAACTGTTCACGTCCTCCGCCTGGCCGAGGGGATTGTGGGGGAAGGCGGCGAAGGGCGCGGTGGTGAAGCCCTGCCAGTGCATCTCCATGGGGGTGCGGTCTTCGGGGCGGGGGACGTGGTGGAAGGAGACCGCGACCCAGGACACCACGTCGGACAAGCGCTGGTGGTCGGACACGAACTGCCGGACGGTGTCGGTGGGGCAGCCTGCGAGCAGGTTGTCGGAGGCGTAGAGCTCGCACGGGTTGCGCTGTGAGAAGGCCATGTCGTAGCCGTGGCCCGCGGTGGCGTCGTTGAAGATCGTGTAGGAGATCCGGTGGCCGTCGGGGTTGCGGTGCGGGCTGAGCACCCGCCAGAAGCGTCGCGGTGCGGCGCGCCGGGTGGTCTCGTGCGTGAGGGAGGTCCAGGAACCGGTGACGACGGGGGCCTTCGGGCCGGTCCTGCCGGTGAATTCGGCGTTGTACTCCTGGACGGTCTGGGGGCCGCCCAGGTCCCAGCGGATGCGCCAGACCGCGTTGTGGCTGTGGCTCACCGCTCCGCCTGCGGCCGGCGAGCCCCATCTCGGGTCGGTGGAGTGGTCTTTGGGTGACAGGGCGCCGGTCGCGCCCAGCTGCGGGGTGATGGCGCCGTTGTCGGCGAAGCTGTAGACGGTGAGGTACTCGTACCAGCCGACGATCGACAGGGTGCTCAGGTCGAAGCTGTGCCCGCGTGAGGCGGCGTCCCGTCCTCGGTAGCTGCTGCGCCGTCCCAGCCCGGTGTCGCGTTCTTCGGCGCACAGCACCGCGCGGGTCTCGGCGCCGCCGACCGCACCGGTCCCGAAGTCCGGGACGCTGGCGTCGATCCGCTCGCCCGCGCAGTCCACCGCGGTCCGGGCGATCATGCTGCGCCCGCCGAACCCGGCCTCGGTGATGTCCCTCGTGGTGTCCAGCCCGGTGTCGTACGGGACCTCGAGCTGGCCGAGCGTCAGTTCCTTCATGACCGGCAGCGGTTCGCGGCCGGGGGCGAGATAGCGGATCTGGCTGAGCACCAGTCCCGCGTGCGGGTCGATCCGCCAGCACATCTGCCAGGCGCTGCCGGCGGCGAACCGGTGACTGATCGGGATGCCGCCGTCGGCGCAGGTCGCGGCGGCCGGCAGCCCGGTCGAGGGCACCGCGGGGGCGGTGCGGGCCGAGGGCGCGTCCTGGTGGTCGTCCCACAGCGCCGCGCCGGTACCGATCGCGCCGGCGAGCAGCGCCGACAGCACGGCGGACGAGACGATGACGGCCCGCTTGCGCCGCACGACATCAACACCTTCCGTATGGGACCGGGCGACACACGGTGACGGGGGTGTGCCACGGCCAACCGTGGCACACCCCCGCCGAGGTGGAGAGGCGGATTACCGACAGTTGGGAATGGTCACGGAACCCGAGGACAGGCCCAGGTCGAGCCGGGCCGCGACGGTGGCCTTCAGGAAGTTGATCGAGACGGCCGAGGTGAACCGTGCGCTCGGCAGCCGGACACCGGTCGGCAGGACGCACGTCCGGGGCTCCTGGTGGTTGATCTCGACCGAGATCACCTGGTTGGCCATCCGGAAGACCGGCAAGAGCATGTCGGTGACGGTCGAGGTGAACCCGAACTTGACCTTCAGCAGCAGTTCGACGAGGTTGTCACCGTCGGCGGCGCGGTTCGGCACGGCTGCCGCACGAGCCGCCCGGGTGCGCGCGGCACCGGACGCGTGACGGTCTCGCGAGGCGGCGAGGACCAGGTCGGAAGCGGGCTTGAACGCCTTGCCGACCACGCTCAGGCTCTTGGTCAGGGTGGTGAGCAGGGCCGTGGCCACCGGCGCGGCCGCACCGGTGCTGGCGCTCACCGGTTGCGGCATGGAGCCGTCGATGGCCTGCCGCAGGGTGAAGTTCCAGGTGACGTCCATCTTCCCGCCCATGCCGCCGGGGCCGACCGGGCCGGCCCAGCGCAGGGTGAGCCGCACCGCGTCCAGCGAGTCGCTGATCGTGCCGAGGGCGATGTCGGCGGCGTCGTTCATGACGTCGTGGATCGCCTGGGTGACCAGATGGTAGTCCTTGGAGCTGATCAGCTCGGTGTTGGCCGGTTTGTCGTTCAGCCCGCCGGCGAGCTGGTCCAGGTGGACGGTCACCGTGCCGGTGGAGAAGTCGATCGTGACGACCTTGTTGCGCGAGGTCAGCGGCCTGGCGAGGAGCGCCGCAAAGATCTTGTCCCGGGTGTTCGACTGCACGGCCAGCGTCGGGGACGGCACGCCGAGCGGGGTCAGCAACCTCTTCAGCGGGGCCAGGTCGGCCTTCTGACTGACGATCTTCTCGATCTGCCGGTCGACGCCGCCGAGCGCCTGGTAGAGCCGGCTCGCGGCGTCCTTCACCGCGGGGGAGCGGACGAGCAGGCTCGCCTGGCCGACCCGGTACTCGGCCGGCTGGAGCTCGCCGTCGACGAACTTCGTCCGGGACGAGAACGCCCCGAAACTCATGGTCACGTTGTCGACCAGGTTCTGCGGCACCAGTGCCGCGCCGCCGAGGGCCAGCAGGTCCACGGAGAGCGGGCCGGCCTGGTTGGCGGCGTCGCCGAGCGTTCCGGCGGCCGCGTCCGTGTCGGTCGCCCCGGACGCGGCGGAGCGGCTGCTGACCGTCGACGCGAGATCGCCGAGGTTCAGGATGCTGCTCAGCGGGACGCCGCCGCCGCCGATCGGCACCGACGTCGAGCCGAGCTCGACGTCGCGCACGGCGCCGGTGTTCGTGCCGGGGTCGCCCGGATACGTGGCCGAGCTGCCGCCGAGCGTCAGCAGCGGCTTGCCGTCGGCGGAGAGAACCAACGGCGCCGCGGTCGCCGTGCTCACCGGTGGTGAGTACTCGGCGTGCGCGGCTCCCGCAGTCAGCGCGACGCTCAGCACCAAGGCCGCCGCCGCGGTACGGGACTTCCAGAAGTCAGACATGGGTCCACCGTGGCAAGGCCGCCGATCGCCGTCCCCATCGACAGATGATCTTGGAGAGTCTTTACCCGAAAATCAGCGCGACCGCCCGACTTCCCCGTCCCACCTCTTCACTCACATGAGCCTCGGTGACTGCCTCGCCGGCAGCGCCACGACAGGAACTGCTCCAGGCGGCCGACCCGCGCTTCATCATCGGCAAACCCGCCGGCTGCCTCGTGGCCGACTGGCCGTAGAAGGGACGCGGCGCGTCGTGATGAACCCTGCGATCGCCGCCCTCCTCCCGCCGGTCTGCCGTACCGAACCGCCCGGCAAACCCCTGCCGGAGGCAGCACAATGTCTTCGCCGAGGCCAGGAACCTGCCTCGGTCATGTCGCTGATGCCCCTGATCAACATCGCCCGGCTGCTGATCCGCGAAGGGACGGCGAAGCCGCCTACGAGATGCTCGACCAGCTCTACCGTGCCGCCCAGCGTGATGATCAGCGCGCCGGACCGGCGCGAGTGGACGGCACAGGCGCGCCCCGACTGTCCCGGGCGCCGGCCAGTACGAACGAGACCGTGGCGAGCCTCTGACCTGCCCACACGCCTGTTCTGCAATGAATTCAGCGCTCGGCGATGATCTCGCGGAGTTCACCCGGGCGTCCTGGATGTACGGCTTCCGCGAGAAGGCACAGCCGGTTGCCCGATTCGGTGAACCACGGTGCGGGCAGGGCGAACAGGTCGGGGCTGCCGCCCTTCATCATGGGGCGGGTCTCGCCGGGGAGCCACATGCGGCCGACGAGGTGCCCGTTGAAGAACGCTGTCACCTTCAGGTCGGAGCCCACGAGCCGGCCTGTCCAGCTCCGTCCGTGCAGGTGATCCACCTCCACCTGAAGCCAGTGCAGTTCACCTGGCGGGAGCCGCACCGGCAGCGCGGCAGGGTGCGAGGCGGCAGTCTGGGCGGCTCGCCACAGGTCCTGCTCCTCGGCGAAGGCCGCCGTCCACGCGGTCGCGCGGGTGCCTTCCAGGAAGGTCACCTCTCCGGCCGCTTCGGAGTGCAGGCGCCGCAGGGTCAGTTCGATCCTGGCCTCCCCGCCGGGTCTGAGGGCAGGGGTGATGTCGACGAACGGATCGTGCGGGTTGACCGGGCCGAACGAAACGTCGTTGACGGTGACTTCCACGTGGGCCTGGAGGTCTTCGAAGCGCAGCACCCAGGTGTCGGCCTGCTCGGACGTCGAGCGGACGTGGGTGTAGCGGGCCTCGTGGGGTTGGCGTGAGGTGATCCAGCCGCCCCAGCCGGCGTACGGGCTCGGTGTGCCGCCGATTCCGTGGCCGGCGATGCGCCACGTGGACAGCCGGTGGATCGCGGTGATGGAGGTGGCCGCGTCGAAGCCGCGCAGGGAGCCGAGCCGGAGTGCGGGCAGGCGGGGGTCGTCGAAGTTGGAGTGCCCCCAGATCTCGGTACGAACCTCCAGCCGGCCGCCGTCGTGCCGGGGGAGCAGGGCGAAACCGCCTCCGGGGGTGACCGTGCCGAGATAGTGGCCGTCCGTGTAGGCGGACAGTACGTCGCCGGCGCGGTGCAGGAGGAGCGCCAGGCCGGGTTCGCTCCTGGCGGTGTAGAAGGCGTAGCCCCGGTAGGCGCCCAGGCGCTCGGGGCGGGTGGGTTCAGTTCCCAGTACCCGCGGCGCATCCGCTCCCGTCGCGGCCTCTCGTCCGCAGGCGATGGCTTCCAGGTCGACAGGAGTGCGAATGCTTTCCGCGTCCGGCGCCGTCACGTCGGCGCGGGGGAGGAAGGTGAGGAGCAGGTCGCCGACCTTGGCGCGTTCGGTGGTGCCGCCGCCCGGGTGGAAGACCGTCCGTTCGCCGTCCTCGCCGACGAGTACGACGATCGACGGGCCGTCGCAGGAGAAGACCAGCTCGCTGGAGTCGGCGCGGATCAGTTCGGCGGTCGACACCTCCAGGCGGTGGCCGGCGATCGGCAGGTCCAGCAGGACGAACGGGCAGCTTCGGGCTCGTACGCCCACCTCGATCTCGCCGAAGCCAAGGCTTTTCACGCGGGCCGCACCGTCGTGGTCGCCGGGGTTGGCCAGCGCGAGCAGGATGCCGCCGCCGTCCAGGGCCAGGGCGCGGGGGCCGCCGTCGGGGAGCGGGAAGTCGGCGGTCACCGTCAGCTGGTCGGGCTGGACGGGTTCGGCTCCGGCCAGGGCCGGCCCGAGTGCGGCGATCATGGCGGCCAGCAGGCGTGCCTCGCCGTGCTCAGGACGGGCCACCCCCGACGGCGACAGGTAGCCGCCGAAGTCGTAGTCGCTGGTCAGCAGGGCCAGCGGGGAGCCCCAGTTGTTGACCGCGTTGGTGAACCCGAAGTCGTTGCCCGACGCCTGCAGGTAGGGCCCGATCAGCCGGGCGCCGGTGGACAGCAGCCGCCGCAGGGTGACGTGCGGCCGGTTCGTCTCGGTGATCAGCAACGGTTCGCCGCGCTCGGCCAGGTGCCGCTGGTACGCCTCGACGACGGTCTCGATACCGAGCGAGGAGTCGTCGGGGTAGAAGTTGGCCGCGGCCAGCACCCCGTCCGTCTCTCCCGAAGCCCGGGCCAGGTCGCCCTGCCCGGCGCAGGCGACCAGCGGCACGCCGATCCCGTGCTCCAGCGCCATGTCGCGCAGCGCGGCGATGTACCCGGCAGGGTCGTCGCAGTCGAAGAAGTCCAGTTCGTTCTCCACCTGAAGGAGGATCACGGCCGGGCTGTCTCGCAGGATCGGCAGGATTCGGTCGAACCAGCGGCGCACCTGAGCGAGGTAGAGCGGCTCGTTCTGGCGCAGCCGGAGGCCGTCGGTGAGTGGCAGCCAGGCAGGCAGGCCGCCGCCGTCCCACTCCGAGCAGATGTAGGGCCCCGGCCTGGCCAGGACCATCAGGCCCTCCTCGTGCGCCATGGCGAGGAACGCGGCGGCGTCCCGCTCTCCGGCGAAGTCCCACTCGCCAGGTGCGAGCTCGTGGTGGTTCCACGGGAAGTAGACGTCGATGCAGGTGTAGCCGGACTCGCGGACGGCACGCAGGCGGTCCCGCCATTCGCCGCGCGGGATGCGGAAGTAGAACAGGGAGGCGCACAGCAGCAGCCGGGGCTCGTCGCCGATGAGGATCTGGCCCTTGGCGATGCGGACGTTCAGCGGAGAACTCCTATTTCTGGTCCGAGCCGACGGTGACGCTCAGCTCGTGCATGTATTTCTGGCCGAAGAAGTAGACGACGATCATGGGAGCGGTCAGCAGCAGCGAGCCCACCATGACCAGGTTCCACGGCGGCACCTGCCCGGCGCCGCCGGTGGCGTACAGCACCTGCACGCCCAGGGCGAGCGGCATGTTCTCCATGGAGTTGAGATAGATGAGCGGGCCCATGAACCAGCCCCAGTTCCAGGAGAAGGTGAAGATGCCGACCGCGATGAGCGCGGGCTTCATCATGGGCAGGACGATGCGGGTGAAGATCCGGAAGTGGCCCAGCCCGTCGAGCGCGGCCGCCTCGTCCAGGTCTCTGGGGATGCGCGCGATGAACTGCCGCATCAGGAAGATGTTGTACGCCCCGCCGAAGAAGTTGGGCACGATCAGCGGCAGCAGCGTGTCGACCCAGCCCAGCGTGGAGAACATGGTGAACTGCGGGATCAGCGTGATCTCGGCCGGCAGCATCAGCGTCGACAGCAGCACCACGAACCAGGCGTTCTTGCCGGGGGCACGCAGCCGGGCGAAGGCGTAGGCAACCATGGCGCTGACGAAGACCTGCCCGACGACCGCCAGCGAGGTCAGCACGACCGAGTTCCACAGGAACGTCCCCATCGGCAGTTCGGTGGTGAAGGCGCGGACGAAGTTGGCGAACTCCCACTCCCGCGGCAGCAGGGTGAACTCGCCCTTGAGCGTGGTGGCGTCGCTCGACAGCGAGACCGAGACCATGAACAGCAGCGGCGCGGTGAACAGCGCGGAGACGACCGTCAGCACCGCGTAGTGCACGGCTCTCACTTGCGCTTCACCTCGCTCTCGTAGAACACCCACAGGCTGGACGAGCGGATCACCACGAGCGTCAGCAGCAGCAGGATCGCGAACAGCACCCACGCGATCGCCGAGGCGTAACCCATGTGGTTGAACTTGAAGGCGTGCTGGAACAGCAGCGGCACGACCATCTGGCTGGCGTTGTCCGGGCCGCCGAAGGTGCCGCCCGACTCGGTCATGATGTAGACCTGCGCGAAGACCTGGAAGGCGCCGATGATGCCCATCACCAGGTTGAAGAAGATCACCGGGGTCAGCATCGGCAGCGTGACGTGCCAGAACTGCCTGACCGGCCCGGCGCCGTCCAGCGCGGCGGCCTCGTACAGGTGCTTGGGGATGCTCTGCATGCCGGCCAGCAGGAGCAGGACGGCGGTGCCGACCTGCCAGACGGACATGATGATCAGCGCGGGCTTGACCGAGTCCTCGTCCAGCAGCCAGGCGGGGCCGTCGATGCCGAACAGGGCGAGGAAGGTGTTGATCAGGCCGGTGTCCGGCGCGAAGATCCACACGAACAGGATCGAGGTGGCCACCAGCGGCACGAGCGTCGGCAGGTAGATCGCGGTGCGGAACACCCGCATGAGGCGCAGCGGTTTGTTCAGCAGGTAGGCGATGCCCAGCGAGGCGGCCATGCCCAACGGCACCGACAGGAAGGCGTAGAAGGCGGTGTTGCCGAGCACCTTCCAGAAGATCGGGTCGGCGGTGAACAGCTTGACGTAGTTGTCCAGGCCGATGAACGCGGGCTCGCTGAACAGGTCCCAGTCGGTCATGCTGAGCCAGACGGAGACGATCATCGGGCCGAGCGTCAGCACCACGAACCCGACGATCCACGGGCCGGCCATCAGGTAGAACCAGAGCGCCTCGCTGCGGCGGGGGGCTCGGACCGGGCGCGCGGTGACGGGCCTGGTCCGTTCCATGACGGCGGTCATCAGCTCGCGGCCAGCAGCGGTTCGAGCTCACCCTGGATGCGGTCGAGCGTGGCCTGCGCGTCGGTCTCGTTCTGGAAGAACGGCCCGAGAGCGTCGTCGAAGATCTTCTGCATCTCGTTCCAGTGCTTGCCGCCCGGCGGCGTGTACAGGTTGGCGGCGGACTCCTTGAAGGCGCCCATGTTCACCGGGGCGGACTTCATGAACGCGTCGCTGCCGAGCACGGCGAGGTTGGCCGGGGCGTCCTGGCTGTTGGCGACGATGGGCTGCTGCCCCTCCTCACTGGTGAGGAACTCGATCACCTGGAAGGCGGCGTCCTGGTGCTCGCTCTTGGCGTTGACGGCCAGTCCGCTGCCGAAGCCGGCGGTGGCCTTCCGCTTGCCCTGGAACATGGGGGCGATGTCCCACTTCAGGTCGGTCGCTTCCTTGAAGGTGCCGATGCCCCAGTAGCCGGTGAACACCATGGCCGCCTTGCCCTGCGCGAACAGTGGGTCGGGGCCCATGTCCTTGCCCAGGTTGGCGTAGTCGGTGGGCGAGGGCGCGACCTTGTCGACGTGGACGAGGTCGTTGTAGAACTTCAGCGCCTCGACGTTGGCGGGGGAGTCGGCCGTCGGCTTGCCGTCGGGGCCGACCAGGCCGCCGCCGTTCTGCACCATGAACGTCATCCACCACGGCCACCAGTTGCCGGCGGCCATGCCGTACTGGGTGACCTTGTCACCGTCGCGCTTGGTCAGCTTGATCGCGGCGTCGCGGAACTCGGTCCAGGTCCAGGAGCCCGTGGGGTAGGACAGGCCGGCCGCGTCGAAGAGCTTCTTGTTGTAGTACAGCACCATGGCGCCGCTGCGGTCGGGCAGCGCCCAGGTCTTGCCGTCGCGTTGGTAGGCGGCGGCCACCTGCGGCCCGAAACGCCGGCTGAGGTCGATCTTCGCCTTGGCGATGCGGTCGTCGAGCGGGGCGAGCTGGTTCCTGCCGGAGAAGACGTGCACGTTCTCGGCGAACTGCATGATGTCGGGGCCCTTGCCGCCGGCGAGTGCGGTCTGGATCTTCTGGTCGTAGTCGCCGGAGCCTGGGGTCTGCTCCAGCTTGACGGTGATGTTGGGGAACTTCTTGGAGACCAGCGCCAGCCGTTCGTTGTAGGTCTTGGTGTCGACGTCGCCGCCCCACACGCTCATGGTGAGCTGGATCTTCGCGTTGGGGTCGGCCGGCTTGCCGCCTTCGGCGGAGGAGCAGGCGCCGGTCAGGAGAGCGAAGGCGAGGACGGCCAGGGCCGCCTTGGGGGGATTTTTCATAACGGCCTTCCGGAAGTGGTACGACTCGCGTTCGAGACCGCCTCGTCGAGGAAGCCTTCGAGCGCGAAGGTGGCGGCCCCGAGACTGACGGGGTTGCCGGGGATGTCGGAGAGAAGGAGTCGTGCGGCGGTCCGCGACCGGTCCAGCGCGTGTGCGGCCAGGGCCTCGGCCGCCTCGGGCAGCAGCCGCGGGCCCAGATGCCCGGCCACCCAGCTGCTGAGCACGACCGCCTCGGGGTTGAGCACGTTGATCAGGTTGGCCAGCGCGGCGCCGAGCAGCCGCGCCGTGCGGGTCAGCGCCTCGGCCGCGCGCGGGTCGTCCGCCGTGGCCAGGCCCTGGACGCAGGCCGTCTGGTCGCCGCCGCGCAGCAGGACGTGGGAGGGATCGACCTCCGCGAGCGTGGCCATGATGCCGGGGGCGCCGACGTACGCCTCGACGCAGCCCCGGCTGCCGCACCGGCAGCCGCGCCCGTCGAACATCAGGACACTGTGCCCCCATTCGCCGGCGGCGTTGGTGGTGCCGCGATACAGCGAGCCGTGGATGGCGATGCCCGCGCCGACGCCGGTGCCGATGGTGACGCAGACGAGGTTGTCGGCCTCGCGTCCGGCGCCGAACCACAGCTCGGCCACGGTGCTGGCCATCAGCGGGTTGTCCAGGTAGAGCGGCAGGCCGATGCGGTCTTGCAGGATGGCCAGCAGCGGCACGTCGTGCCAGTTCCAGCCGGGCGCGAAGACCGAGACGCCGTGCTCGGGCGCGACCTGCCCGGGCACGCTGACCCCGACTCCCCGCACGTCGGCGCGGTCGGCGCCGCATTCGAGCAGCAGCGCCTCGATGGCCGCGGCGATGTGGCCGGCCAGTTCCTCGGGCCGGTTGGTCTCCGGGCCGATGGGGTGCTCGCTCGCGTGCATGGGCCGCAGCGCCAGGTCGAACAGCTCGACGTGCACGTACGTCTCCGCCACGTCCACGCCGACCAGCAGGCCGCGCCGCGCGTTCGGCGTCAGGATGGCCCGCGGACGGCCGCCGCCGGAGTCGCGGAAGCGGTCTTCCACGATGACCCCGGCGCTGAGCAGGTCGTTCACCACGTTGGCGATGGTGGCGAAGCTCAGCTCGCTGTCCGCGGCGATCTCCTGCCGGCTGATCGAACCGGCGGCGTAGATGCGGCGCAGCACGTCCAGCCGGTTGGCCTTCCGGATGTCGGTCGTGGTTCGGCGCAGCATGTGACGTGCCTCTCAGTTGCGGACAGGTGAGGAGAGAGTACGACTTCGTCTAAGAGTTGTAAATACGTCCGGAATTCTTGGAGGTATCCGGAAATCAGGTATTGACGGCCCTTGAGGTTCGAGGTGAACATAACCGCCAAGCGACGGATGGTGTGAGCCCGAGGAGAGGCGCCCGCCACATCGTCCGTGTCAGAACCCCCCTGTCCCGGCACGTCACCGGCGTCCCACGCCTGACCTGACCGCGCCCCCACCACACCCTGGAGACACGCATGCCTTCAGCCATGCCGAAATCCGTCCCCAAGATCCTCTTAGCCCTGGTGGCGGCCCTGCCGTTCACCCCTGTCGCGGCCACCCCCGCACAGGCCGCCACGACCATCGTGGCCCCGGTCAACCCGAGCCTCGTCAACGTGGACGAGTTCCAGGGCTTCGGCACCTCGCTGGCCTGGTGGGCCGACGTCGTGGGCGGGTGGAGCGAGCCGCAGCGCTCCCAGCTCATCGACTACCTGTTCACCGACCGCTTCACAGTCAACGGCCAGACGGTTCAGGGCATCAACCTGAGCAGCGTCCGCTACAACCTGGGCGCCAGCGAGCCCGGCGTGACCTACCCCGTCGTCGACCCCCACCTGCCGCCTCGCAACGGCGCGTGGATCGACAGCCTGATCCGCCCGGACGGCAGCTACGACTGGACGGCGGACGCCAACCAGCGCTGGGTCCTGGCCGAGACCGCCCGGCGCGGCATCGGCTCCTTCGAGCTGTTCGCAAACTCACCACCGTGGTTCATGACGCACAGTGGGCACCCCGCGGGACGGTACTCCCACAACTCCCCGCAGGGCTGCTCCCACAGCAACCTGCGCCCTGACTACCAGGACGACTTCGCCGCCTACCTGGCCACGGTCTCCCAGCGCTTCGCCACCGTGGGCGTGAACGGCGCGGGCAGCCCCAAGGTCACGTTCAAGACCATCGAGCCCTTCAACGAGCCGTCCAACGGCTGGTGGTGCTGGGGCAACAACCAGGAAGGCACCTTCCTGCCCGCATCGGAGCAGAGCTCCGTCATCCTCAACCTCCGTTCCGCACTCGACTCCCGCGGGCTGGGCACGGAGATCGCCGCGACCGACAGCAACAACTACTGGCTCGTGGCCGCCGAGTACGACGCGCTTTCCCCCGCTGCCCGCGCCGAGCTGGACCAGATCAACGCGCACGGCTACGCGGGCTCCGACGCCGAACCCATCCGTGACCGGGTCGAGGCCCAGGACATGCGCTTCTGGCAGTCGGAATGGGGCCCCGCCGGCTGGGGCGGCTACGACATCACCTCGGAGATGGACGCCGCACTCGAACTGGCCACCCGCGTCACCAACGACCTCACCTACGTCAAAGCCAACGCTTGGCAGTACTGGCAGGCCATCGAGGACAGCTCCCGCGGTGACGGCCCCGGCTTCTGGGGCCTGATCCAGGCCCCGCTGAACGGCTCGGCGCAGACCTACGACATCCAGAAGCAGTTCCACGTCCTGGGCCAGTACAGCAAGTTCATCCGCCCCGGCGATCTCGTCATCGACTCAGGCAACGGCAAGACCGTCGCCGCCTACGACCCGGTCGGACGCAAGCTGGTGCTGGTCACCTACAACGACACCAGCCAGGCCCTGCCGCTCAGCTTCGACCTCAGCAGGTTCACCACCACGGGCGCGACCGCGCAGGTGTGGCGCACCTCGCCCACCGAGGACCTGGCCCAGTTGCCCTCGGTCACCGTGGGCAGCACGCTCAGCGCCAGTGTGCCCCCCAGCGCCGTGACCACCCACGTGATCAGCAACGTCGTCGCGAACTCGGCCGGCACCACCGCGGAGATCGTGAACGACTCCGCCGGCGGCTTCGCCTACAGCGGCAACTGGTCGGACAACGGCTACAGCGGCGGCGCGATCGGCGCCTACGGACTGTGGGACCAGGACGAGCACTCCTCGCAGACCGCCGGAGCCACCGCCACCTACCCCTTCCACGGAACCAGGATCGCCCTGTCCGGCACACTGGCCCCGACCAGCGGCAAGATAGCCGTGTCGATCGACGGCGGCGCGGAGACCACGCTCAACCTGCATCACCCCGTCCGCGTGGACGGCGCCCACCTGTGGTCCAGCCCGGCGCTCACGGCCGGCCGGCACACCTTGCGGGTCAGAATCCTCGGCGAGGCCGGCGCGCCCGGCGGCGGCACCTGGGGCAACATCGACCGGGTCGTGGTGGAGAACTCGGCCTGGACGCCGTGCGCGTCCGACGGGCAGCAGTGCTCCTTCACCGGCACCGCCGAGGTCCGCTACGGCGCGCACGGCGTACACCACCGCGGGGTCTTCACCGGCGGCGTCGCCTGCGGCACCGCGACCTTCGGCGACCCGATCGCCGGCGCCAAGAGCTGCTTCTACCGGAACGTCACGACGGCGGCCCTGACGGCCAAGCACAGCAAGAAGTGCGCGGGCGTCGGCGATAGCAGCCAGACGGCGGGCGCGCCCGTCATCCAGTGGTCCTGCACCGGCGTGAACGACCAGAAATGGACGTTGGAGCAGGCGGGGAGCGGCTACCGGCTCAAGCCCGTCCACGCGCCGGGCCTGTGCATGGACGTCTCCGGCGCCTCGACGGCGGCGGGCGCGGCCGTGATCCAGTGGACCTGCGGCACCGCGCCGAACCAGCAGTGGCGGTTCGTCCCGGCCCAGGACGGGTTCTACCGGCTGACGCCGCTGCACGCCGACGGCATGTGCCTGGACGTCGGCTCGGCGGCGGGGAACGACGGGGCGAGCATCGCCCAGTACACCTGCAACGGCTATCCCAACCAGTTGTGGTCGCTCGGCGCCCCCTGACCGTCCCGGGCGGTGTGCCTGGACCGGCACACCGCCCGCCAACCCCGAAGGACGCCACTCATGACTCCGTCCTTGACCCGGCGGCAGTTGCTGGCCGCCGCCACGATCACCGCCGGCGGGTCCCTCCTGGCGGCGAGTCCGGCCGCTGCCGCCTCCTACCCGGTGCCGTCGCGGATGGCCTGGTGGTACGCCGCCAGGTTCGGCCTGTTCATCCACTTCGGTTCCTACTCCTACCTCGGCCGGGGCGAGTGGGTCTTCAACAACGAGAATTGGTCGAAGGCCGACTACCAGACGCAGGCGTCGGCCCCC
Source organism: Nonomuraea antri (assembly GCF_013283785.1). Lineage (GTDB taxonomy): Bacteria > Actinomycetota > Actinomycetes > Streptosporangiales > Streptosporangiaceae > Nonomuraea > Nonomuraea antri. The sequence continues at coordinate 19,677 of NZ_JABCPZ010000025.1, forward strand.
TTCCGGCCCAGCGCGTTCAGCGCGGCCTCCATCGTCGGCCTGGCCAAGAACGCCGGCATGAAGTACCTGGTCATCACCGCCAAGCACCACGAGGGCTTCGCGATGTGGGACTCGCAGGTGGCCGGGTTCACCGACACGACGGGCACGAAGCGGTACACCCTGCCCGCCTACGCCGGTCACCAGCCCGATCTGCTCGCCGCGCTCAAGGCTGAATGCGACGCACATGGGCTCAGGTTCGGCCTGTACTACTCGATCCTGGACTGGAACCATCCGTCGCAGACCATCCGCCACGCCGACCCCGTCTTCTCCACGATGTCCTCGCCCGCCGCCCGAGCCGCCTACATCGCGGACATGAAGGCGCACCTGCGGGAACTGCTCACCCGCTACGACCCGGCGATCCTCTGGTTCGACGGCGACTGGTGCGCCAACCCGGCCACGCCCACGCTCGACGACTGGTGGACCGAGGCCGACGGCCGCGACCTCTACGACTGGCTGCTCGCCGTCAAGCCCAGCCTCATCGTCAACGAACGCGTCAAGCGGGGACTGGGGCTCGGCGACTTCGAATGCCCCGAGGAGATGGTCCCCGCCGCGCCTTTGTCCCGTCCCTGGGAGACGAACGTGACGGCCAACGGAGCCTGGGGCTACAACGCCGGAAGAGAGGGCTCCTACCGCTCCACCCAGACCCTCGTCAGGGAACTCATCACGGTCGTCAGCCGCGACGGCAACTACCTGCTCAACATCGGCCCGGCAGGCGACGGCTCCGTGACCCCGGGTTCGACGGCGATGCTCCAGGGCATCGGTGGCTGGATGAGCGTTCACGGCGAGAGCATTCACGGCACCACCGCCGGCCCCTATCCCTTCGAGCCCTGGTGGGGCAGGTTCACCACGAAGCCGGGAAAGCTCTACGTGCACGTGTTCGACTGGCCTTCCGGCGGCCGGCTGCGCATTCCCGCCCTGCAGAACTCCATCAACCGGATCTCCCTGCTCAATGCGACGGCGACGGCCTTGCCCCACAGCGTCAGCGGCGGGTACATCAACGTCACCGTGCCCGCGCAGGCGCCGAACGCCCTCGCCTCGACACTGGTCGTGGAGGTGACGGGCGTGCCCGCGGCGGCGCCGGCTGCCGGCATCGTCTCCGGGGGCACGTACAAGCTGATCTGCCGGCGCAGCGGCAAGGCGCTCGACAACGGCAACACGCACGACAACGGGACCCACGCGCTGCAGTGGACCGACCACGGCGGCCCGCAACAGCGCTGGGTCGTCACGGCCACCGGCTCCGGCCGCTACGAGCTCGTCAACCACCTCAGCGGCATGGCGCTCGACAACGGCGACACCCTCGACGAGGGCGCGCCTGTCATGCAGTGGAGCGTCAACGGCGGCACCCAGCAACGCTGGACGATCAGCGAGGTCGGCGACGGTGCGTACAAGCTCATCTCCCAGCGCAGCGGCAAGGCGCTCGACAACGGCAACACCGGCGACGAGGGCGCCACCGCGATCCAGTGGACCGACAACGGCGGCCCGCAGCAGGCCTGGCGGTTCGTCCGCGTCGGGTGACGCAGCCGCCGTACCCCCGAGCAGGAGACGACCACGGCGCCGAGTTCAACAACACGTCACCGGCGTGGACGACTGTTCACCCATCGAAGCCGTGCGGGCCCGCAGGGCCGTCATCCCGTCGCGCGGCGGGATGGCGGCCCTGCGGGCGACGGTCAGGAGTGGTCGGTGATCTGCTGGAACTTGGTCAGGAGGGCGCGCGGGTCGCTGCTGGGCGCGAGCGCGCCGCCCAGCTCGGCGGCCAGCGTGCCACGCAGCTCCGCCCAGACCGGCTCGGACGTCGGGTCGAAGCGGGCCTTGGCCACCATGTCCATGATCGGGCTCACCTTCGGGTCCTGCCGCATGAGCGCCGAGGCGGACGTGGTCGTCGGCAGCAGGCCCTCCACCTTGAGGTATTTGGCGTAGTTGTCGGCCTGGTAGAAGTAGTCGAGGAACTCGCGGACGAGCTGCTGGTTGCCGTCCTTCTTGAAGGCCATCAGGTAGTCCTGGATGCCGTGCGTGGCCGGTTCGGCGCCGTGGTTGGTGGGGAACGGCGCGGTGCCGTACTCGATGCCTGCCTTGTCCACTTGGTCGAGGAAGGCCCGCGTCCCGAAGGACGCGTACACCATGGCCGCCTTGCCCTGGGCGAACAGCGGCCAGGTGCCGTCGGGGCGGTTGGTCTGGCCGGGGTTCGGCTGGGTGTAGCCGTCGCTGGTCAGCGACTTGAGGAACTGCAGGGTCTCGACGGCGCGATCGCTGTTGACCGTCCATTTGCCGTCGGTGCGCCAGTCGCCGCCGTTGGCCCGCAGCCAGGTGCCGAACTCGTAGCCGCCGGCCTCGGCGCCGAGCGCCATCGCGTAGGGGACGTACCCGCCGGGCAGCGCCTTGATCGTCTTGGCCGCCGCGCGTAGCTCGTCCCAGGTGGCCGGGGGCTTGTCGAGGCCGGCCTCCTTGAGGATCTTCTTGTTGTAGTACATGCCGTTGACGGTGGCGACGAACGGCAGGCCGTACTGGGCGCCGTCGTAGGAGGCGTTCTCGGCGAAGGACGGCAGGAAGTCCGACAGCACCTCCTTGGACACCACCTCGTCGGCCCGGTAGAGCAGGCCGGCCTCGGCGTAGTCGGCGAAAACGTTGATGTTCAGGACGTCGGGGAGCTGCTTGGTCTGGACCATGGTGTTGACCTGGCTCTGCAGGTTGCCCCAGTCGATCACCTGGAGGTCGACGTTCTTGCCGGGGTGCTTGGCCTCGAACGAGGCGATCAGCTCGTCCCAGTAGGGCCTGGTGCCCTCGGTGTACTGGGCCACGACCAGTTTGATGGAGTTCTGCCCGCCGCCGTCGCCGTTGCCGTCGCCGCCCGACCCGCCGCCGCATGCGGCCAGCGCGAGCACGAGACCGGTGAACGCGGCCAGGCCGCCGAGCCGTCGTCGTCTTGTGGGGGTCATCTCACACCGATCTTTCTCGTTGTCACTTGGTGCTGCCTGCGGTGAGGCCGCTGACCAGGTGCTTCTCGATGAGGGCGAACAGGATCACCGCGGGTACGATCGCCATGAGCGCCGCGGCGAAGAGGTATTGGTAGTTGGTCTCGTACAGGCCGATGAACTGCTGGACGCCGACCGTGAGCGGTACGCGGCCGCTCGCCGGGTCGTTGAAGAGCGTCAGCGCGATGACGAACTCGTTCCACACCTGGATGAAGGTGAAGATCATCACGGTGACGACGCCGGGCGCGGCCAGGGGGACGATCATGCGCAGCATGATCCGGAACTTGCCGAGGCCGTCCATCATGGCGGCCTCGTCGATCTCCACCGGGATCGCCCCGAAGTGGGCGTGCAGGATCCACACGGCGAAGGCGAGGTTGAAGGCCGAGTTGATGGCGATGATCACGAGGTAGCTGTTCACGCCGTCCACGAACACCGCCTGCCGGTACAGGCCGATGAGCAGCGCGACGGCGGGGAACATCTGCGTCACCAGGATCACGCTGAGGAACGCCGTGCGTCCTCTGAACCTGGACCGGGCCAGGACGTAGGCCGCGGGCGCGGCGACGACCAGCACCAGCGCCGTGGAGGCGAGCGCGATGGTCAGGCTGACCCGGAAGTAGTCGGCCAGCGGGATGCGCCGCCACACGTCGGCGTAGTTGGACCACGCCCAGTTCTTGGGCAGGTAGTCCGCCGGGACGGCGAACAGTTCGGCGTCGGTCTTGAGCGAGCCGAACAGCATCGCGGCGTACGGGGCGAGGAAGAACAGCGCCACCGCGAACCCGATGATCGGCAGCACGACGGGACGGATCCGCGCCCACCCGCGCCCCGCCCGCACCAGTGCCGGCCTGCTCCGCCGGACGGGAGCCGGACCACGCGGCGCGGCGCCAGGAGGCCCCCCGGCGAAAGTCTCCTCGACGGGAGGCTCCTCGGCCGGAAGCTCCCGCGCGGGCTCGGACGTCTTGTCGGCCGCCGCCGGGTTCCGATGCGGACGCAAAAGCAGCACGAAGGCGAGGATGAGCAGCAGCAGGAAGGTCACGTTGAGCACGCCCAGCGCCGCCGCCTCACCCGAGTCGAGCTGCGCCGTGAACGCGATCTTGTACAGATACGTCACGGTCGTGTCGGCGTGGGTGCCCGCCGTCTTCCCCATGATCACCCAGATGACGGTGAACGCGTTGAAGACGTGCAACATGTTGAGCACGAGCGCGATCATGAGCGAGGGCCGCAGGATCGGCAGCGTCACCCGCCGCCAGGTCGCCCACGCGCTCGCGCCGTCCATCCGCGCGGCCTCCAGGACGTCGTGCGGCACCGTCTGCAAGCCGGACAGCAGCACGTACGTGGTGAACGGCATCGAGGTGATGATCCCGACCGCCATGATCGAATACAGTGCGGTGGCCGGGTCCTTGTACCAGTCGACGGGCACGGAGATGATCGACAGGTCCATCAGCAGCCGGTTCAGCAGCCCGTTGCCGCCCTCGTAGATGAATCGCCACACGGTCGCGGTCATCACCAGCGAAGTCGCCCACGGCACCACCAGCGCCAGGCGGACGAACTTGCGGCCGAAGAACGGCTTGGACAGGAACTGCGCCAGCGCGAGCGAGAGCAGCATGGTCAGCCCGACGACGATCAACAGCCACAGCAGCGTGTTGACGACCACCGGGCCGAGCGCGTCCTCCTTCAGCAGCCTGGCGTAGTTGTCCAGCCCGGCCATGCCCCTGACCACACCGATTCTGCTGATGTCGAGGAAGGACATGTAGACCATGTACAGGGCGGGAAAGCCGACGACACCGGCGATGAGCAGCGTGCTCGGCGTCAGCCAGCGCCAGGGCACGGTGCGCTGCCACAGGTCGGCGATCCGGGCTGGCGCGAGCGTCCTCACAGCGCGTTCCTGAGGTTCGCGGTCCAGGAGTCGAGCGTCGCCTGCCACTCGGCGGGCTCCTCCGGCATGCCGGGCACCCCCGGACGGCGCTGCCAGGGCAACGGACCGGACTCTCGCCGGTACTCGACGCCGATCGCGTCCAGGCGCGGCAGGTGGGCGGCCAGGCGGCGACGGAAGTCGGCCAGGTCCCGCTCGGGCCCCGACCAGACGGTCTCGGCGAAGGCCGCGAGCCGGGGGAAGACCATGTAGTCGACGTGCCGGGTGGAGTCGATCAGCTCGGTCCAGATGCCGCACTGGGCGCCGAGCACCCGTTCCGCGGCCGGGTCGCCACGCAGCTCCGGCGGGACGGGCTCGAAGGCGTAGACCTCGTCGATGGTGAGCACGGTCCTGAACGGCATCGGCTCGTCATCGCGTTCGCTCTGCCGGTAGTCCAGGTAGACGGCGGTGTTGGAGCAGTTGATGACGTCGTGCCCGGCGCGGGCGGCGGCCACCGCGCCCACGTCGCCCCGCCAGGCGGCCACCACGGCGCCGGGGGCCAGGCCGCCTTCCAGGATCTCGTCCCAGCCGACCAGACGCCGCCCGCGTTCGGTCAGGTACTCGTCGAACTGGTGGATGAACCAGCTCTGCAGCTCCTCCTCGTCGCGCAGCCCCAGCTCGGCGATGCGGCGGCGGGCTGCCGGGCTGGCCCGCCACTGGTCCTTGGGGCACTCGTCCCCGCCGACGCACACGTACGGGCTGGGGAACAGCTCCAGCACCTCGTCGAAGACGTTCTTGAAGAAGGTGATCGTGGCGTCCTCGACGTTGAGCACGTTGTGCCCGACGCCCCAGGTGGTGCCCACGCCGAGCGGGGTGTCGAGGTTGCCCAGCTCGGGATAGGCCGCGATGGCCGACTGGGTGTGGCCGGGCAGGTCGATCTCGGGCACGACCGAGATGTGGCGGCGGGCGGCGTAGGCGACGATCTCGCGGAGGTCGTCCTGGGTGTAGAAGCCGCCGTGCGGGCGGCCGTCCATCTCGCCCATCCAGCCGACCTGGCTCTCCTCGCGCCAGGAGCCGATCTCGGTGAGGCGCGGGTAGCGCTTGATCTCGATGCGCCAGCCCTGGTCGTCGGTGAGGTGCAGGTGCAGGACGTTCAGCTTGTGCAGGGCCATCAGGTCGATGAAGCGCAGCACGTCCGCCTTGGTCATGAAGTGCCGGGCCACGTCGAGGATCGCGCCGCGCCAGGCGAAGCGCGGGCGGTCCTCCACCTGGACGGCGGGCAGCTCCAGCGGCACGCCGGCGCCCGCGCGGCGGAAGGCGGCGGGCGGCAGGAGCTGGCGCAGCGTCTGTGCCCCGTAGAAGGCGCCGGCCGCCGACCCGGCGTCGATCGCGACCCCGTCGGGCGTGACGGTCAGCCGGTAGGCGTCGGGAGGCAGGTCGGCCAGGCCGAGCCTGATCGTCGCCGGTCCTTGGCCGCCGGGCAGCAGTTCGCCGCCGGTGACCGGGCTGAGCTCGGCACGCAGCCAGGCGGCGACCTCGCCGAGCGCGGGATCGGCGGTGAGCGCGGTGTTCCTGTCGATGACGAAGCGGCCCGGTCCGGCCTCGTAATGCAGGGGTTTGGGGACGATCATTGACGGGCCTCTCGGGAACTGATGAGGGGGCTCTCCGCCCGGGGCGCGGTTCCCGGGCGCGACCGGCGGTCGCCGTCGGCGCGTGGACCGCATCCGAACGCCGAGCCCTTTATGAAGGAGTGCATCATTACTAGCATCGGCCCGAAGGAGGAGTCAATGCTCATTTCTGCGCGAAGTTGCTCAATTGGCTGCTCGGCCTGCTTGTACGGCTGGTATAATGAGCGCTGTACTTAAAGCGGAGACCTGCGTTAGGACGACCATGGCCCCCAGACTTCACGGCGGCGACCTGTCACGGCTCAGGCAGCTCAACGCCCTGACCGCGATCGCGACCCTGCGTGCCGCCGGGCCCCTGACGCTGTCGGCCCTGGCCGAGCGGACCGGGCTGTCGCGCTCCTCGACGAAAGAGGTCGTGTACGAGCTGATGGCGCTCGGCTGGGTGGAGGAAACCCCGCCCGAGCAGGGCACGATCGGCCGACCGGCCCGGCGCTACCGGTTCCGCGCCGGGAGCGGCTACCTGGTCGGGCTCGACATAGGAGGTCACAACATCCGGGCCGCCCTGGCCGATCTGAACGGCGTCATCCTCGCCGAGAACCGCCAGCCCGTACAACCCGAAACCCCCCTCGACGAGCGGCTGGCCGCGATCGAGCGCGCGGTCGCGAGCTGCCTGGCGCTGGGCGGCAAGACCATCGAGGACGTCTGGATCCTCGCCGCGGGCACGATCGGCGTGATCACCCCCGAGGGGCGCATCCTGTACTGCGCCGCCATTCCGGCCTGGACCGGGTTCGACCTGGCCGGGCACTTGCGCCGGATGTTCCCCTGCGAGGTGCTCGTCGAGAACGACAGCCGCCTGGCCGCCAGGGCCGAGGCGGTGCGCGGGGCCGCCCGCGGCGTCGACGATGCGGTGTTCTTGCACGTCGGACGCCGGATGGGCGCGGCGCTCATCATCGGCGGCAAGGTTCACCGCGGCTACAGCGCGGCGTCCGGCGAGATCGCCATGCTGCCGCAGGCGCAGTTGTTCGACGCGTCCGAGCACCTGCAGACCTGCTCGATCATCCCCGAGGGCACCCCGCCCGCGGACGCCGCCGGCCACACCCTGGCCGCCGCCCGCGCGGGCGACCCGGTGGCGTGTGCGGCGGTCGAACGGTACGTCGACGACCTGGCCGTCGGCACCAGCGCGATGGTGCTGCTCCTCGACCCGGAGGTCGTCGTGCTGGGCGGCGGGTTCTCCCGGTCGGCCGACGTGCTGCTGCCGCCGCTGCGCGCGCGCCTGGAACGCGCCTGCATCCGCCTGCCGGCCCTGCGTGCCTCGACGCTGGGCGACGAGTGCGTGGTCACCGGCGCCATCGACTACGCCGTCGCGCACCTCGACGACCAGCACTTCACCCCGGACGCCCCCTTGCCCACGCCCCGCTGACCCGGGACGTTTCCGTCGACGTACGACGTGAGAGGGCGTTTGATTTGTAGGAGTGCGTCCCTCGCCAGGTTGGGGCGGGTGCCCTCGGCCTGGCCGAGGACCTGGATGCCGGCCTGGTTCTCCGAGACGGAGGCGGCGCAGACGACCACGGCGAGGATCGGTGCACCTGCCGAAACTGCATCCGTGCAGTTCAAGCGGCGTGTGATCCGCATCGGGCGCATCCCTCCCACGTCGGCCATCACGAACCCACAAGTTCAGTCGCAGGAAACAGGCGTGAGCCCAGAGCTCCGTGTTCGAGCCGCGGGCCCGCGCGACTTCGTGACTATGAGCGGCAACCGGCCAATAGTGAGTGCCATCTCCACCTGGACAGCGATCACCTTGATGACCCGGCGGCTTACTCGCAGGCCACTACGGCGCCATCTCCTGCCCCCAGGCGGCCCGGAAGCACACGACTTCACGGGACAGCTTCGACGGCGTGCGGGAACGACAGCCCGGAGGCTGACGGTGACGACTTCGAGGACGGAGTCCGTCACGCCCATGCCCGCGGTGCCTCATGTCATCGTCAGAGGTTGACGGGCACTGGGTTAGGTTGGCCGGGGTGAGGACATATGAGGATCTGCCTGCTGCACTGGTGACCGAGCGGCTGCGGTTGCGGCGGTGGCTGCCGTCGGACGCCGAGGAGTTCCGCGGGTTGTGGTTCGAGCGGGACCCGCGAGTGCCGGCGGCCCGGCGGATCGACGCCGAGGGACGGCCCACGGTCGAGGACATCCGCGGCTGGCTCCTCGACAATCCGCTGACGGCGGCTCCTGGGCTCGGGTTGCTGGCCATGGAGTTGCGCGACACCGGTGAGTTCATCGGGTATTGCGGATTGACCGTCGGCCAGGGAACGTTCGACGAACCTGAGCTCGCGTACGAGCTGGCACAACGAGCTCACGGCCATGGATACGCGACAGAAGCCGCCCGCGCGGTCCTGGAAGCCGCGATTCGAACTGGACGTCGCCGACTCTGGGCCACTGTGCGGGAGTGGAACACACCCTCGTTCCGCGTCCTCGAGAAACTCGGCTTCCACCGGAGCGACCGCATCGACGAGGACGCCGAACACGGCAACTCGATCTGGATGACGCGCGCACTCGACCCGAGGTAGAGACACGAGCACCAGCCACCGGATGATCCTGTTGTCACCCGGCGGTCGTCGATGGCACCTGCTTCACCGGGCGGACCGCCGTGACCCGCTCCACAGTCCGTAGATCGTCTGGCGGCATCCGTACCGCTCCGGCACATCGCGCCACGGAGCACCCACCCGCACCTGCGTTCCGGTGATCTCGAACAGCCGGGCGGGTGCGTCGTGCACGGCCGCCAGGTGCAGGCTGCGCCGCTGCTCGCGGCAGCGGCGGTGACAGGCCAGCAGCACCTGCAGTCCCGAGCTGTCCAGGAACGTCAGCTCCTACAGGTCCAGCACCACGTGGTCATCCGGGCGCCGCACCTGCTGCAGTTCGTCGGCGAGCTGGCTGCCGCAGATGCGTCCAGCGGGTGCCCGGCCGTCAGTCGGCCGCCGGCATCGAGGACCTCCACGATGACGCCGTCCTCGTGGCCGCGGGCGGTGACCAGGCCGGCCTGGCCGCCGTGGTCGACCGCGTTGGTGACGGCCTCGTTGACCGCCAATGCCAGGCCGTCGGCGCGTTCGCCGGGTAGCCCGCAGTGGGTGGCGTGGATGCGCACCAGGTCCCGGAGGTGGCCGAGGTCGATCGGGCGGTGCAACTCGAAGTCCACCCGTCTCATGCTGGCGGCAAGCGTGCAGCTTCACCGCGAGGGCGATCATGGTGGTCTTTGTGGCTTCCCGAGCGAGACGGTCCGGAAAAGGTGGCGGTGGACGGTAAGAAAGCCGTCCGCCGGACCACATGTTCCCAGGACCACGTGCTCTCAACCGAAGGAACCGGCTTGCCCAATCCCCAGGAGCGCTTCACCGCGCTCTACAACACCTACCAGGCGCGGGTGTACGGCTATGCGGTGAGCAGGGCCGGGCACCACCTGGCGGAGGAAGTCGTCAGCGAGACCTTCCTGGTGGCCTGGCGGCGGCTCGACGACATCCCCGAGCAAGCGCAGGTGCAATGGCTCTTCCGGGTCGCCAGGAACGTCCTGCGGGACAATTTCCGGCAGGCCGCGCGCCGCGAATCCCTGGAAGCCGACCTGCGGACGTGGATGGAACATGCCGCCGCCGACTCGGGGGAACAGGCCACGGAACGACTCACCGTGCTTCGCGCCCTCGCCACGCTCTCCGAGGACGACAAAGAGGTCCTCACCCTCACCACCTGGCACGGCCTGTCCGCAGCCGAGGCGGCCGGAGTACTGGGCTGTACGAAGGCCACGTTCTTCGTCCGGCTGCATCGCGCCCGTCGCCGGCTGCAGGCCGCGATCGACAACACCGGCACCGGCGTGCCGTCCAAGCCCGTGAACATGTCCGGAAGGAACGTTCGATGAGCCGCAAACCCGATGCGATGCGACTGCTCACCATGGCTCGCCCGGACTCGCTGGACCGGGGATCCCGCCGCTCCGCCGACGACCTGCTCGTCGAAGCCGCCGGTGACTCCGGCGCCGCCGCGGCCCCGCCTCGGCGCCGGATGACGGTGGTGACCGGCATTCGCCTCGCCGCCGTCGCCATGGCCGTCACGGTCGTCACGGTCGTCCTGGTACGGAACACGGGGCCGGAGACCGCGGCGTCCCACCCCCTGTCGGCCCGGACCGTCCTGCTCGCCGCGGCGGACCGGATCGAGAACACCGGCGCGGCGACCGGCCGCTACTGGCACAGCGTCGGCCAGAGCATGGCGCTGGGGCAGGAAGGACGCGCGCCCGCCGGCGTGGAGCCCAAGCTGGTCGACTACCGGGTGAGATGCACGCACGAGGTCTGGATGGCCAGGTCGGAACGGAAGCCGAGCTGGCTCGTGGTCACCGCCCAGTCGGGCGAGCCGCTGACCGCGGCCGACGAGGCGATCTGGCGTCAGCAGGGCGCGTACCGGATCGGTGCCTGTCAGGGGCCCGGCGTCCCCAGCGTGGGCGGGGTGCTGCCGGCGGCTCCGTTCGCCATGCGACTCGACGACGAGAGCGCTCCGGAGGTTTCCTATCCCCAGGTCGGGCCCGTTCACGTCACCACGGAAGAAGTCATGACCCTGCCGCCGGACCCGGTGCGGCTCAGGTCGGTCCTGGGGGAGTGGGCCCGGCGCGGCGGCTACCAGGCCGGCGAGGAGTTGCTGTACAGCCAGGCGGCCAGCCTGCTCTCCCAGTTGCCGACCACCCCCCGGGTACGCGCCGCGCTCTATCGCATGCTCGCGGAACTCCCGAAGGTCAGGAACCTCGGCACCGTCACCGATCCTCTCGGGCGAGCCGGCAGGGGCATCGAACTCGCCGGCTGGCAGCAACTCGTCATCGAGGAGTCCTCCGGCCGGCTGCTGGCCGTGCAGGAAGGATCGGGCGACGGCACGGGGATGCTGACCTCGTGGACGGCGGTGACCTCGTCCGGCTGGACGGACGCCGACCCGCGGCTGCCGGAAACGTCCTAGATGGATGAGTCCAAGGCGTAGTCGCGAGGATGTCCATTCTCGGATGTGACGACCGAACTGGACACCCTCGCAACCGCACTGCACGTGAGGGGCGATGATCTGCTGAAGAGCGCGCCGGAACCGGCCCTGCGGCGGCCCGGGGTGGGGATCGCTCCGCGGTTGAGTGACGCCGAGCTGGTGACGCTGGCGGTGCTGTCGGCGTTGCTGGGCCATCACCGCGAGCGCCGCTGGCTGCGCTGTGCACACGCCGAACTGCGCGGCATGTTCCCCTGCCTGCCTGCCTGTCTGCCTGCTTGCCGCAGCAGTCGGGCTACGACGGCAAGCGGCTGCGCAAGTCGATCGCCCTGGTCATGGCGGTGATCCGGGTCCTGGCCTGCGACACCTCGCTGTGGAGCGACGATGTCTGGGTGGCCGATTCCACGCCGGTGGAATGCGGCCGCTCGGTGGAGACCACGCGGCGCAGCGCACTGGCCGGATGGGGCGACTGGGCGGGCTGCCGGTGCTGTTCGCGCTGAGCGGTGCCAAGACTGATGAGCGTGAGGTGCTGCTGGGCATGCTGGATGGCGCACCCCGGGGTGCTGGCCGAGCATCCCGATCAGACGCTCATCGCCGACCGGCCGCGCCTTTGAGGGGAGTTGGCCCGGAGCGGGGTGCGGCTGCTGCGCCCGGCCCGGACCGGCGAGGCCGAGCGGGCCGGCACGCATCTGTTCAAGCCGTTACGCCAGATCATCGAGTCGGTCAATCAGACCTTCAAGGGCCGGCTCGATCTCGAACGACATGGCAGCCGGACCCAGCCGGGGTCATCGTGCGCGTCATGGTCAAGGTTCTGGCCCTGACCGCGGCCATCTGGCATAACAACCACATCGGCCGGCCGATCAAGAGGTCTCTCACCCGCTACGGTCACTGATCACGCTGCATGGCAGTACGAGGCGGCCCGTGAGCCGGGGCCGGTGTCACCTCCGTCGACACCGGCCGGACAGTCTCTCGCAGGTCAGCTCGTGACTTCGCCGGACAGAGGGGAGACCATGTCGAAGAGAAAGACGGGGGGCAAGCTTGAAGCGGAACTCCACAGACACCGACCAGGCGTTCGCCGGCTCAGGCGAGACGATCCGAAGCGCGATTCAGCGCATCGTCATGACACGGACGCGCTGCTGGTTGATCGCGGTCACTCTGCTGGCGGGCCTGGCAGCCGGTGTCATGACGACTGCGGGAGTCCCAGCTGCCGACCTCACGTTCGCCATACTCTCGGAACCAGTGCAGAGCCTCATGTCAGTCACAGTGCCGTTCCTCGGCGTCCTGCTGGTCGGCGACCTGAGGCGAACCGTCGGCCCGGCCTGGATCATGCCCAGCCTCCTGGCGGCGATCCTGCTGGCTGCAGCCATCGGCCTCTTCGGGGTCCTGGTCAGCGCTGTCGCACTCGCGATCACTTCGCCAGGCAGCGCCCCCGGTCCATGGCTCAACGCCGGAACCATCGCGGTGGGCGGCGTGCTGGTGCAGATCGTCGCTCAACTGGTGGGCACCGGTCTGGGGCTGTTGCTGCGCTCACCTGTCGTCGCGTCGCTCGCCACCATCGTGCTGCCGCTGGGCCTGTGGCTGGTACTGGGCGGAGTGGAGATCCTCCGTCCCGCCCAGGCCTGGCTCACGCCGTACTCCTCGGTACGGAATCTGCTCTCCGGCCAGATGAGCGTGATGACGTGGACGCAGTGGCTCGCCGTCGTTCTGATCTGGTGCGTCGGCTTGAACGTCATGGGCGCGGTGCGGCTCAAGCGGTCGAGGTCAGGACACGCTCTAGCATCAGAAGGCTCGCACGATTCCGAACGCTGAAGGTCGACCAACCTGCTACCGACACGAAGTCGCTCTCGAAGCGTGATCAGGCAGGTCTTTGCAGAGAAGCCACATCCGAGGACCTTGGCGGGCAAACCGACCTGCCGACGCGGTGGGCCGATTACGCATCGCCATAGGTATCCCCAGATAGACGCATTGCCCCGGCCGCAGCCCCGGTGTTGCCGAGGAGTGTGCCGAAGGCGCGGGGTCTGGTTTCCTGGGCCGCCGGCGTTCCGGACGAGACCGCTTTCGCCGCAAGTCCGCCCTGGCCACGGCACGATGGTCCTGGCCGTGCCGCACGCGGGCGGGCAAGCAGCCTGGACAACGGGCGACGAGGTCCACGGCCAGGACCCGCGCCTGCGTGTCGCCCGGCAAGCATGCCGGATGGGCTACGTGCCGGCCATCGCCGGCAACCGGCGCGTCGAACCGGAGGGCGCTGTCCTGAGCGCGGCCGAGGTCACGGCACAGGTGGCCGACCGCACTGGCACCGCTACCACGCCGGTCAGGGGGCCACGGGATCGCGCTGGTATATCTGGGCCCGCATCGACCAAGGCGATCCCGATGGCTATCGGTGGCCGCTGATCCGGCGCAACTTGACCACCGGCCTTCTGCCGCTGCTACGCTCCCGGCCGGCGGCCGCTGATGACTCTGGTCAAGATCGCCGGCATTCGCTGGGTGGAGGAGTCCTTCAAAGCCGCCAAGGGCCAGGTCTGCCTTGACCACTACCAGGTGCGCGGCTGGAGCGATGGCACCGGCACATCACCCTGACCCTGCTGGCAACCATCACCGCCGCCCAGCCACCCGGCACCGCCGACGACCGAATCCCGCTGACCCTGCGCAGGTGAGTTTCCGCACGAGGCTTCGTGATGTCTTCGCGGCGAAGACGGAAGTGGGGCATCGCCACGATGGCGCACGGATTCCGTTGGGCGCGGGGGAGCGCTCACCGCGGGTGTTCCGTCACTCCCGGCGGCTGAGTCGCCGTCGGAGTGGGCCGGCGGTGAATCTCTTTACCCAGAGCTCTGTGGACTCTCCGCCGCCGAGGCCGGGGCCGTGCGAACCTGAAGGCCGTGGAACTTCTCCGGCTCGCCGTGCTCGTGGGCCTGGCGGTAAAACACCTGTGCCATGGCGCCCCTCCGCCGCCTCAGCAGGATCTCCCCGTACCCGGGCCGAGGGTGAGGCACCCGCGCAGTCACCGGCTGATCATCGCGATGTTCGCGCTGTCCGCGTTGCTCGGTGTGGCTGCCTGGAACGCGTACCAGACCGCTGCGCCCGCGCCCCTGTACACCAGCTTCGACGGTGACATCGGCGTGCACGTGACCGTGCCGGACGGCGAACGCGCCCTCGACCTACTCACGCTGATGGTCGAGGCGGACTCGTGCGCCGAACTCCAGGCGGAGGGGATCGTGCTCGACGAGAAGGATCTGGCGCGGTGCGGGCCGGACATGTACAGGTTCATGATGACCGGCGTCGCGGCGAGGGGAGCGCCGCTGTGCTACGGCTTTCGCGTCACCCTCGACGGAGATGCGCGGCTGTCGGAGATGAAACTCGACGACCGGCCTCGGCCGGCCACAGCGGTGATCGACGGGAAACTCTGCCGCTCCAGTGCTGATTCCCTGGACCTGGAGCCCGTCCGCATCAGCGGGCGAGCGAGGAAGCCACTCATGATCTCCCGCGGGTACACGACCATGCTCGCCGCTCCATCGATCATGTACCAGGGCGACGCGGACGCCGACGAGACGCACGTTTCCTGGCGGCTCGGCCGCATGCCGCTCGACAGCATCGTGGAGTCCGGCACCGAGTACGGCCGCGACAAGTCCGACCCGCTGCTGCTGGCCTGGCACTACCCGAGCCCGGAGCCCGTCCCCGAGCCCACGGCGCGCTTCGAGTGGCGGGCTGACCTCGATGAGCCGGCCGGAGCCTCCGACCTGGGCGGATATCTCGCCGGGCCACACGCTCGGCTCATCTCCATTCCCCGCAAGCAGGCCGCTGAACAGGCTCTGTTCTGGGCCGGGCTGCTGGCAGGCGCCGCCGTGTCGACGCTCACCTGGGCGGGAGAACTGCTGCTGGAGAATCGGCGATCAAGACGATAGAGCAGGGCGTTTCCGCTCGTCGGAGGCCGCTACCAGGGCGACGGCTCGTAATTCCCAAGAGGACCGGCTCGCCGGCAGCAGGACGATGGGCACCGATGAAATCCCCTCAAGGCGAAGCGCCCGTCACAACGTCCCGCCGCGGAGCAGGAACACCGCGGCGAGCGCGACGCCCAGGACGGTGGGCGCCCAGAACATGGTGACCAGGCCGCGCCGCAGCGTTCGACGCGCCACGGCCAGAGCCGGCTCCGAAGGAGGGGCCGGCGACGGCGCGGCGGCCGGCCGAGCGTCCACCGGCAGGCAGGCGGTCAGCGCGCAGCTCTACCTGTCGGCAGACCCGATCATGCCACTCAAACACGGCTGGAGAGGCCGATGAGAGTCATTCGAAGGCTATAGTTCAGTTGTTCCGGAAATACGGAAAAACGAGAACTAGGATGCCCATGGGACTGCTCGAAGAACGGATCGCGGAGCTTGAGCGCCGGGTCGCCCTCCTGGAGGAGGCGCCCGCCCGCCGGCCATCGCCCGCGGACGCCCGGTCGCGCCCCAGCGCCGACACGCCGCTCGACCTGCTCGATCTGATCCGGTCCAGGGCCGGAGGGCAGGCCCAGCCAGGCACGATCATGTACGGCGGCGCGGTGACCTTCGAGGACCGGAATTACCTGTGGGCGATGGAGCACGAGGCCGACGAGGTGGCGGACGCGCACTGGGCCGGGGCCGCGGCCCTGCTCGAACGCCTCGGCAGCGGGCCGCGTCTGGCCCTGCTCGCCGCCCTGCTCAAGGAGCCGCGGACGCGCAGGGAGCTTCAGGAGACGCTCGGCGAGACGTCGACCGGGCACCTGTACCACCACCTCAAGGAGCTGCAGAGCGCGGGCCTGCTCGTCCAGCCCCGGCGTGGCGAGTACGCGATCGCGCCGCGTGCAGTCGTGCCGCTGATGACGATCGTCGCCGTCACCATGGATCTCGCCACCACCGGGTCACCCGAGGAGGAACTCGCATGAGAAGCGCTCTGAGCGGATTACTGGACGCCCCTTCACGTCCGGCGTGGCGGGCCTGGTCGAAGGGCGACGTGGAGGGTTGCGAGCGCCACGCCGAGACCCTGTCCGGGCCTTCCCGGGATCACCTGCTCTTCCTGTGCCACTCCGTGAAGCAGTCCTACGAGAGGGCGCTGTCCCACTACGACGCCCTTGCCGCGGACGGCCGCGCGCCGAGGGCGCTGGACGAACCGGTCGTTGCGGCCTGGCTGCACCTGGGCCGCCCCGATCGGGCCGTCGAGCACCTGCGGCGGCGCCGTGGCGCCCGGCCGCGGGCCGTCGAGCAGGCGCTGCGCGTGCTCGACCCGAGGCTGGCCCGCCCGCTGGGAGTGCGGCTCGACGGCGCCGGCGTGCTTCCGTTCGCCGACCACGAGCTCGCGCCCTACCTTCCAGCCGTGGCGGCGACCATTGACGGCGTCGACGTACTGGCGCATCTCGACACCGGCGGCACGTTCGTCGTCATGGGGCCACGACGCGCCGCGGAGACAGGCGTGGTGACCGCCCCGGGCGGCACCGGCTCTCACGGGCTGCAGCGCGCCGAGCTACGTCACGGCACCATCGCCGAGTTGCGCCTGGGCGCCGCGTCGCTGACCAACGTGCCGGTCCAGGTGCTTTCCACCCTCGTCGGCCCCCAGGACCTGGTGATCATCGGCACCAACGTCCTGCAACAGTTCCTGTCCACCATCGACCACCCTCGCAACCGTCTCATCCTCTCCCCGAGAGGCCGCCCCGACGCCGCCACCGAGCACTCCCGCCTCCTCGCGGATAGCCCCGTGGCGGCGGAGTTCGGCTTCTACCTCTGGGCGGATCACTTCATGTTCGCGCGTGGCGGCTTCGGCCCTCGCGACGACCTCACCTTCTTCATCGACTCGGGCCTGGTCTACGTGGACGACGCCGTGGAGCCGCCACGTCAGGCCTGCCTGCTGACCACGTCCCGCCACTGCCGCGCCTGGGGCGTCCCGCGCCATCTGACCGGCCGCCCGCACTTCGACAGCCCCGAGCCGGTGTCACTCGGCCCGCTCACCCAGCAGGACCCGCTCGTGGCCGTCGCGAAGTCCCGGACGACACCGTGGCAATCCCTCGGCGGCGTACGGGTCGACGGCCTGCTGTCGCACGGCTTCCTCAAGGCGTACGCATGGACGCTGGACTTCGACAGGGGACGGTACGTGTTCCGATCGGCGCCCGGCGCGGGCGAATAGCCGGAATCCGACAATTCAAGCTTGGCGCCGACGCGAGTACCGACAACAACCGGCGAACACCGACAGCCCTAACTGCAACCGACAGAGACGAACGCGCCGACGCCCAGGTTCTCCGCCACAGCAGGCGCGATGGACCTATGCATCCCTCCACGCGCCGGCCCCCGCGACCCGTCCCAGCGCCCGTGCGGTGCGCGGCACAGGAGTCGGGGCCCCGACCGGCCGGATCCGCCCGGCTCCGACTCGCGGTCACGCCGCGCCCAGCTCGGTCAGCCACTCCGAGCGGCCATCCACCGGCCGACGACCGGTCACTTGAGCGGCCGGCATCGGCGCGCGGCCGAAGCCGGCGGCGGCCGGGATGATGGTGGCTCGGCGGCCGGGATGATGGTGGCTCGGCGGTCGGCACCGGCCTGGCCGGGGATCGGCCGTTCAGGACGCCGGATCGCCGGTGACGAAGCGCGGGCTCCTGCTGCGCGGCGCGGTGACCGTGATGGTTCGCATCCGCCTGGCATGGGGTGGTGCGCTCGCGGCCGCGGGATCGGCTGGTGAGGTGTTCTCGGCGGTGTCGGGCTTGCCGTGGTGTCGAGGCAGTGATCGTGATGCCGGCGGGGCGGAGGGAAGCCGGACGGCCATCATGCGCGCGTACCCTTTCACTCGCGGTTGGGCGCCGGCGACGGGGAGCCGGATGTGCGCAGGGGAGCCACCGCCGGCGCGGGACAGCGCCGCGCAACCCCGAGCGGCGCCCGGGCCCGGTCAAGGGGGAACGGGCCCGCAACCAGGACACGTGCCCGAATCGGGCGGCATCATTCCGGCCGTTCGCGCGCTTGCTGATCCGGGCGCACGGGATCGGCCCGGCGGCCCGGTCGGCGGGAACGGGTTGGCGGCCAGGGCGGCGGGGGTATGCACAGCAGGCCATGCTCGACGCATCACGGGTGCGTGGGACCCGGCCCGCCCCGGGTCCCGCGCACCCGGCCGCCGATCCCTTCCCCCGGGTCGACAGGTAGCTGACCGGCGCGCAAGAGGTTCCTCCCCTGGCCGGGATCGCCGGTTTGCCGGGCGGCGGCCGGGAAAGCTGAGGATTCCCCTCATCCGCGACCCCTCGACAGACGATCATGAGACGTGTGGACTTCGAGCTGCGCTGCCCGATCAACCCCGACCTCGGCCACATCCGGGACCTGGTGCGCATCCATGCCACCCACTGCGGACTGTCCGGCGACCGCGCCGAAGACCTGGCGCTGGCGGTCAACGAGGCGGTCACCAACGTGCTCGATCACGGCGGGCAGGCCGGCCTGGTCACCGTTCGCGGCCACGAGCACGGCGTCACCGTGGAGATCCTCGATGTCGGCGGCCGGCTGACGGCCGGGCACCTGCTGGCGGCCCAGCTCGACCCCGCCGGGCATCACGGGTTCGGCCTGTGGGTGATCCAGGGCCTGTGCGACGACGTCGGTCTGACCCAGACCGGGATGGGCTCACTGCTGAGCCTGCACATGCACCCCCCGAGCGCGCGGGTCCTGCCCTTCGCCCGGCAGTCCTCGCGGACAGCTCCGGACGTCGGCACCGCCTGCTGAGACGGGCGCCGGATCAGGCTTCCGTCTCGCCCCATCCGGGGGTTTCGCCATGCATCCGGGAGGTCTACGGTACGGGGCATGGGAGCCCTCCCGGAACCCTCATCTCCGCGCCGTCCCGCGGTGTCAGCGGGCGCGGCGTCAGCGGGCGCGGCGCCGCTGACCTGCCAGCGCCTGCCCGGCATCAGCGTCGTGGCCATCGCCGGCGACATCGACCGCACCAGCAGCGGCCACCTGGCCGATCAGCTGCAGCAGGTGCTGCGCCCGGGTGACCACGTGGTGCTGGATTTGTCGGAGCTGACGTTCCTGGACAGCTCGGGCCTGCACGTGCTGCTGGCCTGCCACCGCCAGTGCGCGGCCCAGCAGCGCAGCCTGCACCTGGCGGCCGTGCGCGGCATGCCCGCCCGGCTGCTGCGCATCACCGGGGTGGATCAGCACCTGCCCGTGCACGCCGACGTCCAGCAGGCCCTGACCGTCCTGCTGGCCAACCCGGCCGATGAAGGCTGATCCGGCCGATCTCATCCGGCGGCGCCGGCAGCATGGCGACCTGCCCGAAGCCCGGGCGCGTGAGCACGCGTGCGCGTACCGTCACCTTCATGAGCATGTAACCTGTACCCTCCGCCCGCACCCTGGTTCGTCCCGCCACCGACCCATGCGCCCGTTTCGCTACGCAACTGGTCCGATTCGCCCACCAGTCCGGCGAGGCCGGCCTGCAGCAGGATGAGCGTGCGTGCCTGGCCTGCGCGGCGGCCGGCGTGCAGTGGACGTCCGCCAGGGTGGCCGTGCGAGGGTAGAACGCTTCCTCGGTAAGGAGTCCGAGCATGAGCACCGCGACTCGCCTGCTGGTCCGGCTGAGGGTGACGAACCCCAGCCCGGGCGACATGAACTGGTTCCTGACCAGAACGGCCCTGCTGGCCGCCCTCGCCGGGATACAGGAAGAGCGGCGAGATCCCGCGGCGGGGCGGACCCGGCGCAGGTACGACCGGGCCTACCGGGCGGCGCTGCGCCATACGGACCTGTTGGCCAACCCCCTCCGGCAGCAGGATCTGGCCCGGGCGGTCGCCGAGATGCGCCAGACCTGGGAGATGATCCACCATCACGCTGGCGACGACGGCGCGCTGCGGACGGGCGGAGCAGACGGGTGCTGAGGCCCGCTGCCGCTTGTCGTTCCCGCCCGGCCGGAGCGTCTGCTCGGGTGGCCGTCCCCCTGCCGGAGGTTGCTCGGCCCGGCAGAGGGGACGGTTTCGGGTGTCACTTCGGTGATGGACAGGGTGGTGAGGCGTTCGGAGTCTCGCCGGCGGACGATCGCCGCCAAACCGGCCCCTCAGCGCCTCTCACTCATTGTCGCGCCAATATCACTCAATGTCCCCTTTGTGGGATCATCCGGCGTGGCACGGGCCAGCCGGGGCGAAACGGAACCCCGCAAGCCGGCCGTGTGCCAGCCCGGATGCCTGCCGCACTGCGATCCGGCCACCGCAGGTGATCAGGAGAGGAACAGCCCGCCGGACCCGCGCTGAACCAGAAAACTTCGCCGGCGTTCCGTACGTTGAGAGGGCATGACGCCACGACGCGGGCCACGTTCACGCTTACCCGGCGGCGGCTGGCCGGCGAAGAACATCAGGCGCATCGCCGCACGCCTGCCGGAGGCGCGGGCGAAGGCCCCGCTGCGTGGCATCCGCTGGAACGTTCAGTGGTGGGCGGCGCTCACCACCGTCGTTGCCGGGCTCATGTCCGTGCCCGCGCTCGTCATCTCGCTCAGCGCGCTCAACGCCACCGAACAGCAGAGGCTCGAGGCCCAGCGGCACAAGGCCGATTCCGAGGCGGCGCTGCAGCGGGCCTACGCCCAGCGGATGGCCATCGAAGCCGGTCAGGGCAGCCTCGTCGGCGCGCTTCTCGACGGCGGGACGATCACCATCAGCAACGGCAACACGATCGGGGCCGACGTCGAGATCCTGCTCGGGGTCGCCCCCGACACCTCTGCCGAGGACACCTGGAGGTATGCGAAGGTGCTGTTCGCCTCACCCGCGTGCACCCGGGCCACCTACGAGATCCCGGCCCGCCTGTTCGAAAAGCTGGAAGCCCTGGACGATGGGGGAAGACTCGACGAGGCCGTTTTCATCCATCCGCTGGATCGCCGCCGGTGGTTGTTTCCCGACCTCGGCGTCGGTATCGCCGCGCAGCCGCTTCCCCCCGACCGCCTGCCGGGATTCAGCAGTAGGTCCGGAGCCATGATGGCGATGCCTCCGCCCAGAATGCGGGCTGTGGCAGGATGCGCCTGATCCGCACCAACGGCCACCCCTCGCTTGCCCGGAGCACAGACACACGAGCGCCCACCGTCACCCCTCCCGGGCATGCCCCGCCTGCACCTTTCCGTTGAAGCCGGACCGGCGAAGGGGCGGGGAATCCGCCTCGACCACGGCACCTCGACATCCGGGACTCGCTGCGCCAACAGCGGCCCCCGCCCCTACCGTGACCCGCGCTTCGACCGGCCCCCGAACAGAGGCTAGCGACGGACCGGATACCGCAAGTGCAAGGCACGCCGGCCCTGGATGACGATCGGGTCGTCGAGCAGGAGATGCCCACCCTCGATCTTGGAGAAGTACGGGATACCCTCGCCGAACAGCACCGGTACGAGGCTGACGCACACCTCGTCCACCAGGCCGAGAGCGAGTGCCTGCTGCGTCACGTTCGCGCTGGCGATCGTGACGTTCTGATCACCGGCGATCTGCTTGGCCCGATTGATAGCCGCCTCGACTCCGTCGACGAACGTCGTCGTCGGCCACTTCTCGGCGGCATCCGCCGGCGGGCGGTGCGTGACCACGACCACGGGTGCGCCGGCCGGATGCTTGTCGTTCCAGCCGCCGGCGATGTCGAACAGGCGGCGACCGGCGACGAGCGCGCCGGTGTTCTCGGTCAGATCTCGCCATGCCCGCGCACCCGCATCATCGACCTTGACCGAGATGTCCTCATTGGGGTTCGGCACGCTCACGTCTCCGGCCTCATACCAGTCGAACAGCTCGCCGACCTGGTCATCCGGTTGCGCGATGTATCCGTCCAGCGACATCGTCATGTGGCTGAAGATCTTGCCCATAAGGGTTCTCCTGTGGTTATCGCTCGGCCCGGTGGCTCCCGGCCCGTCTTACATGGGTCCTGAGGTGGACCGCTTTCAATGGCAGAACTCATCGCGCCCAGCCGAAACTGATCACCACCCATGAAGCGAAGCCGAGCCGCGTGGCGCGTCCTCCGGCGATCAGGTCGCGTTCTTCGTCCAGGATCGTCCAGTGCTGCGAGGCCCGCCGTTCGTAGTCCCGGCAGTTCCTGCGCGTCTCATGAGCCATGACAGCGTGCGCTCGACGCCCCCGACGGCCACCTGTGGATCATGACCAGCAACCGTGACGGCCGCGGTACCCCGCCCCCGACGACGACCGCGTGGTCCGCTTCCCGCGCGCGAGGCAGATGCTCGCCGATCAAGGACGCGGATTCCTCTCTAGACGTGCACGCGGCGATCGCCGTTCTGCCGGGCTCGGTGGCGGAAACGCAGATGCAAGCGCGGGGTGTCGTCGCTGTCGTCGAGGCCGATCTCGTCGCACAGCCGCCGCAGCAGCCAGAAGCCGACGTCTTGGCCGCTGAGCAGGTCCGGGTCGGCTTCGACGGTCCAATAGGCCATGCTCAGCGCGCCGGTCACGTCCACGATCTCCAGACTCACCCCGCCACCGTCGCTCCAGGCGATCAAGGTGCCGCCGCCGCCATGGCCGATCACCGTGGCGGCGGCCTCGCTCGCCGCGAGCACCAGATCGCTCAGCCGCCGCTCGGTCAGGCCGGCACCGATGCCGAAGGCCCGCACCGCCGCCCGCAACGTGACAAGATCGCCGGTGATCGGCCATTCCAACCGGAAACCCGACAACACCTCGATCGCCACCTTCCGCCGGCAGGGGCCCCGTCACAAAACCCTTGCCCCGCCGGCACCCTGATACACGCGCGCGGCTGGTGGCCTGCGGCGATACCCGGACGCCCGGGGCTCACCGGCGAAGGCGCTGCCGCCGTGCCAGGCGGGGCCGGCGTGGGCCCAGCCCGCCGGTGCCGCGGCGTGCCGATCCTGGAGCGGACCGGCGCACGCGCGAGGTCGCGGTGGCGTAGGCGCCGGCGGCCGATGCTCTCCCGACTCGCACAGCCCACCGGCCCGGCCGGCTGCGCAACACCCGCCGGCCGGCGATCTGTGAGGACGTCTTGGCGGCGGGCCAGACCCGCTGCGCTCCCGTCGCCAGCTCGCGCAGGCCGGCGCGGGCTCCGTCGGGATGCCGGTGCAGGAAGATGCCGAGCTCGACGACGGCCCAGCCGGACAGCGCCAGGCTCAGCACGGCGATCAGTCCGCAGAGCGCGGCGATCGCGAAGACGATGAAAGTGATCACTGCGACGACTCCATGCGCCGCCTACCAGTGGTTATCGATGGATTCACTGACCCAAGTCTAGATTCGCCCCAGCGCCGGCCTGGGCCGTTCACCAGCCAGCAGGGGCGATGTTTGCCTTGCTCGTCGAGATCCTTTGCCTGACGCGGGTTTACTCGCGGCGCCGGCAGCGGCGGCCGGCCCACTCGCTTCACATGGACAGATCGCGCCGGCCGGCATTCACCTCGCTCGCGCCCGAACCAACGCGCGAGTGTGCGCAAGAGGGTGAATTGTTCCCCGACCCCGACGACCCGGCCGCCTTCTACCACTGCTCCGACGGCATCGTCTGGTGGAAGCGGTGTCCTGCTGGCCTGCACCTCGACCCGGACCTTCGGGTGTGCGACTTCCCCGACCGCATCTACGCTGCAGCGGCCAAAGTTCGATACAAGGATCAAGGCAGCCTCTCAGCGCTCTCGCGCCTGGTCGATCGGATCCCACAACGACGGCCGTCCGGGCATCCCCCACCGAATCGGCGGGCTGCGCCGGGGGCGGTGGCGGTACCGCTGCCGAAGGTCTGGACGACTCGGGGCCCGGCGTGGCCGGCCGCGCCGGGCCCAGGGGCGCGGTGACGGCCGGCGCAGCGTCGACCGGCCCGGCCTGGCTCGTGGTCGACCAACCGCAGCGGCCGACGCGACGGAGCGGTCGCCGCCGGTCTGTGTGGGCTGGCCAGGTTGCGGGACCGGCCCTCGCGAGGGTGCACGTCGGCGTAGCGGCATCGGCGTGATCCAGCATGATGCCCGCCGGCCCGCCGTCGACCCGGTCGACGTCGCCACCGACGCCTGCGCCCGCTTCGCCACGCACCCGCAGCTGCTGGCCCACCAGCTCGATACCGGCGCCTTGACCGACAACGAGCGCGAGCGCCTGGCCGCAGCGCTCGCGGGCGTGCAGTGGACCGTGGCCCAGGTCAGCGCCGCCGTCGACATCGTGCCGTCCTGCGACACGGTGGCTACGTCAGTAAGCACCCGCTGATTCACGCACAAGGTCATCAGTCAACCGGTCCGCAGGCGTCCCCTGGGCCCCGTCAGTCGAAGAGCTGGTCGACGGTGACGTTCTTGACCCGGTCGTAGCTGTCGACGGCCAGGTACCAGTAGTCGTCGTAGGGCACCCGCAGGGTGATGGGGCTGTAGTCGAAGAAGCCGCCGTAGAACTCGTAGGCCTCCTCATCGATGTACGCCTGGTATTCGTTGCCGTCCATCAGGCAGACCCGGGCGGTCGAGCCGCGCCAGTCCACCTCGAAGCAGGTGCCGGCCCCGGTTTCTCCCAGGTCCCAGTACAAGTGCCTCACACATCATTAGTAGCTGGCTGCGAATCGCGCGGGAAGCAACTGCGCCACCCCGGGCCCTTCCTGGAAACTAGCGCGGTGCCAGGCCATGGTCGGGCGGACCGCGGTCGGGCAGTGTGGGCTCATGAGTGGATTACGCCTGCGCCGAGCCGCCCGGACCACGGACTGGCGACAGCGCCGAGCCGAACGGCAGGCACGGCTGATCCCGATCAGCGTCGCCTTGGCCGGCACGATCGTGCTGGCCGGCGCCGTGGCGGGCGGCCTGATCAGGCTGATCTTGTCGGCGCTGGGCCCGGTGGATCTGGCCGCGATCAAGCCCAGTACGGGCGAGGTGCTGGAGATCGTGAAGATCTCGCTGGCCGTCGTGGCCGGTATCGGCGGGGTGGTGGCGCTGGTGGTCGCCTACCGCAAGCAGCGCGTCACCGAGGCCGGCGAGAACCGCGAGCAGGCCAAGCTGTATGCCGAGCGGTTCGACAAGGCCAGCGACAAACTCGGCAACGACGCGGCCGCGGTCCGGCTGGCCGGCGTGCACGCCCTGGCCGCGCTGGCCGACGACTGGGCCGGCGGCCGCCAGATGTGCATCGACGTGTTGTGTGCCTACCTGCGTATGCCCGCCACGCCCGAACCCGCCGTCGACGACCTCCCCTCCCACACGGCCTGGAGATCCATGGTCGAAGTCCACGCCACCATCCTGCGCCTGATCACCACCCACATGAAGGCCGACGCCCCGATTCCCTGGCACGGCGCCGACCTGGACTTCACCGGCGTGGTCTTCACCGCCGACGTCAACTTCGCTCACGCGGTCTTCTCCGGCGGCAAGGTCTCCTTCGAAGGCGCAGAGTTCTCCGGCGGCAAGGTCTCCTTCGGCGGCGCGGTCTTCTCCGGCGGCAAGGTCTCGTTCGGCGGCGCAGAGTTCACTGGCGGCAAGGTCTCCTTCGACGGCGCGAAGTTCTCCAGCGGCGAGGTCTCGTTCTCCAGCGTGAAGTTGTCCGGCGGCAACGTCTCCTTCGACGGCGCGAAGTTCTTCGGCAGCGAGGTCTTGTTTTCCAGCGTGGAATTGTCCGGCGGCGAGGTCTCGTTCGGCGGCGCGGTCTTCTCCGGCGGCCGGGTCTCGTTCGGCGGCGCGGTCTTCTCCGGCGGCCGGGTCTCGTTCGGCGGCGCGAAGTTCACCGGCGGCAAGGTCTCGTTCGGCCGCGCGAAGTTCACCGGCAGCAAGGTCTCGTTCGGCGGCGCGGTCTTCTCCGGCGGCGAGGTCTGGTTCGGCGGTGGGAGGTTCTCCGCTGGTGAGGTCTGGTTCGGCGGTGCGAAGTTCTTCGGCGGCGAGGTCTGGTTCGGCGGTGCGAAGTTCTCCGGCAGCAAGGTCTCGTTCCACCGGGTGGGATTTTCCGGTGCTCAGGTCTCGTTCGGCGGCGCGGAGTTCTCCGGCGGCGAGGTCTGGTTCAGCGACGCGGAGTTCTCCCGCGGCAAGGTCTCGTTCGGCGATGCGAAGTTCTCCGGCGGCACCGTTGACTTCTCTCGCGCCGCGAAGAGGCACCCAGCGGTCGAGGGGCTTCCCGAACGAGCGCCAGGTCTTCATCGACCAACGCTCCCAGTCCTTGATCCTGAAGAAGCCCCTGAGAGCGAGGCAGGCGGCGGGATGGCGGGGCATCGCACAGGCTCATGATGGGCTCCCGAACGATGCACCATCGCAGATAGTGACGCACTATCTGCGGTAACGCGGTCCTGATAGTTTGCGATGCCCCGGTGAGCCCTGGTCGGCCACGGCCCGATATGCGCTGCGATCGAGACCTCAGGAGTGACCAACGGCGCTTATCTGCGATTTCGGTCGATTCCTCTGGCGGCCGACTCTACCGTGAGGGGTCTTCCTCGGCTGTGAGGGGGATCGACGTGGATCCGATCGTTTGGCGGCAGGGACGGCGCTGGTAACGGCCATGGCCACCGATGCCTGGCAGGCGGCTCGCGATGGTGTGGTCGCGCTGGGGCGTAAGGCCCGCCCGGAGCGGCCTCGAAATCCTGAAACTACGGCCTGGGGTGAAGTAGCGGTACTCCAGGCAGGCCGTCAACCGGCCACCGCCGCGCCGTCGCCAGTCGTCTGTGCGGCAGCTTGTTGCAGTTTGGGATGCCCGGTGCCGCGCGGCTCCTTCTTCGGCTTTTGGGGCGCGTCAGGGGAGACAAGCCGGACAGCCTT
Source organism: Nonomuraea antri (assembly GCF_013283785.1). GTDB lineage: Bacteria > Actinomycetota > Actinomycetes > Streptosporangiales > Streptosporangiaceae > Nonomuraea > Nonomuraea antri. Next base: position 46,751 of record NZ_JABCPZ010000025.1, read on the forward strand.
GATGCCTCCCAGCCGCGCCCGCGTCGACATCCCGAGGTCTCCAGTCAGCAGCTTCACCATCCGGCCGGCGAGCGCCTGGAACGCCACGGCGCGGGCGATGATCTCGTCATCGGTACGAGGCAGGCGCACATGGCCGGGCGGATCCGGCCAGAGGTCGATCGTGATGGCGCCGCGCGGGAAGGCCAGGTTCTCCGGAGCGCTGCCCCGCTGGCGGACGACTCCCTGGGGGAGCAGATTGTCCAGAAGCTTGATCGTCTCCCGGGCATTGGTACAAGCGACGCCCTGACCCCGATCTTTTCTGCCGATCCAGTTCATCCAGCACCGCCAGCGGCAAGATCAGGTGGACATCCTGGGAAGGCGGAGCGCCGACGTCCTTGCCTACATCCCAGGTGTTCAACCGGTCCGGGTGATGGCAGAAGACGTTGGAGTCGGCGATGACGAGAGGGCCCGACCGCTCTGGCTGATCGAGCAAGTTCGACCAGGCGGACAGCGTCTCGAAGGCCTTCTTCAGCTGCTCGATGTGCTCGGCGACTTCCAACAAGATCATGTCGTGGATGGCGGTCGTGTCGGGGCTGCTAGCCAACCTGCTCACTGCTCCGCTGCCCCACGACCCTGGATGACTCTCCCACACAGGTTCCGGGATCTGCATCGACAGCACAGGGACATAGCGAGGCGTGGTGACCAGGCGATCCAGGTCAGCGTTGCTGGTCTGGCGGCGCAGCTGGGAGCGGGCGGTGTGGACCCAGTCGAGATAGGCGATGCGGAGGGCGCGGCCGTTGTCATGGCGGTCGGCACCTTGCTCGAGGATGATCAGTATGGTGCCCAGGATGCTCCTGCTCGTCAGGCTGCCACCACCGGTTTCTGGATTTCTACCGACAGTGTGTGGGAGCATCCGCGCAGCCAGAAAGAATCTTGAAAAGTCAGCATCAGATCCCGCGCGGATCTCGCCTCTCCATAGACGGGCCGACGCTGGTAGCCCGCAGGAACATTCGTGGGCCACTTCCCGGCACCGCGAGGTGGCCCGGCAAGTGACCGACGCTCTAAGCTGACCATGCCGCAATCACTACGCGATGGAATTCCAAGATAGCTGACTGCTACTTTGCCCCTGGTCGTAGCTACAGGAGTTCGAGGCCGAGATCTCCCAGAGTTCAAGCGGACCGAAGGTCTGTCAGGTTGAACTCAGGGATGTTAAGGATCTTTGAGTGGGTTCGACCCCTGGGTTCGTCCGAACCGGTGGAACTCGGTCTTGGGGTAACGGTCGTCAGGAGCACGAGCATTCTCGGTGCATCAGATTGCGGTCTTGAAGCAGGACCGGGACCGGCGGCGGAAAACGGCTCGCGCCCTTCGCCGATGACCTGATTAGCTCCCATCATGATCTCGGCATGGCAGGGACAGCGCGTTCGGCTCCGCGCCGTCGAACCCGCGGACTGGTCCGCGTTTCACGCCTTCGACCAGGACTCCGACGCCGTCAGGCACGGCTGGAGGCTGGAGCCACCGCGCTCCGTTGCTCGGACCAAGCAGTGGGCCACCGAACTGGCGGAAAAGGATCCTGACCTGGACGAGGTCCGCCTGGTTGTCGCGGTTGGGGAGAGCGACGAGCCGGTCGGGATGATCAACACGCATGGCGTGGATCGCATGCATGGCACGTTTGTCTACGGCATCTCGATCGGCACCCCCCACCACCGCAAGGGTTATGCCAGCGAGGCGATCGTGCTTCTGCTGCGCTACATGTTCTTCGAACGTCGCTTTCAGAAGGCCGAAGCCTGGGTCTACAGCTCCAACGAGCCGTCACTGGCCCTGCACCGGCGGCTGGGCTTCGTCGAGGAAGGCCGTCGGCGCAGAAGCCGCTACGCCGCCGGACGCTACGACGACGAGATCCTGTTCGGCATGCTGAATGAGGAGTTCGTCGAGCGTCACCAGTAGCCCCGACCGCGACAGTGTGGCAGGAACACGCCGAACTCAGGACGCGCTAACCGCGTTCGTCTGCAGCACCACACAAACGAACCGGAGGATAATGAATAAGTTAAGGGCAGGTGATGTCGACGGTATTGCTCCACAGAACGCCAGTGAGATCTTGCGGGTTCGCCCGACTGTCGGTAGCGGAGAAGTGCAGGGCGAGGCCAGATATGCAGGGGATGCTCTGCCGCATATGGAGCTCGCCATTTGACTGGGAACTCTGCTGAAAGGTTCGCATCGCCAATGCATCATCAACCACCCTGACGGTCACGGTGGCTGGATAGGCAAATTCCTCGCCATCGATCTTGAAGACGGCGGAATCACCGGAACCTTCACTTTGAACGGTAATTACAGGCGGGGTTAGTGTTGGGCGCGGTCGGTCAGGCGGCGGGCCTCCGGGCCGTACGATATGAAGGCTATCCAGAAAGGCGATGAGATTGCGTATGGAGATCGGCGCAAGCATGTCTAGCCGACGTGTCAGCGCCCGTACATTTCCATCCGGCCGGTATTGTGGTAGCACGCCTCTATCGCGGGCACTGTGAATGGCCGCTCGAAGTCTGGGCATTTCGATATCCTGAGATTTGACGTTGGTGGAACGCGACGTTATGTCCTCGGGTAGCGGCGTTAATCGCATGGCTGGATCGAACCTTCTGGGTTGATCAGCCCAGGCCAACAAGGGCGAGAACCATGCCGGTACCCGAGGCCAAAGGTGTTAGGGCTTTCCCAAGGACAGCACCGAATGCAGCGTCGCGGTCATTCGCGGCCATGGTGTGCCCCGGAATGGATGAAGTGGTGAGCAGATTGCCCACCTGGATGGGCTGAGTAGTCGCATCGGCCCGGCACCAGACCTTGCCCATGACGGCAACGGCTCGTCGCTGCGCACCGGAGCCACTGGCATCGGGATCTCTGCGATCAAGGATCAGCGCTGGCTTACGATCTCCGGCTCCAGACACCACGCCTGCCACGCGGGAGTCGTATGAACGCGTACATACCGTCAGCGCCCCTTGTTCGTTGAGAACAAGGACCGTACCTGGCCCTGCCTCATCGGCGTCCGTCATTTCTTCAGCGAGGTCGAACTGTTCGGCCACATCCCCACCTACCATGTGGACGTCACCGGTTACTGCCAATTCGCCTTGTATGAAGACATTTCCGATAAAGAATCCGGCGTGGCCTTGGTGCCCTCTTTTTTGGCGAAGATTACAGCAGCTTCGCCGTTGGGGTTGCTGCTATACGCGGCTATGGCCGCGACATCCTTAGCATTTGTCGCAGCGTGCACCGCTTCACCGGTGGCGCTCTCCGCCCAGACGCCAACGTTGGCTTGGCTCTTGCCGAAGATCGCAGCTCCCGCCTGGTTCCCTTCTACGAAGACATTTCCAACAAAGAATCCGGCATGGCCCTTGGTGCCCTCCTTTTTGGCGAAGAGTGCAGCACCTTCGCCGTTGGGGTTGCCGCCATACGCAGCTATGGCCGCGACTTTCGTAGCATTTGTCGCAGCGTGCACCGCTTCGCCAGTGGCACTCTCCGCCCAGACACCTGGACCTGCGGCACCATGTATGGCACGTACAGCGGCGATGGCGGAGTCGTTGGATTCTCCGAACACTGGACTTCCCATGTTGAACTCCTTTGCCGAGTGCTGGAATTCGCTACTCGCGTTAACCGCCCGGAGATGAAGTGGTCCAGCCGAATTAGACTCTCTAGATAAATACGAACCATAAATTTGGAGTGGGACACACTTTTGTGTCGTTTCCACACCTAATCCGCTACAAATCCACGATAGTCATTGCCTGGCCGGCTGCCCCTATGGTTCGCCAGTATTTTGCGCCAAGGTTTCGCAAAATTATGGGCACATCGTATGTTGTTGTTATTTCATCCCCTCCGAGTCGGGGGGCAGAGAGATTTGGAACGGAATCCGGCGTTAACGAGGTTCTCCCAGGTTGGTAACCCCCACGCCGACGACGACCGGGCGCACCTGCGCGGCCTGATCGGGGCCTGGGAACGCACCCTGCTGCCCCGCTGGCCGGTACCGGCCAACGGGGACCCCGCCCCAGCATCACACGGGAAGGAACAATCTGATGGCCACCCGATCGGTACGCGGCCGCGACGGCGAGCCGGTGGAGGTCGCCTCCACCGACCCGGTGGAGAGTGTGGACCTGGCCGCGCTGCGCGAGGCTCTGGCGCGCGGCGAGCGCCCGCCCACCGGCGCGCTGCTCGGGCTGCCTCCGCTGGAGGGGGATGTGCGGGTGGACACCGCCCACGCGGCCGCCGTCGCCGGCGTCGCGCCCAAGACCATCACCAGCTGGCTGTCGCGCGGCCAGCCAAGGCGCTGCTCCTTCCCGGCGCCGCACCGGATCCTGTATCGCCTCTACTGGCCGCTGTCGGCCGTGGAGGCCTGGCGGGGGACTAGACCGGCCAGCGGGCCCCAGACGGCCGGGCCGCGCCTGACGCCTCCCCCTGACCTCAAGCAGTTTGCGAAGGCCCTGATTGATCATGTGCCGCTTACGTGATGACGGTGGCTGTCGACGTACGGGTAGAAGTACAGAGCCAGGTACGAGCAGAAGTGCAAACGTGATGCGCCAATTCGCGACGTCACGCGGCAGCCGGCTCAGGGCGGCGGATTCGCCTCGGGGGACCGGTCACACTGGTCAACAGGCCTGTCGATGACGCCTGTGGTTGATGTTCACCTGCGGCGAGTCTGATCCCGCATACGACTCAAGTCGTATGCGCTCCGATGAGTGCTCGCTTTTCGGCTCATATGCGGCGGGCGGTCCGGGTCTTAGCGTCCGTCCCATGAGTGACAAGGTCTCCGCCCAAGACGCGGGCCTATTGTTCCGCGTGCTGTTTCTTCTCGTCATCGCCGGTGCCGTCGGATTGTCCGCGACGCTGCGCTTCCCGGAGATACTGCTCGACCCGCGCTCGTTCGCGGCCACGCTGGTCACCGACAACACCATCGGCGTCATCCTGAGCCTTGCCGTATTGCTGGCGTCAGGTGCCGTGCTCGTGGTGCTCTCGCGCCGGATCGGCACCCATCTCATACGCTCGCTCGGCACCGCGGCGGGAGCGTGCTGGGGGACGAGCGCGGTCCTCGGCCTGCTCCTGATCCCGCTGTGGGCGAATGAGGTGGCCGCCGGGGTGCCCGTTCTGTCGTGGATCGCCTTCGCCGCCGGGGCCATCATCGCGCCACTGCTGCTGGCGGGCTGGACGATGGCTGTCGTCAAGCAGGACGGTCGCGGCCGTGTGATCGGCGTGCTCGGTGCGGCCGGCCTGCTGCTGACCGCCGCGCGCTCGGCGTTGTGGGCGCTCAACGCGATGCTGCCGACAGAGCGGGGCTTTCACCTCACCTCGGCGATCCTGACCGTCGCCGCGTTGCTCATGTTCCCGCTCTGGCCGGCCTGGCTCGCCCGCATGGGCACGACCCCAAGGCTCCTCTCCGCGCTGCTCGCGCCGATCCTCCTTGTCGGGTACGCCACGGCCACGATCGGCCTCGCCCCGGCACCGCGTGGTAACGGCGCTCCAGCCGTGCCGAGTGCCATCGGGTCGGCTCTCTACCTGGTGGCGATGGCCGTGCCGGCGCTCCTTCCGCTGCCGACGAATGAGGTGGAGCTGCGCGCCGATCGTCAGCGAGACCTGGACACCCGGCCCGAGCTCCCGGCCGGCGCGACAATGGAGCGGATCGATGCGGGCGGTGTCCCGTCCGAACGGATCTGCGCCGGCCACGCCGGCAGCGAACGGATGATCCTCTATCTCCCCGGCGGCGGGTTCATCGAGATCGCGGGCAACGGGCCTCGTCGATTCGCCGCGGCGATCTCGCGACAGACCGGCGCGTGCGTGTTGCTGGCGCACTACCGCCTGGCGCCCGAACACCCCTATCCAGCGGCCATGCAGGATGGTGTGCGCGCCTACCGTTGGCTCCGCAGCCAGGGCATCGCGGCGTCACGCCTGGCGATCGTGGGTGACTCCGCGGGCGGCAACCTCGCCTTGACGAGCGCGCTCTCCCTCCGCCAGAGCGGTGACACGCTGCCGGCCGCGCTCGTGTCGCTCTCTGGGGTGACCGACTTCACGCTGCGGGGCGAGACCTTCCGTACGCTGTCCGATCGCGACCCCATCCTGACGCCCGGTACGCGCAAGCTCACAGTCGACAGCTACACCCGCAACGGCACGATCGACCTGCGCGACCCGCTGCTGTCGCCGCTGTATGCCGACCTCTCCGCACTCCCGCCGACGCTGTTGCTGGCCGGCAGCCAAGAGGTCCTGCTCAGCGACGTGACCCGGCTCGGCGATCGGCTACGCGCAGCGGGTGTGCCCGGGCAGACACAGGTCTGGCCGGGCATGATGCACGCGTGGCCGCTCGTGGCGGACGAGGCGCCGGAAAGCCGGATGGCGATCGCGCAGATCGCCGACTTCCTGTCGTGGAGCTGGGCGACCTTACGATGAGGTCCATGCCGGATCAGTGGCGGCGCTGGTGGTCGGTTGCGGTCTTCTGGGTCGTGATCGTGGTGGCGTTCGCCCTGGCATCGGCCGGTGTGCTGAACCCGGTGCAGCTGATCGGCCCGATGATCGCGGCATACCTGGTCGCCCGGTACGGGCCCAGACGCCATCTGTGGCTGGCCTGGTCACCGGCGGTGCCGTTCGTGATCGGGTGGCTGTCCAACGGCGGGCCCTGGTGGGACGCGGTCCTGGTCGCTGCGCTGTTCGGCGGATGTCTCCTGCTGGGACTGACGGTTTGGACCCGGCGCGCGTATCTGGTGGCGCTGGAGGAGCGTGCTCGCTGGCTCGAGCGGGATCGTGAGCAGCAGGCCCTGCTCAGCGCGGCGGCCGAGCGCGCCAGGATTGCACGCGAGGTGCACGACGTCGTGGCGCACAACCTCGCGGTGATGGTCGCGCTGGCCGACGGGGCGGTCGCGTCCGCCGCCGTTCCCGAGCGTTCGGCCGACCTCATGGCCAAGGTGGCCGTGACCGGCCGGGACGCGTTGTCGGAGGTACGCCGCCTGGTCGGCGCGCTGCGCGATGGCGACGCTGCGGATCTGCGGGTCGACGCGCTGGTCGATCAGGTCCGCGGTGCCGGGCTGCCGGTTACGCTGATCCGCGACGGTCTCGCTCGTACGGTGCTGGACCTGGTGGTGTATCGGATCGTCCAGGAAGCGCTCACCAACACCATGAAACACGCTGGAGCAGGGGCCACGGCCACGGTGCGGTTGCGCTACGGCGAGGCCGGCGTGAACGTCGAGGTCGTCGATGACGGCGGCGACCGGCTCGGCCTGCCAGGGACCGGCGGACATGGATTGGCGGGCATGCGTGAGCGAGTTGCCTCCTATGGTGGCGATTTGGACGCCGGGCCGGTGCCCGGCGGCGGCTGGCGCGTGCACGCGCGACTGCCGCTACCGCCATGACGATCCGCGTGCTCCTGGTCGACGACCAGGCATGGCTGCGGCTGGGGTTCCGGGCGGTGCTGGAGCAGGAGCCCGACCTCGAGGTGGTCGGAGAGGCCGGCGACGGCGAGCAGGCCGTCGCCCAGACAGGAGCGTTGCGGCCGGACGTCGTGCTGATGGACGTGCGCATGCCGGCCATGGACGGGATCGAGGCGACGCGGCGGATCGTCGCGTCCGGCTCACCGGCCCGGGTCCTCATGCTGACCACGTTCGACCTGGACGAGTACGTCTTCGCCGCGCTACGCGCCGGCGCCAGCGGATTCCTGCTCAAGGACGCGCTGCCGGCGGACCTGCTGAGCGGCATTCGCGTGGTCGCGTCCGGCGACGCGGCCGTCGCCCCGGCGGTGACGCGACGGCTGATCTCGGCATTCGCCTCCCACCTACCGGTATCGGGCACACCGACGCCGCTCGACGCCTTGACCGCCCGCGAGCGAGACGTGCTGATGGAACTCGCCCGCGCCCGCTCGAACGCCGAGATCGCCGCGCGCTTGCACATCTCCGAGGCGACCGTGAAAGTCCACGTCGGACGCGTGCTCGGCAAGCTCGGATTGCGTGACCGCGCGCAGGCAGTGGTGTTCGCGTATGAGAACGGCGTGATCCGCGCCGGGGCCGACCAGTTTCCGCCGAACGACCATACGCGAGGCCAACCACCCGCCGGCTCGTAACTATGAGACTGTCTCAGCTCTGTTGACGAGACAGCGCTTCCCAACCACCGCGCCAAGCTTGTACATCTGCGTGTACGTGCCTGTGCACGTCAGCCTGTACGCCGACAGTGGCCGCCGATGCCGCCCAAGCCGTCACGTCCCTCAAACACGCCACCGCCCGACCTGACGGCGTCGACCGTCTCGCACATGTCGTCGCCTCCCAGCAGGTGACTGCTCAGTGGCGACTGGGCAGCGACTCGGCGCAGACCGAACCGCTCGAACTCACCGACGGCACCAAGGCCGTGCGGAAGCAGGTACGGCGCTTCAATCCCGATGGGCACAACCCAGTCGCAGAAGAGGCCGCCACGCTGATCGCCCGCGCGCTCGGCCTGCCCCGCTCCCGCCGTCTACCGCGACGGCGATGTCCTGTACATGGAGTACGTCGCCGACGGCGTCACCCAGGACCAGGCCGGGGCGTGGGGTGGTCAGCTCCCGTCCCACTTCGAATCGCCGACCTGAATGTACGCCGACGAGACCGGCTCGGCGGCATCCTCCACGAGTACTCACATGCCGCTTGATCAGCATGGATGGAATTATCGGCAGGCGCAGCGCCAGATCAAGCCTGCCTGCTTGAGGATCTCCCGCACCGTGGACGGCGCGACCTTGATACCCAGGGTGGTGAGCGCACCGTGGACCCGCCGATGGCCCCAGCCGGGATTTTCCCGAACCAGACGTAGGACGCTCGTGCTCGACTTCCTCGCCTGAGTGCCCGCCATGCCGCGCGAGGACCGGGACGGTATTCGTCAGCCGACGTACGCGGCCGGCCCCAGGGCGTCGCGTAGCTGGCCGCGGGCGGTGATGCCGAGTTTGCGGAACAACCGGTACAGGTGAGTGCTGACCGTGCGGTGCGACAGGTAGAGCTGCTGGCCGATCTCCCGGTTGGTCAGCCCGGCTGCGGCCAGCCTGGCGATGTGCAGTTCCTGCGGGGTGAGCTGGTCGACGCTGCTGGGCGTGCGCAGGTCGCTTGTCTCGCCCGCCGCGCGCAGCTCCTGACGGGCCTTGTTTCCCCAGGCGAGCAGGCCGAGGGCGTCGAAGGCGTCGCGGGCGGTGCGTAGTGGGACACGGGCCTCCTGGATCCTGCGCTGGCGCCGCAACCAGATGCCGTACGCGAGCATCAGACGCGCCCGGCCGATGGGCCAGGACGACAGGTCGGCGTCGAGAGCGTCCTGGTAGAGGCGTTCGGCGTCGGCGTCGTCGGCCAGGACCGCCCGCGCGTAGCGCAGCCCCAGGTGCAGCATCGGGGCCGGGGTGAGCGTACCGACCTGCTCCAGCTCGGCCAGCAGCGGCCTGGCGTCCTCGCGCCGGTCGGGCAGCGCGGCCTCGGCCAGATCGGCGAGCGCCCATAGCCGCTGCATGGGATGGAAGGCCGGATCGCCCCGGTCGAACAGGCGCCGCAGGTGGTCGAAGGCGTCTTCGCGGCGGCCGGCGCACAGCGCGATCACACCCCTCGCGTGCTCGATGAGCGCGATGGCCGAGCTGTTCGCGCGGCTGCCGAGCGCGCGCTCACTCGCGGCGGCCAGTGTCAGGCCGTGTGCCTCCTCTCCGCGTAGACCGGCGATGAGCGCCTGCCCGGCGTATGCGGAGGATTGCCAGCGCGGCTGCGCGGTCTCCCGAGCCAGGCGCTCGCATTCCTCCGCGGTCACCAGCGCGCTCGGCAGGTCACCGCAGAAGACCCAGCACCAGATCAGCGAGCCGAGCGCCTGGGCCAGCAGGCCCAGGCGGCCCTGCGCCCGTAGCTCGTCGATCGCGGCCTCCAGGAAGGGCACCGCGAGGTGCTGGGCGCCGACCGCGCTCGCCGCTACTCCGAGAATCCTGCTCATGGCGGCGTCGAAGGGGGTGCCGCGCAGCGCGGCGACCCGCTCGATGACGACGCCGCCGTTCTCGACCGGGCTGACGGTCGCGAGGATCTCCAGGAGTTCGGGGTCGTCGCCGCTCGCCAGCCGGCGGGCCCGCGTGATGACCTGTTGCCGCAGGTCCCAGCCAGAATCGGTCCACCAGCAACGCAGGGCAGCGGCCCGGATGAAGTTGAGCGCCAGCGTGCGGTCGCCGGCGATTTCCGCGCGCTCGGCGTCGGCGATGAGCCGCAGGATCCGTTCGGGGCCCTCGTTGCGGTTTTCTTCCATCACCTCCTTCAGCCAGGCCAGTCGGGCCCGCTGCCGTTCGCCGAGCAGGCCGGGTTCGGCCAGGGCCAGCAGTTCGGCGATCTGGTCGGCCCGGCCGAGTTCGAAGACCAGCTCTGCCGCGCGCAACAGCCGTTCCAGGCGGCCTTCCTGGTGCCGGCTGACCTCGGCGGCACGGCGCAGGGCGGAGACCGCCACCGTGATCGCGCCGCGTCCCCGTGCTCGCGCGGCCACCTCTTCGAGTTCGGCGGCGACGGATTCGTCCTGGTGGGCGATGGCGGCGGCTCGGTGCCAGGTTCTGCGGTCGGCGTCGGCGGCGTGCACCTGGGCCAGCGCGGTATGGACCGCCTGGCGGTCGTCGGGCCCGGCCTTTCGGTAGATGGCTGACCGCACCAGAGGGTGGTGGAATCGCACAGCGGGCCCGCGCAGTTCGACCAGGCCGGCCTCCACCGCCGGGGTCAGTACCCCGGCGGACGTCTCCGCGCCGGTCAACAGGGTGGCGGCGTGCAGCACGGTGGACAGGTCGCACTGTCGTCGGCCGCGGCGGCCAGCAGCAGCGCGGCGGTCTGTGCCGGCAGGGCGGCCAGGCGGGCGGCGAAGGCACGTTCCAAACGCGTGGTGAGAGGCAGGAACTCCGGGTTGGCCGCCGTGGCGCCGCTGTCCAGTGCGAGGGGCAGCTCGACTGAGCCAGGCCGCGGGGATTTCGGAACGGTTTCGGAGTCTTGACAACGACCGAACCTCGGCCGCATATTTTCACCACTAACTTTATTGCCGAAGAAAGCCTGGTTCTCTTGATGGCAGGCACTGACCGCGGCGACCTGACCAGGACGGCGATCCTCGCCCTCCTGGGCACGCTCGGACCGCTCAGCCGTACCGACATCGCCCGAGAGCTCGATCTCAGCCCAGCCACCGTCACGCAGCTGACCCGCGAGCTGATCGGCGCGGGCATGCTGGAGGAGCTCGACCTCAAGCCCTCGCGCGGCGGCCGGCCCGCCCAGTTGCTCGGCGTCATCGGCGCGGCGGGCCGAGCCCTCGGCGTCAAGGTCACCGCCGACCATCTCGTGCTGGTCGACGTGCGTCTCGACGGAGTGGTGCTCGGATCCTGGGAGCGGCCGTTCGACCCGGCCTCGCCCCACTCACTGGACGAGCTGGCCGCCGCGGTGGAGACGACGCTCGACGCGCTCGGCGACGGCCCGCCGCTGCTCGGCGTCGGCGTCGGAGTGCCCGGCGCCGTCGACGACCAGTCGGTCGGCACCGTCAACGCCCCGACGCTGGGCTGGCAGGGCATGCCGGTCGGCGAGCGGCTGCGGCGCAGGCTCAAACTGCCGGTGCTGGTCGAGAACGACGTCAACGCGCTGGCGGCGGCCGAGCGCCTGTACGGCAGGGGCCGCACGCACCGCGACTTCCTCGTGCTCACCATCGGGCGCGGCGTCGGCGCCGCGATCGTCACCGACGGGCGCGTGTACCGGGGGGCGCGTGGCGGCGCGGGCGAGTTCGGCCACGTGCCGGTGGCCGAGGACGGCCCGCCCTGCGGGTGCGGATCATACGGCTGCCTGGAGGCGTTCGTCGGCGCGGCCGGCCTGCTGTCGGCCGCTGCGGCCAAGGGCATCGCTGCGGCCAAGGGCATCGCCGCGGCCAAGGGCATCGCCGCCGCCAAGGACACCGTCGCCGCCAAGGACAGCGCAGTCTTCGAGGACAGCGCCGTCTCCGAGGACAGCGCCGTCTCCAAGGACAGCGCCGTCTCCAAGTACCTCGGCCCGCCGGCGCCCGCGTCGGTCGACGAGCTGGGCCGGGCCGCCACCGAGGGCTCGCGCGCCGCGCTGGACGTCTTCGCCGAGGCCGGCGCGATCCTGGGCCGGGCCACCGCCGGGCTGATCAACGTGGTCGACCCGGAAGTGGTGGTCGTGCTCGGCGAGGGGATCGCGCACTGGCCGTTCTGGCAGCCGGGCTTCGACCGCGCCGTGCGCGCGCAGCTCATGCCGGGCCGGCGCGACATCTCCATCGAGGTGGAGAGCTGGGACGAGACGAGCTGGGCCCAGGGCGCCGCGGCGCTGGTGCTGGCCACGCCGTTCGACGCCGCCGGAGCCGCCGGCGAGCAGGGCAGACTGGTGCGCGCCCGGCTGATCGGGGCCCAGCCATGAGCCTGACCACGCAGGCGCCGCCACCGGTCAAGCGGCACGCCGCCGCACCGCGCCGGACGGCCGGGCAGCGCTGGCGCTACGCCGGCACGGTCGCGATCTTCCTGCTGCCCAGCCTGGTCCCGCTCACCCTGTTCACGCTCGTCCCGATGATCGGCTCGCTGTGGGTGAGCCTGCACGAGTGGGACCTGCTGCAGCCGATGCGATGGGTGGGCCTGGCCAACTACGCCGAGCTGCTGGGCGACGAGGAGACCCGGGCCGCCTTCGGGCACACGCTGTACTTCATCGCCGGCTACCTGCCGCTGGTGTACGCGGGCGGGCTCGGGCTGGCGATGCTGCTCAACCGGGCGATGAAGGGCCGCAACCTGTTCCGCGCCGTGTACTTCCTGCCGGTGATCACGAGCTGGGTGGTCGTCGCGCTGATGTGGAAGTGGCTGCTCAACCCGGCCAGCGGCATCGTCAACTGGGCGCTGGGCCTGCTGGGGGTGGACGGGCCCGGCTGGTGGACCGACCCTGACTGGGCGATGCCGTCGATCATCCTCGCCTCGGCGTGGAAGGACCTCGGCTTCGTCATGATCATCCTGCTGGCGGGGTTGCAGGCCATCCCGGGCGAGTACCACGAGGCGGCACGCGTCGACGGCGCCTCGGCCTGGCAGCGTTTCCGCGGCATCACGCTGCCGCTGCTGTCGCCCTCGACGTTCTTCGTCGTGGTGATCTCGCTCATCAACGGCTTTCAGGTCTTCGACCAGGTGCACGTCATGACGGGCGGCGGGCCGGGCGGGGCCACCCGGGTGGCGGTGGAGCAGGTCTACCAGATGACCTTCGAGTACGGCCGGGCCGGGGCGGCCTCGGCGCTGTCGTGGCTGCTGTTCGCCGTCGTGCTGGTGGTCACGCTCATCCAGGTCCGCGGCCAGCGCAGGTGGGTGAACTATGGCTAAGGCGCTGAAATACCTGCTGGTGGCGGCGGGCGCGCTGGTGATGCTGTTCCCGTTCGCGTGGGCGGTGATCACGTCGCTGACCCCCGACGGGGCGGTGCTCGCCTCCCCGCCCGACTTCACCCCGGAAGGGGCCGGGCTCGCGGCCTACGCGCGGCTGCTGGAGGCCATGCCGTTCTGGCGCATCCTGGCCAACAGCCTCTGGATCGGTCTCGCCTCCACCGCGCTGCAGCTCATCACGAGCGCGATGGCGGCCTACGCCTTCGCCCGCCTGCCGTTCCCCGGTCGCGGCGCGTTGTTCGCCGTCTACCTGGCCACGCTGATGGTGCCGCTCCAGGTGCTGATCGTGCCGCTGTTCATCGAGATGCGCACCTTCGAGCTGTCCGACACCTACTTCGCCGTGCTGGCGCCGACCGTCGCCTCGGCGTTCGGGGTGTTCCTGCTGCGCCAGGCGATCCAGCAGGTGCCCAGGGAGTTCGACGAGGCCGCGGTCCTCGACGGCGCCGGCCACCTGCGGATCTTCGCCTTCGTGGTGGTGCCGCTGATCCGGCCCGCGCTGGCCACCTTCGCCATCTTCGCCTTCATGGCGAGCTGGAACAGCTACCTGTGGCCGCTGGTGATCCTGCGCTCGCCGGAGTTCTTCACCCTGCCGCTCGGCCTGGCCGAGCTGCACGGCCGCTTCACCACCGAGTGGAACGTCGTCATGGCCGGCTCCGTGGTCAGCGTCGTCCCGATCCTCATCCTCTACCTCTTCGCCCAGAAGCACGTCATCGCCTCCGTCGCCCAGTCCGGGCTCAAGTAAGGACGCCCCCATGAAGAAGACCATCGCGCTCCTGGCGCTCGCCGCGCTGGCCGCAGCCTGCTCCCAGGGCTCGGCCACCAGGGACACCACCGCGTCCGAGGGCGGCAAGGTGACGCTGCGCTACTTCACCTTCTCCGCTGCCCCCGACCACGAGAAGGACCTCGACAAGATCGTTCAGGCCTTCGAGAAGGAGAACCCGACGATCGACGTGGTCGTCGAGACCGCCCCGTACGACCAGTACTTCACCAAGCTGCAGACCAGCATCGCGGGCGGCACCGCGCCCGACACCTTCGAGCTGAACTACGAGAACTTCGTCGTCTACGCCGGCGCCGGCTCGCTGCTCGACCTCGGCACCGTCGCCGGTGACACCGCCCCGGCCGGGTACGCCGAGGGCTCGCTCACCGCCTTCCAGCACGCGGGCAAGCAACTGGCCCTGCCTGCCTCCTTCTCCACCGTGGTGCTGTTCTACAACAAGGACCTGTTCAAGAAGGCCGGCGTCGAGCCGCCCACCGCCGAGTGGACCTGGGCCGACGAGCAGGCCGCCGCCGAGAAGCTGACCGACAAGGGCGCCAAGGTCTACGGCGACTTCCAGCCGGTGCAGTTCTTCGAGTTCTACAAGACGCTCAAGCAGGCCGGCGGCGAGTTCCTGTCGCCCGACGGCAAGAAGTCGGCCTTCAACAGCCCCCAAGGCGTCAAGGCCGCCACCTGGCTGGTGTCCAAGGTGGGCAAGACCATGCCGACCGAGGCGGAGATCGGCGGCACCGCCGACTACGACACCAACCTGTTCAAGTCGGGCAAGCTCGCCATGTGGCACAACGGCATCTGGCAGTTCGCCGGCCTGAAGGACGTGCCGTTCGAGTGGGACGTGGTCGTCGAGCCCGGCGACGTGACCAAGGCCAGCGCGGTCTTCCACAACGCGGTCGCCGCCTCGGCCGGCACCAAGCACGGCAAGGAGGCCTACGCCTGGGCCAAGTTCCTGTCGTCGTCGAACGTCGCCGCCACCACCCGCATCGAGTCGTCGTGGGAACTGCCGCCGGTCTCCGACCAGGCCATGCTCGCCGGCTACCTCAAGGACCCCGAGCCGGCCAACCGGCAGGCGGTCTTCGACTCGCTCAAGTCGATCGCGCTGCCGCCGGTGATCAAGCGTCAGCAGGAGATGCAGGACGCGGTGACCCAGGAGCTCAGCGAGGCCGCGGCCGGGCGGAAGTCCGTCGCGGACGCGCTCAAGGCCGCCGCCGCCAAGGTCGACGGGCTGCTCGGCTGAGACGCGGCCAACAGGAGATCGCCATCAACCAGGAGAACTGACCCAGTGATCGTAGGAAGCGACCTGGCGCGGGCGCAGCTCGTCGCGCGCAGCATCGATGTGATCAACACGCATCAGTCGCCGTCGGGGGCCTACCCGGCCAGTCCCACCTTCTCCGCCTACCGCGGCTACGCCTGGCTGCGCGACGGCGCCTTCATCGCCGAGGGCATGAGCCGGGCCGGGCAGGTCGACAGCGCGAGCGCCTTCCACGCCTGGTGCGCCCGGGTGATCGGCGCCCGCCACGACCAGGTGGCAGGCCTGATCGGGCGCGCCCGCGCCGGGCTGCCGGTCTCGGCGGCCGAGATGCTGCCCACCCGGTTCACCCTGGACGGCGGCGACGGCGCCGACGAGTGGTGGGACCACCAGCTCGACGGCTACGGCACGTGGCTGTGGGCGCTGGCCGAGCACACCGCCAGGCACGGTGTGCGCGTCCCTGGCGCGGACGAGGCGGTCCGGGTCGCCGCCCGCTACCTGACGTGGTTCTGGAACCAGCCCTGCTACGACTGGTGGGAGGAGCACGTCGACCAGCGGCACGTCTCGACGCTCGGGGCGGTGCACGCGGGGCTGCGCGCCGCGGCGGCCGGCGGCCTGCTCGCCGGCGCGGAGGCCGCCGCCGCCGCGCAGGTGGTGGCCGACATCGCCGGGCTGGTGGCCGAGCAGGGCGTCGCCCCCGCGGGCCACCTGCGCAAGTGGCTGCCGTCGGCGCAGGGCACGGTGGCGCTCGTCGACCCGGGCCAGGCCGTGGCGCCGCTGCACGACCTGGACGCCCACGGGCTCGGCGGCGACGCCGTCGACGCCTCGCTGCCGGCGTGCGTGGCGCCGTTCGGGCTCTACCCCGTCGGCCACCCGGTGGCGGTGCGGACGGTGGCCGAGGTGGAGCGGCAGCTCGCGCGTGACGGCGGCGTGCACCGCTTCCTGGCCGACACCTTCTACGGTGGCGGCCGCTGGGTGCTGCTGGCCGGCTTTCTCGGACTCAACCACGCCGCCGCGGGACGCCGCGCCGAGGCGCTGCGCTATCTGGACTGGATGGCCGCCCAGGCCGACGAGTCGGGCCAGTTGCCTGAGCAGGTCTCCGACGTGCTGCTGGCGCCGCCCCGGTTGCAGGAGTGGCTGCGGCGGTGGGGGCCGGTCGCGCGGCCTCTGCTGTGGTCGCACGGAATGTACCTGATGCTCGCCGACGCGCTGGAGGTCCGCGCATGATCACCCACCGACCGTACGGCTCGGGCCACCCGTACGCCGACACCCAGGACCAGCGCCTGCCGGTCACCCCGCTGGACGGGCAGCCGGTGGAGCTGCGGGTGCGCGCCGCCGGGTCGGTGCGCGCGGTCACCTGCCAGTGGCGCGTCGACGGGCGCGACGCGGCCGAGCTCACCCTGGCCAGGGCCGGTTCCGGCGCGGAGGCGGCCGAGCCGGGCCAGGTCGACGGCGGGCACCTGGCCGCCGCGCAGGCCCGTGCCGCCCGCGCCGCCTCCGGCTCCTGGAGCGTCACCACCCCGCCGCTGCACACCGGCCACCGCTACAGCTACCGCTTCGTCGCCACCAACGACGCGGGCGCCCGCCGTACCAGCCGCTGGTTCGACGTCACCGCGGCGAACTGGCACGACCACGGCGGCAAGCTGACCACGCGGGGCGCCGACCGGATCGTCGCGGACAGCGTGCGCTGGCTCGCCGACGGCGACGGCGTGCTGCGCGGCCGGTTCGCGATGGAGCTCGCGCCCGGCGCGCACGTGGTCGGCTTCGGTGAGCGGTTCGACAGCGTCGACCAGCGCGGCAGGTCGCTGGACGCGGTGGTGTTCGAGCAGTACAAGTCGCAGGGCGCGCACGGCCGCACCTACCTGCCGATGCCGTTCGCGATCGTCGTCGACGGCGGGCGAAGCTGGGGCTTCCACGTGGCGACCTCCCGCAGGACCTGGTACGACGTCGGCGACACGCTCACCGTCGAGGCCGAGGCCGAGGGCGACGAGGTGAACGTCACCTTCTACGAGGGCAGCCCCGCGCAGATACTCGACGCCTTCCTCGACGACGTCGGCCGGCCGGCCGAGCTGCCCGGCTGGGTGTTCCGGCTGTGGGCCAGCGGCAACGAGTGGAACACCCAGGCGCGCGTCATGGCCGAGATGGACGCACACCGTGAGCACGACATCCCGGTCGGCGCGCTGGTCATCGAGGCCTGGAGCGACGAGAGCACCTTCACCGCCTTCCGCGGCGCCCAGTACGAGCCGGGGGAGGAGCCGCACACGCTGGCCCACTACACCTTCCCCGCCGACGGGCCCTGGCCCGACCCCAAGGGCATGGTGGACGAGCTGCACGAACGCGACATCAAGGTGCTGCTGTGGCAGATCCCCCTGCAGAAGATGCGCCCGCACCCCACCCACCAGGCGGCCGTCGACGCCCGGCAACTCCTCGAGCGCGGCTACGGCGTGCGCGAGGCCGACGGCCGGCCCTACCGCAACCGGGGCTGGTGGTTCCCGCTGGCGCTCATGCCCGACCTGTCCTCGCCCGAGGTCCGCGACTGGTGGACGGCCAAGCGGCGCTACCTGGTCGAGGAGGTGGGCATCGACGGGTTCAAGACCGACGGCGGCGAGCACGCCTGGGGCCACGACCTGCGTTACGCCGACGGGCGCGACGGCGCGGCCGGGAACGGGCTGTTCCCCGTGCACTACGCCCGCGCGTTCGGCGACCTGCTGCGCGCCTGCGGCAAGGCGCCGGTGACGTTCAGCCGGGCGGGGTTCGCCGGGTCGCAACCGCACGGCGCCTTCTGGGCCGGGGACGAGGACTCCACGTGGGAGGCGTTCCGCTCCTCGATCCGGGCCGGGATCACCGCCTCGGCCTGCGGGATCGTCTACTGGGGCTGGGACCTGGCCGGCTTCTCGGGACCGGTGCCCGACGCGGAGCTGTACCTGCGGGCGGCCGGCACGAGCGCGTTCATGCCGATCATGCAGTACCACTCGGAGTTCAACCACCACCGCACGCCGCCGCGTGACCGCACGCCGTGGAACATCGCCGAGCAGACCGGCGACGAACGGGTCATCCCGCTCTTCCGATCCTTCGCCGAGCTTCGTGAGCGGCTGGTGCCGTACCTGACGGGCGAGGCGGCAAAGGCCGTGCGCGGCGGCGCGCCGCTGATGCGTGGCCTGTTCTTCGACCACCCCGGCGACGAGGCCATCTGGGCCCACCCGCTGCAGTACAAGCTCGGCGACGCGCTGCTCGTCGTGCCCGTCACCGAGCCGGGCGCCGACCAGGTCGAGGCCTACCTGCCCGAGGGCGAGTGGGTCGACGTCTGGACCGGCCGCCCCCACCGCGGCGGGCGCGTCCTCGCGCTCGCCGCGCCCCTCGACCGGCCGCCGGTGCTCTGCCTCGCCGAGCGCTGGCCCGACCTGGCAGCCGTCTTCTCCACCTGAACAGGAGAACCCCGCACGTGAAACGGTTACGGTCCGGCGCCGCCGTCGCGATCATCGTCCTGCTCGTCTCCCTCGTCCACGCCCCGGCGTACGCGCTGGACGGCGTCCACCACAACCCCACCGGCATCGACGAGCTCTACTCCACCGAGCCGACCGAGCGCTCACCGCGCGACCCGATGGCCGGCGAACCCGTCCAGATCAAGGCCACCACCTGGCCGATCCAGCCGGGCCAGACGGTGTGGGTGACGTGGACCAGGAACGGGGTGAACCAGACCCCGATCGGCGCCGCGTTCGACCACAACAGCGGCAACAACACCTACTGGAAACTCACCCTGGGCGCCTTCGCCCGCGGCGACAAGATCTCCTACACGGTGCACGCCGACGTCAACGGCGCCGGGCAGCGCAGCACCGGCCCATTCTCGTTCACCGTCACGTCGTGGAGCACCGTCACCAACGTGACCGGCCACACCGACAACGGCACCTCGGTGGACGTCACCACCGGCGACAGCGCGGGCAGCTTCACGCCGAAGATCCGCTTCGCCTTCCCCGCGCCCGACCGCTTCCACACCCAGATCGCCCCCAGCGGCAGCGGCCTGAACATCTCCGGCGTGAGCGGCTACACGGTGACCAACTCGGCCTCCACCTTGACCATCTCCACCGGCTCGCTGGTGCTGAAGATCCAGAAGACGCCGTACCGGCTGTCGGTCTACAAGGGCGACGGCACCACGCTCATCACCCGCCAGTACGACCCGGCGACCTTCCGCAACATCGGCTGGGCCAGCGACGGCGCCACCACGATCACCAAGATCGAGGACCACTTCCTGTCGCCCGCGGGCGAGCGCTTCGAGGGCTTCGGCGAGCGCTATGACCGGCTCGACCAGCGCGGCACCGACGTGCACAACTACGTCTACAACCAGTACCGCGACCAGGGCGCCACCCGCCGCACCTACCTGAGCGTGCCGTTCTTCCTGAACTCGGCCGGGTACGGCGTCTACCTCCCCAGCACCCGCTACGCGATCTTCAACCTCAACACCCACCTCAGCGACCTGGCCGGATTCACCGTCGACACCGGGGGCGCGCTCAGCTCCACCCTCGACTACCACTTCTTCGCCGGCTCCCCGGCCGAGATCGTCGACGACTACACCGCCGTCAGCGGCCGCCCCCAGCTGCCGCCCAAGTGGGCCTTCGGCGTGTGGATGTCGGCCAACGAGTGGAACACCCAGGCCGAGGTCACCGCCGAGCTCAGCAACGTCACCACGCACAACATCCCGCACACCGCGCTGGTGCTGGAGCAGTGGAGCGACGAGGCCACCTTCTACGTCTGGCACGGCGCCACCTACACCCCGAAACCGGGCAGCGGCAAGCTCGCCTACTCCGATCTGACCTTCCCCCCGGGCACGGCCTGGCAGAACCCCCAGGCGATGATCACCAACGCGCACAACCAGGGCATCAAGGTCGTCCTCTGGCAGATCCCGGTGCTGAAGGAGAACTTCGACACCAACCCCTCCACCCCGCCGCAGCAGCACCTCAACGACAAGGCCTACGCCCAGGCGCAGAACCACGTGGTGCCGAACTACCGGATCCCGGCCGGGCAGTGGTTCGGCGACTCGCTGGTGCCCGACTTCACCAGCGCCGCCGCCACCGACTGGTGGATGAGCAAGCGTGACCACCTCTTCGACATCGGCGTCGACGGCTTCAAGACCGACGGCAGCGAGGCCGTCTTCGGCCGCAACGTCACCTTCGCCGACGGACGCAAGGGCGACGAGATGCACAACGCCTACCCCAACAGCTACACCAGCGCCTACAACACCTACGTCAAGAGCAAGAACGCGCAGAACACGATCTTCAGCCGGGCGGGCACGTCCGGTGCGCAGAAATACTCCATCTTCTGGGCCGGCGACCAGAACTCCAGCTTCTCCGCCTTCCAGGAGGCCGTGCGCGCCCAGCTCAGCGCCGGGCAGTCCGGCGTGCCGTACACCGCCTGGGACCTGGCCGGGTTCACCGGCGCCTTCCCCAGCGCCGAGCTCTACCTGCGCTCGGCCGCGCAGGCCACCTTCTCGCCGATCATGCAGTACCACTCGGAGAAGGCCAACCCGTCCGTCTCCGAGGCGCGCACGCCCTGGAACGTGCAGGCCCGCAGCGGCGACACCAGCGTGGTGCCGACCTTCCGCAAGTTCGCCAACGTGCGCATGAACCTCATCCCCTACCTCTACACCGAGGCCAAGGCGAGCTCGGCCACCGGCGTGCCGATGATGCGCGCGATGAGCTTCGCCTTCCCCGGCGACGCCGCCGCCGCACCGCACGACCAGCAGTACCTGTTCGGCTCGCAACTGCTGGTCGCCCCCATCACCGCGCAGGGCGCCACGACCAAGAACGTCTACCTGCCCGCGGGGGAGTGGTACGACCTGTGGAACGGCGGGCGCGCCACCGGCCCGGCGACCAAGAGTTACCACTCCGGCCTGGACAGCATCCCCGTCTACGCCAAGCCGGGAGCGATCATCCCGCTCAACCTCAACGCCGACTACCAGCTCGGCGGCGCGATCGGCAACAGCGTCACCAGCTACACCAACCTCGTCTTCCGCATCTACCCGGCCGGCTCGACGTCCTACTCCTACTTCGAGGACTCCGCCGGCGTGAACCGCACCATCGGCTCGGCGGAGAACTGGGCCGCGCACACCGCGACGGTGACCGTACCGGCCCTGACCACGACCAGCACCCTGCAGGTCGCCTCCACCAAGCCGACCGGCGTCACCGGCGCCACCGCCCGCTCCAGCCTGGCCGCGCTCAAATCGGCGACGGAAGGCTGGTGGTGGGACCCGGTCCAGCAGCTCACCCACGTCAAGCTGGCCGCCTCCGCGGCCGGCCGGACCATCACGCTCAACGGCGTCGACAAGGCCGGCTATGAGGCCGAGTTCGCCACCGGCACCGGCACCTCCACCAACACCGACCACCCCGGCTACACCGGCACCGGTTTCGTGGACGGCTTCAGCGCCGCCGGCGACGCGCTCACCTTCCAGGTCAAGGCCGACGCGAGCGGCAGCCACACGCTGAAGGTCCGCTACGCCAACGGCGTCGCCACCACCGCCACGGCCACCGTGCAGGTCGACGGCGTCACCGTCGGCACCCTGTCGATGCCGTCGACCGGCACCTGGGACACCTGGGGCACCGCCACCCTGCCGGCGACCCTGACCTCGGGCGCCCGCTCCGTGAAGATCCTGTACGGCAGCGGCGGCGTCAACCTCGACCACCTGATCGTGGCCCGCCCATGAGACGCGCACTCCTGCTCCTGAGCGCCCTGCTGCTGCCCTTGCTGGTCGCCCTGCCCGCGCAGGCGGCCGTGCAGCGGGTCCAGTTCACCAGCGGATCGACCTACCTCGTCGTGGAGTTCCTCGACGACGACCTGGTGCACTTCGAACTGGCCAACGGCGCCGGCCCAGGCGTCTCGGCGCCGCTGTTCACCACTCCGCAGGTGGCCAAGACCGACTACACCGGGCCGACCAGCTTCAACCAGAGCGGCAACACGCTCACCACGGCCGCGATGAAGGTGGAGGTCACCGCCGGCACGCTGTGCGTGAAGGTCTCCGACCCGACCCGGCTGCTGTACGAGGCCTGCCCGCGCAACCTGGCCGCGGCGTGGAAGGGCCTGACGATCACCAAGGGCTCGATCCAGCACGCCTACGGCCTGGGCGAGCAGTTCTTCCCCGGCGGCAGCGCCGACGGCGACTGGGTGGGGCGCACCCGCAGCCCCGGCGGCACCTACGGCAACGCGATGGTCTACGACCCCGACAACGGGCCCGTCGGCAACGCGCAGATCCCCGTGCTGTTCGCGGTCGGCGGCGCCAACCTCAACTACGGCTTCTTCCTCGACCAGGTCTACAAGCAGGAATGGAACCTCACCGGAGACCCGTGGACCGTCGACACCTGGGGTGACCAGGTGCGCTGGTACACCATGACCGGGCCTGACCTGCCCGACCTGCGCAAGGACTACATGGAGCTGACCGGCCGCCCGCCGGTGCCGCCGAAGAAGGCACTCGGCATGTGGGTGTCGGAGTTCGGCTACGACAACTGGGGCGAGATCGACAACCGGCTGAGCGGGCTGCGCGCGGCGGGGTTCCCCGTCGACGGGTTCGTGCTCGACCTGCAGTGGTTCGGCGGTGTCACCGCGGGCTCGGACAACACCCGGATGGGCACCCTGAGCTGGGACACCGCCAACTTCCCCAACCCGGCGGCCAAGATCTCCGCGCTCGCCTCGGCCGACGGGATCGGCCTGATGACGATCGAGGAGTCCTACATCGGCAAGAACAACCCGGAGCATGCCGACATGGCGTCACGCGGTTACCTGGTGCGCGCCGGGTGCTCGTCGTGCGCCCCGACGTACCTGACCACCAACGACTGGTGGGGGCGCGGCGGCATGATCGACTGGACGCAGGACGCGGCAGGCGACTACTGGCACACCGCCAAGCGCCGGCCGCTGATCGACCAGGGCGTTCTCGGACACTGGCTCGACCTGGGCGAACCCGAGATGTACGACGCGGCCGACTGGACCGCAGGAGTGCTGCCGGGCAAGCACGCCCACGCCGACTACCACAACGTCTACAACCTGAAATGGGCGCAGAGCATCGCGCGCGGCTACGCCACCACCGGCACCAAGCGGCCGTTCATGCTGGCCCGCTCCGGCGCGGGCGGCATGCAGCGGCACGGGGTTGCCATGTGGTCGGCCGACATCGGCTCCAAGCTGACCGCCCTGGCCCAGCAGCAGAACGCGCAGATGCACATGTCGATGTCCGGCATCGACTACTACGGCTCCGACATCGGTGGCTTCCGCCGCGAGATGCTCAACTCCGACCTCAACGAGCTCTACACCCAGTGGTTCGCCAACGGCGCCTGGTTCGAGGTGCCGATCCGGCCGCACACCGAGAACCTGTGCAACTGCGCGCAGACCTCGCCCGACCAGATCGGACACACCGCCAGCAACCTGGCCAACCTGCGGCAACGCTACGAGCTGACGCCGTACTACTACTCACTCGCGCACCGCGCCCACACCAGCGGCGAGCCGGTGGTGCCGCCGCTGGTGTACCACCACCAGAACGACGCGAACGTGCGGGAGATGGGCCACGAGAAGTTCATCGGCAAGGACCTGCTGGTCGGCGTCGTCGCCGGGGCCGGCGAGCGCAAGCGTGACGTCTACCTGCCCGCCGGCACCTGGTACGACTACGCCACCGGGGAGAAGCTCACCAGCACCGGGCAGTGGTTCACCGACCGGCCGCTGTGGGTGAACGGCGTCTTCCGGCTGCCCGCCTTCGCCCGCGCCGGGGCGATCATCCCCAAGATGTTCGTCGACGGCAAGACGATGAACGTCATGGGCAAACGTACCGACGCCGGCACCCGCGGCGAGCTCATCGCCCGCGTGTACGCCGGCGGCTCCAGCAGCTTCACCCTCTACGAGGACGACGGCGCCAGCACCGCCTACCAGGGCGGCGCCGTCCGCACCACGCAGCTCAGCCAGCAGCTCAGCGGCTCCACCGCCACGGTCACCGTCGCCGCGGCCGGCGGCACCTACGCCGGGGCGCCGTCCGCGCGGCAGAACGTCGTCGAGCTGGTGGCCGACACCCAGGCGTCGGCGGTCACGCTGAACGGCAGCCCGCTCACCCAGCGCGCCACCAAGGCGGCCTTCGACGCCGCCGCCAGCGGCTGGTACAACGCGGGCGGCAACCTGATCGTGGCCAAGTCGGCGTCGGTGGCGGTCACCACGGCCAAGACCTTCGCCTTCACCCTCGGGCAGGCGCCGGTCTCGGCCACCTTCTCCTGCGCCAACGGCACCACCACCAGCGGCCAGTCGGTGTACGCCGTGGGCAACGTGCCCCAGCTCGGCAACTGGTCGGTGGCCGGCGCGGTGAAGCTGTCACCGACGGCCTACCCGACGTGGACGGGCACGGTGTCCAAGCTGCCGCCGAACACCACGGTCGAGTGGAAGTGCGTCAAGCGCCAGGAGGCCGACTTCCCCGACACGGCTGACGCGTGGGAGCCGGGCGGCAACAACACGATCACCACGCCGGCGACGGGATCGGCAGGCACCACCACGGGCGCCTTCTGACCGTTCCACGGGTGCCCCGCCGCCACCGGTGGCGGGGCACCCGGCTCAGGCACGGGGCCGGTGTGGTTCCTCGGTGCGCCCGGTCATGCAGGCAAACCCCTTGGCGCGGACATCCGCCAGTACAGCCGGCGCGCCGGCATGGAGGTCACGGTCACCGCCGCAGCCCGCCATGCGTGTTAGATCACCATCGGTGTCCATCAGGGCAAATGCGAAGATCAGAGGACGAGTCGGCCCGAGGAAAGCTGGATGCCGGTGCCGGAGGAGGCGAAGATGCCGTTCCAGGACGGGCCCTTGATGTCCCTGGTGATCCGCCGCGCGGTCCAGGTCTTCCACCGTCGTCGGAGTAGTTGTAGCCGGTGTGCAGGATCGTCCTGCTGTCCGGGTCGTTGCCCTTTCCGGAGTTGAAGAAGCCGATGCCCGGCGGGCCGTAGGCGTAGAACACGAAGAGGCGGCCGGTCCGGCGGTCCACGATCAGGCTGGGTCGCCCGCGCCGGCGCCGCCCTGGTGATCGGCGACGAGGACGGGGTCGGTCCAGGTGCATCCGCTGTCGCGGCTGGTACGCACCAGCACGTCGAGGTCGCCTGGCAGGTCGCCGGAGCTGTTGTTGCGCCGGTCGTACGCCGCGACGACCATGCCGTCGGGGGTCACCTCGAGCGCGGGGATCCGGTAGGTGCGGGCGCCGACGCTGGAGGTCGCCAGGTCGATCGACTCGAACAGCGACACTTCAGGCTCGGTGTCCGCTTGGACGGCCGCAGCGGGTGTTGAGCGCGGAGATGGAGTCAGTGAGCCATGCGGAACAGATGTCAGTGGAAGGGCGAGACCGCGCCGGGATGGGGTACCAGCACCCCTGGTGATAGACCTTGCTGGAGATTCGCGCCCAGAGCTCTTCGTTGGCCTGCTGTGCGCGTGCGGTCCTTCTCCTTGCGCTGACACCGTTGCGTCGGTGTACGCCAGCAGCATGGTCCCTGCCCGCCAGGATGGACGAATCCTCGAACCCGAACGTCCGCGGCGACTGGGTACCGGTTGCGGGAAGAGTGCGATCGGATCGAAGTGCGTGGTCGTCGCTTGGGACGTAATGTCGTCGCGCCTTCGCTTATGCCGATCCGGCCACCGGTTACGGGTCCTTCCGTGACCCGACCAGCCAAGAGCTTCACCGAGCATCTGTCCAGGGACCGGCTACGGCGATCCCCAACTCCAGACCCGCAGTGTCTTGTCCTCGCTGCCGGACACGGCGATGGTCTCGCCGTCCAGGGTGCCGACCGCCACCGCCGAGACCGGGCGGGTGTGGCCGGTGAGGGGCTTGCCGAACTGTTTCCCGGTGGCCAGGTCCCACACCCGCAGCGTCCCGTCCCAGCTGCCGGACACGGCGATGGTCTCGCCGTCCAGGGTGCCGACCGCCACCTCCAAGACCGGGCCGGTGTGGCCGGTGAGGGGCTTGCCGAGCTGTTTCCCGGTGGCCAGGTCCCACACCCGCAGCGTCTCGTCATTGCTGCCGGATACGGCGATGGTCTTGCCGTCCAGGGTGCCGACCGCCACCGCCGAGACGATGCTGGTGTGGCCGGTGAGGGGGTTGCCGAGCTGTTTTCCGGTGGCCAGGTCCCACACTCGCAGCGTCTTGTCCCTGCTGCCGGATACGGCGATGGTCTCGCCGTCCAGGGTGCCGACCGCCACCGCCGAGACGATGCTGGTGTGGCCGGTGAGGGGGTTGCCGAGCTGTTTCCCGGTGGCCAGGTCCCACACCCGCAGCTTCCCGTCCCAGCTGCCGGATACGGCGATGGTCTTGCCGTCCAGGGTGCCGACCGCCACCTCCAAGACGTGGCCGGTGTGGCCGGTGAGGGGCGTGCCGAGCTGTTTTCCGGTGGCCAGGTCCCACACCCGCAGCGTCCCCTCCCAGCTACTGGACACGGCGATGGTCTTGCCGTCCAGGGTGCCGACCGCCACCTCCAAGACGGTCCTGGTGTGGCCGGTGAGGGGCTTGCCGAGCTGTTTCCCGGTGGCCAGGTCCCACACCCGCAGCGTCTTGTCCCAGCTGCCGGACACGGCGATGGTCTTGCCGTCCAGGGTGCCGACCGCCACCGCCGAGACGGTGTCGGTGTGGCCGGTGAGAGGCTTGCCGAGCTGTTTCCCGGTGGCGAATGGGCGCGTGCTGCGGCTCACGCTCGGAGAGGGCTGCGTGGTTCGCGGGTGATTTCCGGTCGGTGGGTCGGGCAGCATGCGGGGGATGATCGTAGCGGCTGCTGCCGCGGCCGCGGTGGTGGACAGGGCGATCAGGACAGCGCGTCGGCTGAGGTGGAATCTGGTCGGGGCCGGCGCGGATCCGGCCGGCGGCTCGAGGGTGCCCATCCGGGCCGACGAGGCGGGAGGACGGGAGGCTTCGGCCGGCGTGGCAGGCGGTAGCGGCCGCGGATCGCTAGCCGGTTGATCGGTGTGGTCACGCTGCTTTCGCGGTGCGTGCCGGGCGTCGCGGTCGTGGGGGGTGGGCGGTGCGGCGG
>NZ_JABCPZ010000260.1 GCF_013283785.1 Nonomuraea antri
CCATTTCCCTGTGTGCCCACCGCCTGGCGGATCCCCGGCGGTGTGGCCGTCGTCGTGCGCTCACAAGTGCTCCGGCCAGGGAGAACGCCGAAAGGAGCAACACCGAAGTGAAACGCAAAGCCTTAGTCGCCGCGGTCGTGGGCATCGCCACGGCCGCGTCCATGGCGTTGGTAGCGTCACCCGCGAACGCCTCTCCTCCCGGAGCCAACAAGGCCCAGGAGAACACTGGCGCACTCGCGCTCGCGGCGGCGGCCGACCCGTCGTCGCTCGCGGCGGCAGTGGCCGACCAGGCGGTCGCCAGCGGGCTCGACAAGCTGAGCAAGGGTCCCGACGAGGCCTACCGCAGGGTGGGCGTCACTCCCGGCGCCAGCGACATGTACTACGTCGCCTACGAGCGGACCTACAAGGGCCTGCCCGTGGTCGGCGGCGACGCGGTCGTCGTCACCGACGCGGCCGGGAACGTCCGCGACACCACGGCGGCGGCCGGGCCGAGCCCGGCCAACGTGCCGACCAGGGCGTCGATCAGCGCGGCCCGGGCCACCGACGTCGCCAAGACCCGGCTCAGCCGCGTGGACGACACCGCCGCCCCCCGGCTGGTGGTGCTCGCCTGGGGTGCTCAGCCGAAGCTGGCGTGGGAGGCCGTGGTCTCCGGCATCGCCGACGGCAAGCCGAGCATCCAGCACGTCTTCGTGGACGCGAAGACCGGCAGGTACGTCGACTCCTACGACCTGGTACGCGCGGGCACCGGCAACGGCTACTACAACGGCCAGGTCACCATTGACACGGCCGCCACGTCGATGACCGACTCGACCCGTCCCGGCATCCAGTGCGGCGGCCAGAACGGCTCCGCCTACACCGGCACCGACGACAACTGGGGCAACGGCCAGGGCACCAACCTGGAGACGGCCTGCGTCGACACCCTGTACGCCGTGCAGCGCGAGTGGAACATGCTGCGCGACTGGCTGGGCCGCAACGGCATCAACGGCAGCGGCCGCGGCTTCCCGGCCCGCGTCGGCCTGGCCGACGTGAACGCGTACTGGAACGGCAGCTACACCAACTTCGGCCGCTCCCAGGACGGCCAGCGCCAGGTCACCCCGATCGACGTGGTCGCGCACGAGTACGGCCACGCCATCTTCCAGACCACCCCGGGTGGCGCCGGCTCCGGCAACGAGAACGGCGGGCTCAACGAGGGCACCGGCGACATCTTCGGCGCGCTCACCGAGGCCTACGCCAACAACCCGAACGACCCGGCGGACTACCTGGTCGGCGAAGAGGTCAACCTCGTCGGCAGCGGCCCGATCCGCAACATGTACAACCCGAGTCTGGTCGGCAACGACCCGAACTGCTACTCGTCGCAGATCCCGAACACCGAGGTGCACGCCGCGGCCGGCCCCCTGAACCACTGGTTCTACCTGCTGGCCGAGGGCAACAACCCCGGTGGCGGCAAGCCGTCCAGCCCGATCTGCACCGGCGGTCCCTCCTCGGTGACCGGCATCGGCATCCAGAATGCCGGCAAGATCTTCATGGGCGCGCTGGGACGCAAGACCTCGTCCTGGCGGTACGTGAACGTCCGCACCGCTTCGGTGGCGGCGGCGATCGAGCTGTTCGGCGCCAACAGCGCCGAGTGCAACACGGTCAAGGCGGCGTGGAGCGCGGTCAGCGTTCCGGCGCAGTCCGGTGAGGGCGCCTGCGGTACCGCGCAGAACGACTTCTCGATGTCGCTCAACCCGTCCGCGGGCACCACCGAGCCCGGCACGCAGGTGAGCACCACGGTCAACACCCAGACCACGCAGGGCAGCCCGCAGACGGTCAACCTGAGCGCGACCAACCTGCCCGCCGGTGTCACCGCCAGCTTCAACCCGACCTCGGTGACCTCGGGCAACTCCTCGACCCTGGCGCTGAACGTGGCCGCCTCGGCCGCGCAGGGCACGTACCAGATCTCGGTCAGGGGCGCCGGCTCCACCACGCACACCGCGACGTACACGCTCACGGTGGGCGACGGCCCGGACCCGACGGACCCGCCGGACATCGCCCTGGCCAACGTCAAGTCGCACATCGCGCAGTTCCAGACGATCGCCAACAACAACGGCGGCAACCGCAGGTCGACCGGCCCCGGCTACACGGCCTCGGTCAGCTACATCGAGCAGAAGCTGCGGGCCGCGGGCTACACCGTGACCAGGCAGACCTGTGCCTCGGGCTGCACCAGCGGCTCGGGACCGAACCTGATCGCCGACTGGCCTGGCGGTGACCCGAACCAGGTCATCATGTCCGGCGCCCACCTGGACGGCGTCGCCGCAGGACCGGGCATCAACGACAACGCCTCCGGCTCCAGCGGTCTCCTCGAGGTCGCGCTGACGCTGGCCGCCAAGAACCCCACGATGACCAAGCACGTGCGGTTCGGCTGGTGGACCGACGAGGAGCAGGGACTCAACGGCTCCGAGTACTACGTCTCGCAGCTGCCCTCCACCGAACGGCAGAAGATCAAGGTCTACTACAACTACGACATGATCGGCTCGCCCAACGGCGGCTACTTCATCAACAACATCACCACCACCGGCGCCTCCTTCCTGAAGGAGTTCTACGACAAGCTGCGCCTGCAGCCGGAGGAGAACACCGAGGGCGCGAACCGCTCCGACGACGCCTCCTTCCGCAACGCGGGCATCGCCAGCTCGGGCGTGGCCGCCGGCGCCAGCTACACCAAGACGCAGGCGCAGGCCACCAAGTGGGGCGGCACGGCCGGCCGGGCGTACGACTCCTGCTACCACGCCGCCTGTGACAACTCCAGCAACATCAACGACACCATCCTCGACCGGGCCTCCGACGCCGCGATGTACGCGGTGTGGAAGCAGGCCGTCGGCGGCGACCCGCTGCCGCGCGACTTCTCCATGGCGGCCAACCCGGGCTCGGGTACGGTTCAGGCCGGTGCCACGGCCACCACGTCCATCGGCACCACCACCACGAACGGCACTGCGCAGACGGTGAACCTGTCCGCCAGCGGCCTGCCCTCCGGCGCCACGGCCAACTTCAACCCGGCCTCGGTGACCTCGGGCAACTCCTCCACCCTGACGATCTCGACGGCGCCGACCACCCCGTCGGGCACCTACACGGTGACCGTGACGGGAACCGGTGAGACCACGACGAAGAGCACGTCGTACTCGCTCACCGTCCAGGGCGACACGGGTGGCAGGACGTTCACCAACGACACCGACTACCAGATCCGTGACTACAGCAACACGCAGAGCTCGATCTCGTCCATCGCGACGGGCACCACGACCTCGCTCAAGCTGTCGATCACGATCAACCACACCTGCGCCGAGGACCTCGACATCTGGGTGCGGGGACCGAACGGCCAGTGGTACGTGGTCGACAGGTACGGCGGCACGACCTGCACGCCGTACGGCACCAGGACCTTCACGGTTCCGGTGAACCAGCAGGCCGGCGGCACCTGGACCCTCGACATCGAGGACGTCTACGCCGGTGACATCGGGTTCCTCGACTCCTGGAGCATCACCGTCTAGTCAAGGAGAACCCGGAGAACCACGGGTCCCGGCCGAGCCCCCTCCCGGCCGGGACCCCCCTTCACGAAGGAGGTTCGATCTCGTTGCGGGTGCGCACGCCGAGCTTCTGCAGGACCTTCGCCACGTGCGTGTCGACGGTGCGCCGCGACAGGAACAGCACTTCGGCGATCTCCCTGTTCGTCCGGCCCATCGCCACCAGCCTGGCCACCTCGGCCTCGCGCGGCGACAGCACCCCGCTCCTGCCCTTCCTGCCGCCCTTGCGCGGCACGCCCGCCGCCCCGGTCTCCCGCAGCAGCCGACGGCAGCGGGCCGCGTCGTGGGTGGCGCCCAGTGCGGCGTACCGCTCGGCCGCGCCGGCCACCAGGTCGGTCGCGGCCTTGCTGTCGCCCAGCTCCAGCAGCGCGGCCGCCTCGGCTTCCGCCGCCCGCGCCGCGACGTACGGCGCCGGCATCGTCTCGTACGCGGCCCGCGCCCGGGCGTGGCAGGCCGCCGCCTCCTCGAAGCGCCCCGCGGCCTGGGCCAGGATGCCGCGCGCGGTCTCCAGCGCTGCCTCGGCGGACGGCGCCGTCCTGCCGACGATGCCCGCGGCCAGCTCGGACGTCAGCTCCGCGGCCTCCTCCGGCCTGCCGGACTTCAGCAGCGCGGTGACCGTGGGCGGCACCAGATGATCGGCCCACATCCACACGCCCTTGCGGCGCAGCCAGGTCAGCGCCCGCCCGGCCTCCTCCAGCGCGGCGGGCACGCAGTCGCGGGCCAGGTGCAACTCGACCAGAGCGCCGGACGCGGCCGCGGCCACCGGCAGGAACGCCGACTCCAGGTCGCGCACGCCGGCCGCCTCCAGATGGTCGCCGGCCTCCTCCCACTCGCCCCTGGACAGGGCCATCATGCCGAGCGCGAGCCGGGCGTCCACGGCCAGCAGCGGCGCTTCGAGCGTCATCTCGACGGCGGCGACCGCGCGTTCCCACAGCCCGTCCCAGCGGCCGGTCAGCAGGGCGAGCCGGATCGAGGAGACCTCGACGAGGTAGGCCGAGTAGAGCGCGCCGGTCTCCTCGGCGATCCGCCTGGCCCGGCGGGCCCACCGCTCGGCCGTGCCGTAGTGGCCGAGCGCGGTCGCCGCGTCGCACAGGTTGGAGTAGCCGCGCGCGGCCTGCCTGCGCACCGCCGGCGACGGGTGGTCGGCGGGCAGCGTGTCGGCCAGGTCGAACGCCGTGGCGTCGCCGGTCAGCATGGCGTGGCTGATCTTGTTGGCCAGTACGGTGGCCTTCTGTTCCGGGTCGCCGGCCTTGGCCACCAGGCGTTCCGCCTGCTCCATCCACTGCCGGTGGGTGGCCAGCGTCTCGTCGCCCCAGGAGGGCATCGCCAGCAGGGCCAGGCCGCGGGCGGCGATGCCGGGCTGGTCGTCCAGGTCGGGGATCGCGGCCATGACCTCGCGCCTGCCCTCGGCGATCGCGCCCGCCTGGTTGGCCAGCAGCACGCCCAGGTTGAGCCTGGCCTCGCCGCGCACCCGGCGCGACAGGAAGTCGTCGGACAGCAGGTGGCGCAGCAGCCGGACGACCCGGCGGTGCGAGAGCCCGATCGCGGCCAGCTTGCTGAGCTGCAGCACCAGCGGGCCGCGGGCCTCGCGGGGCAGCTTGGGGTCGGCGAGCATGCCTTCGAGCACCTCGACGGCCAGCGGGATGTCGTCCAGCGCGGCGGCGTGGTCGGCGGCGGCGCTGCCGTGGCGCTGCCAGGCCTCGAAGTCGCCGGCGCACCTGGCGTGGTAGGCGAGCTGCACCAGCGGCGGCGGGTCGAGCGTGGTCAGCGCGGCCATCGCCCGCTTGTGGGTCAGCCGCCGGTCGGGTCCTGGGATGGCGTCGTAGACCGCCTGCTGGGCCAGGGCGTGGCGGAAGCCGTACTGGCCGTCGGCGTGCTCGAGCAGGACGCCGGCCTTGAGCGCCTGACGCAGCCCGGCGCCCGGCGGCGCGACGTCGCCCGACACGGCCGCGATCAGCGGCTCGTCGGCGGGCAGCCGCAGCACGGCGGCGGCGTGCACCGCGTGCAGCGCGGCCGGCGACAGGCCGGTGAGCTGCTCGGCCATCGCCTCGCGCAGCAGCAGCGGCACGGTGATGCGGTCGAGCACGTCCGATTCCTCCTCGCCGCCGGGCAGCAGGGCCTCGCCGTCGATCAGCGCGCGGACCACCTCCTCGATGACGAAGGGGACGCCGGCCGTGCGCTCGTGCAGCTTGGCCGCGAAGTCCAGCGACAGCGCCCGGCCGAGCAGCGCCCCGGTCAGGCTGCGCACGCCAGCCACGTCGAGCGGGGTCAGCGAGATGACCTCGGTGTTGGCCCCAGGCGTGCGCCGGTAGGCGTGGCCGAACGGCAGCCCGGGCACCGGCAGGCCCTCGCGGCGGAACGTCACCACCAGCGACAGCCCGTCCGGCGGCTGGTCGGTGAGGAACCGCAGCAGGTCGCGGGTGCCGTCGTCGGCCCAGTGCAGGTCTTCCACCACCAGCACGACGGGCGCGGCGGCGGCCAGCAGGGCGTGCACGGCGCGGAAGAGCCGGTGCCGCTCGGCGCGCGGGTCGTCGAGCGGCGACGGCGAAGGCGCCGGCGGCAGGTGCCCGGCCAGTTCGGGCAGGTGCCCGCGTAACGCGCCGATGACCGGGTTAAGCCGGTCGCGGTCGGGCAGCGCGCCCGCCACGTGCCGCAGCGCGTCGAAGACCGGGCCGTACGGGAACGGCTCGCGGATCTGGTGGCAGTGGCCGAGCAGCACCGTGCGCGCGTCGTCTCTGAGCAGCTCGATGGCCGAGCGCACCAGCCGGGTCTTGCCGATGCCCGCCTCGCCCTGCACCAGGGTGACGGCAGGTGGACGCGTGATCGCGCCGAGGAGCGCGGCCAGCTGCGCTTCCCGTCCGACCAGCGCAGGAGAAGCGTGGCTAGTCATCGGCGTCTCCGAAACAGTTGGGGTTTACTGTCCCTGCCGAAATACTGTTATCTACTACCAATCGTCGGCGGGTCAACCCTCAAGTGACAGTCGGGCAAACCTTCGGGTCAACCGCACGACGAACCTGAATGGAGCATAGAGGTTAGACGGCCAGCGGGAGATAGTCGCAGTCGTAGCCGAAATAACGCGGCCCGGCCAGTTCCAGCCCGCCCGGCGTGGTCCACCGGGGGTCGCAGGGCGCGGCGACGACGGTGACACGCAGTCCGTAGCGCATGGCCTCGGTGGTCACCGGCTCGCCCGAGTAGGTGTCGAGCACGCAGATCAGGTCGGGCGTGGTGGCCACGATCTCGCCGTCCCTGCGGGCCAGCAGGTGCTCGTTCTGGAAGCTCAGCTCCAGCTTGCCGGTGCCGCCCTGGACGCTCTCCAGCAGGGCCTGGCCGCGGGCGAAGCCGCCGGTGGTGCGGCGTTCGACGTCCACGATCTTGCCGGTGAACAGGCGCACGCCGCCGAGCACGCTCTGGGCGGCGGCGACCGGGTCGGCGTGCGCGGCCCTGGCCTCGCGCACCGCCCTGCCCAGGTTCTCCGCGAGCGTCAGCGTGGCCGGGACCAGGCCGTCGCGGAGCTGGTCGCCGCGCATGACCGTGTCGGCGCACGAGACCTGGCAGCCCATCTGCACGCACGCGGCCCTGGCCAGCCGCTCGGCCCACACGTTGGAGATCGTGTCGACGACCAGCGTGTTGCCCTTGTCGTCGGCGAGCGCCATCGGCGTGTTGGACACGTCGATCAGCGTCGGCAGCACCATCTGCGCCTCGGGGAAGGCGCGGCCCATCGCGTCGCCGTCCACCAGGGGCAGGCCCGCCTGCGCGGCGGCGGCGATGGGGATCATCGAGTTCACGCCGCCGACCTCGATCGGCACGAGGTGGGTGGCCGGGCGGCCGAGCACCGACTCCAGCGCGCGCAGCGCGGTCAGTTCCTCCGTCCCGGCCGGCAGCTTCTCCAGCAGCACGGTGGGCGCGCCCATCCCGGAGATCGCGACGACCGTCGCGTCCGCGGGCACCTCGTCGATGTCGTAGACGCGCACCGGGCCGTGCCTGCGGATGGCCTCGCGGGCAAGCAGCTTGCCGACGTACGGGTCGCCGCCGCCGCCGGTGCCCAGGATGCCGGCGCCGCGCGCCATGTCGTCGAGCTGGTCGATCCCGATCTCACGCATTCATCTTCTCCAGGTCCAGGTCGCCGACCGCCTTGACCTTGATCCGGGTGGCGTCACCCGGCAGGTAGGCCAGCGGCAGTTCCTCCACGTCCACGATCCGCACGCTGCCCGCGCGCGCTCCCGCCCGCTCGGCGCGGGCCACGGCCTCGGACTTGGCCTCGCTCAGTACGGCTTCGCGCGGGCCGGAGAAGACCCGGTCCACCTCGCCGCCGACCTGGGCGATGGCCGCGCCGACCGCGTTGGCCACCTCGAAGTGGTCCGGCTTGCGCACGTCGGCGAAGCCGGGCAACTCGTCGATGAGGATGCTGCCGCCGCCGACCAGCACCACGGGCAGCGGCGCCGGCGAGGTACGCATGCGGTCCACCGCCTCGGCGATCCGCTCGGCGATGAGCTTCAGCGAGTGGCCCGGGTCGACCCCGGCCACCAATGACGGGTCGCCGATGACCGCCTGACCCGCGGCCACGGCCAGGTCGGTGGCGGTGAGCGTGTCGCCGCCGAACACCCGTGCCCGCTCGGTCAGCCGGTAGCCGACGCTGCGCGGGCCGACCGAGCCGTCCTCGGCCACGATCGAGCCGCCGCCGATGCCGATCGACAACACGTCCGGGATGCGGAAGTTCGTGCGCACCTCGGCCACCAGCGCCTCGCCCGCCGCCTCGCGCGGGAAGCCGCCGGCCAGGATGCCGATGTCGGACGTGGTCCCGCCGATGTCCACCACCGCGCAGTCGGTCAGCCCCGACAGGTACGCCGCGCCGCGCATCGAGTTCGTCGGCCCGGACGCGAACGTCGCCACCGGGTAGCGGCGGGCGTGCGCCACGTCCATCAGCGTGCCGTCGTTCTGCGACAGGAACAGCGGCGCGTCGATGCCCGCCACCCGCAGCGCCGCACCGAACGCGGCCACCGTGCGGCCGGCCAGCGGGCGCAGGGCGGCGTTCACGATCGTGGCGTTCTCCCTGGCCAGCAGGCCGACCCTGCCGATCTCGCTCGACAGCGACACGTGCACGTCAGGACCGAGCTCGGCGGCCAGTATCTCCGCGGCCCGCCGCTCCGACTCGTCGCTGACCGGGGAGAACACCGACGAGATCGCCACTGAGCGCAGGCCGCGGGCGGCGATGTCACGGGCGACCCGGCGCAGCTCGTCCGGGTCGAGCGGCGAGATCGGCGTGCCGTCGTACTCGTGGCCGCCGTGCACCAGGTACACCGCGCCCTCGACGACCTGACGCAGCCGCTCGGGCCAGTCGACCAGCGGCGGCAGCGCGGCCGTGGCGGGCAGGCCGAGCCGCACCGCCGCGACCGGCTCCAGCCGCGCGGCCTCCACCAGGGCGTTCACGAAGTGCGTCGTGCCGATCATCACCGCGGACACCTGGGTGGCGCCGAGTGCTTCGAGCGCGGCCGCGACGCCGCCGGTGACGTCCTCGGTGGTGGGGGACTTGACGGTGGCCAGCACCCGGCCGCCGTCGTCGATCAGGGCGGCGTCGGTGTTGGTCCCGCCGACGTCGATACCGATACGCATGAATGTGGGACTTTCTGTCAGACGGTGAGTGCGGGCTGCTCGACCGGTATCTCCCGTGACGGGCGGACCAGGCCGAGCTTGCCCGCGACGACGTACGCGACGCCGGCCAGGACGAGTGAGTTCAGCGCCGGGATGCCGAACCACTGGTAGTGATCGCTGAGCCAGCCGACCAGCGCGGCGGACGCCCAGATCACCAGCGTGGCGGGCACCCAGGTGGGCTCGGTGTCGGGCAGGCGGCCCGCGGCCCTGGAGGCGTCCAGCGCTGGACGCCAGCGCCGCACCACGAAGTACTCGGCCACCATGATCCCGGCGATCGGCGGCGTGATGACGCCGAGGATCAGCAGGAAGTCGGTGAACCGCTCCAGGATGCCCAGCGCGGCCAGGACGCTGCCCAGCACGCCGATGCCGATGGTGACGGCCACCCGGTTCAGCCGCACGCCGATCGTCGTCTCGACGGCGTTGAGCAGGCCGAGCGCGGAGGAGTACAGGTTCCAGTTGTTGATCTTCACGGTGGCGGAGATCAGCACGATGACGCCGACCACGCCGGACGACGCCGTGATGATGGCGATCACGTCCGACGACTTGACCGCGTACGCCAGCAGCACGCCCGCCAGGCCGAGCACGTACTCGCCGAGCGAGATGCCGACCAGCGTCTGCTTCACCACGTCACCGGCGTTGCGGTTGAACCTGGTCATGTCGGGCGTGGTGACCGCGCCCACGATGTACGAGCCGGCCACGATGGTCGCGCCGGTCGCGATGCTGATCGGCTCGCCGAACGGCGGCGAGGCCACCAGCGTGCCCAGGTCGTGCCGGGAGATCTCCACCCACATCGCCCACCCGGCCAGGCCGAGAAAGGCGGGCACGGTGATGAACGCGGTCATGCCCATCGCCTTGAAGCCCCGGATGACCAGCAACGTCACCCCGATGCCCGCCACGACCGCCCAGGCCTGCAGCGGCAGCCAGGACATGATCGAGTGCAGGCCGCGGGCGAACACCGCGGTCTGCACGCCGAACCAGCCGAACAGGCTCAGCGCGATGATGATGCCGATCAGGGTGGAGCCGTACCGGCCGAAACCGGTCCAGCGGGCCAGCAGCGAGGTCGACAACCCCTCACGCATGCCGGCGATGCCGACGAAGATGCAGACGACCTCCAGGATCACCGAACCGAGCGTGAACGCCCAGAACGCGCCCCAGAAGGACAGACCCGCGCCAAGTGCGGCGCCGAGCAGGAACTGCGTCAGGTCGGAGAGCTGGCCGAAACGCTGCACGGCCACGTTGAACCAGGAGTAGCGGGCGCCTGGCGGCACCCGCTCCAGGGGGTAGTCCGAGTCGGTTGTCATGGACCTCGACCTTTCTGCGGGGGGTTTCACAACCGCGAGGCAGGGCCGGCGGCCCTGGCGCGGAGTCTGAAGAACGGGCCTGGCAGGTAGGCCAGCCGCGTGTCGGAGACCTCGACGATCCGCACGTGCCTGGGGTCGGCGCCGGCCCGCACCGCGGCCGCCCTGGCCTCCTCCGCCACCGGTTCGAGCGCGGCGGCCAGCGCCGACCGGTCGGGCAGGCGGACGATCCGCTCGTACTGGCCGCCGACCGGGCTGACCGCCGCGCCGATCGCGCCGGCCGTGAGCCCGTGCTCGGGCCGCAGCCCCTCGGGCACGGCGTGCGCGCCGCCGCCGACCACGACCAGGGGCAGACGTCCCGCGCCGGGCTGGAGCCGGTCCACCGCCTCGGCCAGCTCGGCCGGGTCGGCCGGGCGCGGCACCCTGATCAGCGCCGGGATGCGGATGCCGACGGGCACGCCGCCGATGCCGGCTCCGCCCACGGCCTCCTCGGGCCAGCCGCCGGCCAGCGCGCCCACCCTGATCCGGTGCGCGCCCACGTCGGCGACGATCGCGTCGTCCAGGCCGGTCAGCATGCCCGCGCCGCGCAGCACGCTGGCCGGGCCGCTGCCCAGGCTCAGCCCGGGGTGCCTGGCCAGGTGCTCCAGGCTCATCAGCGTGCCGTCGCCGCGCGTCACGTGCGCCGCCGCGCCGGGACACAGCCCGGCCAGCGTGCGGGCCAGCCGGTCCGCGACGTCGGACGCGAAACCGGACAGCGCGGCGTCCAGCACGGTGGCGTTCTCGCGTTCCAGCAGGCCGAGCGAGCCGAAGTCGGCCGACAGCGAGATCGGCAGGCTCGGCGAACCGCCCAGCTCGGCCCGGATGATCTCGGCCGCCTCGCGTTCCTGCTCGCCGTCGAGCGGGGAGAACAGGCCGGTGACGGCGAACGCCTCCGCCCGCCCGGCGACCTGGGCGGCGAACCTGGCCACCGCGTCGCGGTCCAGCGGGGTCCAGTCCTCGCGGTCCAGGCCGCCGCCGCCGTCCACGATCTCCGTGCCCGCGCTGACCGCCGCGCGCAGGTCGTCCGGCCAGCCGAACAGCGGGCGCACCGCGCGCGCGGAGTCGCCGCTGATGCGCAGCACGGCCACCTTGCGCAGGCCGCGCCGCCGCGTCACGGCGGTCGCCGCGCCGCGCAGCCCGACCGCCACCCTGGTCAGCTCCCGCCTGGGCAGGCGGCCCAGCGCGGTACGCACGCCGGCCACCGGGTCGTCGGGCACGGAGGCGACCTTGACGGTGGCCACGACGCGGTCCTCGTCGTCGAGCAGGGCGGCGTCGGTGTTGGTCGGCCCCACGTCCACGCCCGCCCTCACGACGCGTCTCCCGGGCGCGCGGGGGCCGGCAGGCCGGTGAGCCCGAAGGCGGACGGACCGGCCAGGCGCAGGCCCTCAGGGGTGTGCCAGACCGGGTCGCAGGGCACGCGCAGCACCCGCACCCGCAGCCCGTACTTGACCTGATCGGTCTGCACCACCTCGCCGCTCCTGGTGTCGAGCAGCGCGATCACGTCGGGGACCGCCGCCAGCGGCACGCCGTCCTCGATGACCGCCAGGTACTCGCTGCCCGCCTCGACCCGGACCAGCCGGCCCTGGTCGGGGCCGAGCCCTTCGATCAGGATCGAGCCCGCCGCCTCCGCCACCTTGCCGGTGACCAGGGGCTCGGGCAGCGATGTGCCCAGCCGCACCGCGCGGGTGACCGAGCCGAGCGCGGTGGCGCCGGCCACCTGGTCGCCGCGCAGGACGTACTCGCTGGTCGCCACCTGCCCGCCGAACGCCTCCAGCGAGGCCCGCACCAGCCGTTCCAGCCAGGCGCCCGTCACGTGGTCGATGACCAGCGTCCTGCCTCGCTCGTCGCACACCACGGCCGGTGTCGGCGCGATGCCGCGCAGCTGCATCACGGTCTGGTCCATGCGGGGGAAGGCGCGGCTCATGCCGTCGGCGTCCACCAGCGGCAGCCCGATGCGGGCCGCCCAGGCGACCGCCAGGCAGCCGTTCGCGCCGCCGATCTCGCTGGCCATCACCGCGCCGACGCGCGCGCCGTACAGCTCCTCGATCTTGTCGCGCAGGTACGCCGCCTCGTTCACCCCGCCGACCCGCTCGGCCATGACGGCCGTGGATCCGGCCGTCCCGATGGGCATGACCAGCATGGACGGATCCAATTCGGCCGCCTGGACGACGCGGACGGGGCCGTGATCCGCCAGCGCCTGGAGCGCGGCGGCCCGCGCGATCGCGACGGGGCCGCCACCCCCTGATCCGAGTACGGCGCATCCCCGCGCGAACGCGGGGAGCAGCCCGGTATCGACATCCACCTGTTCAGGCTATGAAATCGCAGGTCAAGGCATATGTGCTGGGAGCACCTGGATTCGGGAACGGGTGTGCTGGTGGCACACTGGAGTCATGTACCTGGTGGACGAACTGCGGAAACTCGCCGGCCCCGCGACTGCGCGAGTGGCCACGGGGGTGCGGCTCGTGGAGGATCCGACGTCGGTGTCGGGTCAGCCGGCCGGGTCCGTCCTCGTGCTGACGGCGGCGGCCTCCAGGCAGGTCGCGGGATACCGGCTGGACGTGGCGCTGCGCGACGCGGCGGCGGCCGGGGTGTCCGCCCTGGTGCTGACGACCCCCGCCGAGGTCGATCGCAGCGCCGTCGCACTCGCCGAGCGCGGCGGCGTCACGCTGCTGACCGCCTGCGACCACCTCGCGTCGGGCGGCGACCTGGCCGGGCTGGTCGTCTCCATCGACCGGGCCATCGCCGGCGACGCCGCGGACGCCCTGGTCAGGGCCGCGCGGGCGGTGGACGGCGTGCTGCGCGCGGCCGGCGCGCCCGAGCGCGTCGCCGCGGCCGCGAGCGCGGCGCTGGGCGTCGAGGTCCACGCGGAAGGCACCGCGTTCTCCCTGGCCGGCGCCGTTCCCCCGGGCGGGCACCGGGGGACGGCCGCCGGGATCGTGCTCCGGCTGGCCGAGCTGGCCGCAGCGGCCGGCCCGGCCGACGAACAGCCGGGACGCTCCCGCGCCCAGCTGCTGACCGAGCTGCTGGTCGCCCCGGAGAAGCAGGCGCAGGAACTGGCGCCACGGGCCAGGGCGGTCGGGCTGCCGGTGGACGAGTGGCACGTCGTCCTGCGGCTGGAGCCCGTCATGGACGAAGGCCCAGAACGGTACGCGCTGCTCGACACCGTGGCCTCCAGGACGGTGCGCGCCGTCCGCGAGATCGCCGGCCCGACCTGGAACGCGGCGCTGGCCGGCGACGCGCTCGTGGTCGTCCGGACCCAGGCGCGCGACGAGGGCCGGGCCGGTCCGCGCGCGGCGGTCCGCGACGCCGGCCTGCTGCTCGACCGGGTCCGACCGGCCGGGGCCGAGCTGCGGTGCGGGGTGAGCACCGCGCACCAGGGGCTGCTCGGGCTGCGCACGTCCGCCTCAGAGGCCCGCACCGCGCTGCGCCGCAGCCCGCTCCCGCTGGCCACCTACGACCTGGCGGGCCTGGACCGGATGCTGGAGGAGTGGTACTCCTCCGACGCCGCCCAGCAGGCGGTACGCGAGCTGCTGCAGCCCATTCTCGACCTGGGCGGTGACCGTCCCGGGCACCTGATCGCGATCCTGCGCGCCTACCTCGACCACCACGGCTCGCCGGCCCGCGCGGCCGAGGAACTGCACATGCATCGCAACGCGATCGGCAGGAACATCCGGCGCATCGGGGCGCTGCTGCAGGCGGACCTCGACGACCCGCAGCAGCGGCTCGCGCTGCAACTGGCCTGCCGGGCCGCCCGCATCTGACCCTCGCGGCCCGCGCAGGTCAGGAGGTGCCGCGGCGGCGTCTGGTGAGGAGGAGCAGCAGCAGGCCGGCGGCCGTCAGTGAGCCCGCGGCGGCGGCCAGCTTCTCGATCGGGCCGCCGGTCATCGGCAGCCGCCCGTCGTGGGGCGGCAGGCCGGGACCGGCATCGGGACGGTGCCCGCGCGCGTGCCCATTCCCGTGCCCGTGGCCCGGCTTGGGTCGCAGGTCCATGTTGACGTCGATGTCCGGCCCGTGACCATGACCGGGATCATCGGGTCCCGGTCGCGGGGGCGGCGGCGGTGCCGTGGTGGGCGTCGCAGTCGGCGTGGGCGTGGGCGTGGGCGTCGGGGTTGGTGTCGGTGTCGGTGTCGGTGTCGGTGTCGCGGACAGCGTCGGTGTCGGCGTTGGGGTTGGGGTTGGGGTTGGCGTCGGTGTCGGGGTT
>NZ_JABCPZ010000261.1 GCF_013283785.1 Nonomuraea antri
GATGCGGCTCGATCAACGCCCACTCGGCATCGGTCACATCGAAGCGCGCCACATCCGAGTTCTACCAGCGATGGCCAGCCCGTCATCGGCCCTCATCAAGATCCGAACCTCGAACAGCTCCTAGGACGCATGAATCATGGATCCCCTCCCCGACCTCGGCCGAAGGGCGCGGTCGGGGAGGGGCATCACGAACGCGAGCGGAGTCGGTGACCGGCTCCCTAGCGCAGAACGCGGTACAGGGCGGAGGTGAGTGAGGCCCTGGCGTCGTCGCCGTCGATGGACCACATCATGTAGCCGCCCAGCCGCTTGTGCCGGATGTAGGCGGCCTTCTGCAGCATCACCGCCGGGTCGTCATACGTCCAGAACTCGTTGCCGTCGTACAGCCACACGGCGCCGGTCCTGACGTCGCGGTAGCGCTTGCCGGGCTTGGCGAGGATGTCCTTGTAGTCCTCGGACCCCGCCTCCCACTTGCCGGGCGCCGCGCCGCTCGCGGACTGGTACACGCCGTCCCCCGCGGGTCCGGCGGGGACTCCGGTCCAGCCCTTGCCGTACGCGGGGACACCGGGGACGAGCTTGTACGCGGGTGCGCCGCGCTCGCGGTAGTAGGTGATGGTCTGGTCGAGGCTTTCGCGGATGTCGTTGGGGTCGCGGCGGTCGTTGAAGAGGTTGGAGTGGTGGCCGGTGATCTTGTCCCAGGGGCCGTGCAGGTCGTAGCCCTGGATGGTGGCGTAGTCCAGGTAGCGGAAGACCTTCCGCACCTCGAGGCCGGCGTCGATGACGCGAGTGGCGGCGGGCAGGAACGCCGTGATCAGGGCGGAGCGCCGGTAGTCGTTCAGCTGTGACCTGAGCTCGGCGACGAAGGCGGTGAAGTTCTGCTTGTCCTCGGGGCGGACGACGTTACCTGGAGCACCGGGGTAACCGGGCCACTCCCAGTCGAGGTCGATGCCGTCGAAGATGCCGGCGCCCGTGCCCTCGGGCAGGTCGGGCAGGTTGCCGCGCAGCCACAGGTCGATGCAGGACTTGGCGAGCTTGCTGCGCGACTCGGGGGTGAGGACGGCGTCGGAGAAGTGCGCGGAGCCGGTCCAGCCGCCCAGCGAGATCAGGATCTTGAGGTGGGGGTACTTGGCCTTGAGCTTCTTGAGCTGGTTGAGGTTGCCGTTGAGTGCCTGGCCCGGCGCGTCCGCGACGCCGTCGATGCTCTGCTCGGCGGGCACGGGCCGCTGCCAGTCGGCCCAGGGGTCGGAGGAGTAGCACTGAGCCTGCTGGTTCACGAACCCGAAGGCGTAGTTGATGTGCGTGAGCTTGCGGGCCGCCCCGCTGGCCACCATGTCCTTGACGTGGTAGTTGCGGCCGTAGACGCCCCACTGGACGAAGTAGGCGACTCTCTTGAAGTCGGGGTGGTGGGCCTCGGCCGGGGCTGACACCACCGTCATGCCGAGTAAGAGGGTGAGAGCGAGCAGGACCTTCTTCACGTGACGTCTCCCAAATTTATAGGAAACTTTCCTGTAAGTTGCCCTGACGGTAGGACGTCGGGATCGGGCAGTCAACGGCAGAAAGCGGACAGAAGCTCGCCCGGGAACGACGAGTGTCGTGCCGCCCCACGCGACCTGGCGTTTTCCCGGACGGGACCGCCGAGCCGGGCGGCGGTCATTCCCCGTCGCCGCATCCGCATCCGCCGCACCCGCCGGTCCCGCCGTCGTCATCGTCATCGGTGCTTGAGGCGCGCGGGCGGGCCGACGGCGATGGCGACGGGGGTGGGGGCGGGCGCATCAGCAGCTCCTCCTGAGCCCAGGCCAGGGCGCCCCCTTCGTACAGCGCGTACGCCTCCAGCTCTTCGGCGTCCGTTCCCCACCTGGCCAACGCAGCGCCCCCAGAGGAGGAAGAGGGACGCCCGCCGTGCTGCCGGCATCCAGCCTGCGGGCAGCATTCCACGACGGCTGAGCGATCGTCGCACCGTCTCCGTGTGCCTGCGCAGTTCCCATTCCCAGCCGAGACCGTGAAGCTCGAACCCGCCGCGCCAGGTTTCTGCGTACGAGGTGATCAGCTGCTCCAGGGGGTGGTTCCCCGGCGCGACGCCCTTGACCCGGGTGAACCACGTCTCGTCGAGCGTGGTGCGCCGTGCCGCGCGAGACGCGCAGCAGCCCGGCTACCGCCGTCCTGACCATCCCGCCGACGGAACCGTCATGTGGCCGGCGATTCGATCGTGACAGACGTCGTCCGAATCGCCAATACGCCGTACGTGGCCGGTCAGCAGGCGCGTAATCCCAGG
Source organism: Nonomuraea antri (assembly GCF_013283785.1). Classification (GTDB taxonomy): domain Bacteria; phylum Actinomycetota; class Actinomycetes; order Streptosporangiales; family Streptosporangiaceae; genus Nonomuraea; species Nonomuraea antri. Next base: position 2,270 of record NZ_JABCPZ010000261.1, read on the forward strand.
TCAGCCCCGACGCCAGCGGAATCGTCCGCCGCTCACCCAGGCAGGGACCTTGCGCTCACCGGTGGCCTCCTTCCAGGCGTCCGTCACCGCGCGGGGAACCATCAGGTAGAGCTGCTTCAGGTCGTCGGCGCAGGACTGGGCCTCGTCGGCGGGACCGTAGTTCCCGTACACCAGCAGCGCCCCGATGAGAGCGGGAGGCGCCAGTTCGGGCCGATTGAGCCTGATCGCCGCCAGCGCGAAGTTGTGGAAGCACATCGCGGCCTCCTGCGGAGCAGTCTCGACCATCCCGCCGAACAACTCGCTGGCTTCGTAGAGTTGCGGCAGCGCCTCTGTGAGCCGGTCCAAGCGCGCCAGCAGCGTTCCGGACAGGAGCAGGGCCGTCGCCAGCCGCTCGTCCCTGTAGTCGGCGGACGTCGACGTGCGTAAGAGATGTAATCCTTCGGCCACCGACGCGTGGGCCTCCTCCTGCAGCCCCCGCAGGGCCAGCACCCTGGCGAGGTCCGTCAGCGAGGCCGCGAGTCCTCCCGCCGCCGCGGGATCGTCGCGCAGCAACCGGCGCCTGACCGCCACCGCCTCCTCGACGGCCCGCACCCCTTCTTCCAGATCGCCGCCGGTGGCGAGCATCGGGCCCAGGACGCTCAGCACCCTGGCCACCTCGTCGTCCTGCGACGCCCCGAGCCGCCTGCGTACGGCGAGTTCCTCGCGCAGCAGCTCGATCGCCTCGCCGGGTCTCCCGGTCTTGATCAGGACCAGCGACAGGTTGTTCAGCACGATCGCCAGGTCGAGCAGGTACTCTCCTGGATTCTCCGCGTCCAGCAGGCGATGAGCGTCGACGGCACGCCGACAGGGCTCGATCGCCTCCTCGTAGCGTCCGGCGCCGATCAGCGGGACGGTCTCCTGATACAGCCCGTCCGCCCACTCGAAGAGGCTCACGATCCGGACGCTACTTCAGCCACACGGTGGTCGGCCAGAGCCGATCACACCTTTCGCGCGGGCTGCGGGGGGCTATGCGATCAAGACGGCGCGTACTAGTGTCTACGTGTGTAGATATTAAGCCGCCGGCCCCGAGCAGGGAGCGCATGATGACGTACGTCCCCGTTCCTTACGACCCCGAACTCGAGGAGGGCCTGGCGGCGTTCCTCGCGGCCGTGGAGGTGGTGCCGCTGCGCGCGGACACCATCCAGCGCAACCGGGAGATCTTCGCGGCGCTCGTCCCGCCGATGGCGGAGATCGCCGGTGACCGGCCGGTCGAGTGGTGGGACGTGGACGTCCCAGGACCGGCGGGCGCACCCGACGTGACCGTCACGGTCGTGCGCCCCAAGGGCGGGCCGCGGCCGGGCGCGGCGGGCATCTACGAGATCCACGGCGGCGGCATGGTGGTCGGCACGCGCTTCTTCGGCATCGAGGGGCTGATCCAGTCGGCCGTCGAGCACGGCACGGTGGGCGTGAGCGTGGAGTACCGCCTGGCCCCCGAGCACCCCGCGCCCGCGGCGGCCGAGGACTGCTACGCGGGGTACGTCTGGACGGCCGAGCACGCCGAAGAGCTGGGCTTCGACCCGCGGCGGCTGGTGGTGTCCGGGTTCAGCGCGGGCGGCGGGCTGACCGCGGCGGTGGGCATCATGGCACGCGACCGCCAGGGCCCGGTGGCGGCCGGGCTCTACCTGGGCGCCCCCATGATCGACGACCGGAACACCAGCGTCTCCAGCCGCCAGTACGACGGCATCGGCGCCTGGGACCGCAACAACAACGACACCGCGTGGAACGCGATACTCGGCGCCCGCCGGGGCACCGCTGACGTGCTGCCGCACGAGGTGCCCGCGCGGGCGGCGGACCTGTCCGGACTGCCGCCCATGTACATCGAGGTGGGCGCGGCCGAGGTCTTCCGCGACGAGGCGGCCGAGTTCGCCCGCCGCGTCTGGGAGACCGGCGGGCAGGCGGAACTGCACGTGTGGGCCGGCGGCTACCACGGCTTCCCCGGCACGTCCGACGCCCGGGTCTCGCGTGCCGCGCTGGCCGCCAGGCTGTCCTGGTTCCAGCGCGTCCTGGATCTCTGAGCGCCTCCGGAGGAGAGCACGTGCGCGCCCAGTCGTGATCGTTTTGTTACCTGGAATGCTCATACGCACGCCGGAAATGGGGGATCTTTAGTGATCCGGAAGTCAAGCAGAGGCTTCGATCCCATCGCCATCAGGCGTGCCTCTGCATGGGCTTTTCCCGGACGAGGCCGCCTGTGCACCCTTATGCATGGAGCATCAGATGCCCGTCCTGGACAGAGCACTCGAAGAGATGACCGCCGAACAGCTCCTGGCCGAGATGAACAGGCCGGAATGCTCGCGATCCCGCGCGGCCGGCATCCGTGAGCGGGTCGTCGACCTGTACCGCGACCTGGTGACCGAGGTCACCCGCCGCTACCGCTACCGCGGCGAGCCGATGGAGGACCTGCGCCAGGCCGCGTACGTCGGCCTGATGAAGGCCGTCAACGGCTTCGACCCCGACCTGGGCCACGAGTTCCGCGGCTACGCGATGATCACCATGACCGGCGAGGTCAAGCGGCACTTCCGCGACCGCACCTGGGCCATCCGCGTGCCCCGCGTGCACCAGGAACGCCGGCTGGAGCTCAACAAGGTCACCGCCGAGCTCACTCAGGAGCTCGGACACTCGCCGACCGTCGCGCAGCTGGCCGCCAAGATGGGCATCTCCGAGGAGGACGTGCTCCTCACCCTCGACGCCGCCACCGCCTACAACGCGCTCTCGCTCGACGCGCCGGTGTCCGGCGAGGAGGACGCGGCGAACCTGGGCGACCTCCTGCCCGCGCAGGACGACTCGCTGGACGCCATGCTCGGCCGGCACGCGATCAAGCCGCTCGTCGACGCGCTGCCCGAGCGCGAGCGGCGCATCCTGCTGATGCGCTTCTACGGCAACATGACGCAGTCGGAGATCGCCGCCGAGTTCGGCATCTCGCAGATGCACGTCTCCCGCATCCTGCGCGCGGTCCTGACGAAACTGCGCCGGGCCCTCCTGGACTGACCCCTCTTGACAGCAGAGGGCGGACGAAGTTCGAAGATCGAGTAACCTCGTCCCGCGCGTAGTTTGTGGACGATGTTCTTATTTGTCTGGTCGCGGTCGGTGGCAAGCCGGCTGTCAGGACGTTGGTCGATGAGACAGGACAATGAGAGTGGTCAATGAGTGACACGACAACCGGCGGATCCCGTCTCACCTCTCACCCCGGGACCGAAGTCGGTGAGCCCGAGCTGCGGCAACTGCTCGTCGGACTGACCGCGGTGCGCGACGGTGACTTCGGCATCAGGCTGCCCGACGACGCCGACGGCGTGCTCGGCGAGATCGCCGTCGTGTTCAACGGCATGGTGGACCAGCTGTCGCTGTTCACCTCGGAAGTGACCCGGGTGTCGCGCGAGGTGGGCACCGAAGGACGGCTCGGCGGCCAGGCCGACGTGCCCGGGGTCTCCGGCACCTGGAAGGACCTGACCGAGTCCGTCAACGCCATGGCGGGCAACCTGACCGGCCAGGTGCGCAGCATCGCCCAGGTCACCACCGCGGTGGCCAAGGGCGATCTGTCGCAGAAGATCGGCGTGGACGCGCGCGGCGAGATCCTGGAGCTGAAGAACACCGTCAACACGATGGTCGACCAGCTCTCGTCCTTCGCCGACGAGGTCACCCGGGTCTCCCGCGAGGTCGGCACCGAGGGCCGGCTCGGCGGCCAGGCCCGGGTGCCGAACGTCGCGGGCACCTGGAAGGACCTCACCGACAACGTCAACTCCATGGCCGACAACCTGACCAGCCAGGTACGCAGCATCGCCCAGGTCACCACCGCGGTGGCCAGGGGCGACCTGACCCGCAAGATCGACGTGGCCGCCCGGGGCGAGATCCTGGAACTGAAGACCACGATCAACACGATGGTCGACCAGCTCTCCTCCTTCGCCGCCGAGGTCACCCGGGTGGCGCGCGAGGTGGGCAGCGAGGGCAGGCTGGGCGGCCAGGCCGAGGTCGAGGGCGTGTCGGGCACCTGGAAGCGGCTGACGGAGAACGTCAACGAGCTGGCCGGGAACCTGACCAGGCAGGTGCGCGCGATCGCCGCGGTGACCAGCGCGGTGACCACGGGCGACCTGACCCGCTCCATCACCGTGGACGCCGAGGGCGAGCTGGCCGACCTGAAGGACAACATCAACTCGATGGTGGAGTCGCTGCGCGAGACCACCCCGGCCAACCAGGAACAAGATTGGCTGAAGTCCAACCTGGCCCGCGTCTCGCGGCTCATGCAGGGCCACCGCGACCTGACCCAGGTGGCCGGGCTGGTGATGAACGAGCTGGCCCCGCTGGTCGAGGCCCAGTACGGCGCCTTCTTCCTGGCCGAGGAGAACGAGCTGCGGCTCATCAGCGCCTACGGCTACCCGGCCGACCCCGACCGGCCCACCCGCTTCCGGATGGGCCAGGCGCTGGTCGGCCAGGCGGCGAGCGTGCGCAAGACCATCGCGCTGACCGACCTGCCACCCGGCTACGTCACCATCTCCTCCGGGCTCGGCCGGGCCACGCCGGCCGCCCTGGTGGTGCTGCCCATCGTCTTCGAGGAGCAGGTGCTCGGCGTGATCGAGCTGGCCTCCGTCACCCCGTTCACGCAGGTCCACCGGGTGCTGCTCGACCAGCTCATCGAGACCATCGGCGTCAACCTCAACACCATCGTGGCCAACGCCCGCACCGACGAGCTGCTGGCGGAGTCGCAGCGGCTGGCCGCCGAGCTGCGGGCCCGCTCGGAGGAACTGCAGGAGCAGCAGGAGGAGCTGCGGCGCTCCAACGCCGAGCTGGAGGAGAAGGCGAGCCTGCTGGCCAGCCAGAACCAGGACATCGAGACCAAGAACCTGGAGATCGAGCGGGCCAGGCAGGAGCTGGAGGAACGCGCGCACCAGCTCTCGCTGGCCTCCAAGTACAAGAGCGAGTTCCTGGCCAACATGAGCCACGAGCTGCGCACCCCGCTCAACTCGCTGCTCATCCTGGCCCAGCTGCTGGCCCAGAACCACACCCGCAACCTCACGCCCAAGCAGGTGGAGTACGCCGGGATCATCCACTCGGCCGGCTCCGACCTGCTGCAGCTCATCAACGACATCCTCGACCTGTCGAAGGTCGAGGCGGGCAAGATGGACGTCAACCCCGAACGCGTCCCGGTGCGGCAGCTGCTCGACTACGTCGAGGCCACCTTCCGTCCGATGACCGGGCAGAAGGGGCTCGACTTCCGCGTCATCACCACGCCGGGGCTGCCGACCGAGCTGCTGACCGACGGCTCGCGGCTGCGCCAGGTGCTGGGCAACCTGCTGTCCAACGCGGTCAAGTTCACCGAGGCCGGCGGCGTGGAGCTGCGCATCGAGCCGGCTGCGCCGGCCGAGCCGCCGGCCACCGTACGGGCCCACGGCGCGGCGGTCGCGCTGCGGGTCAGCGACACCGGCATCGGCATCGACGAGCAGCAGCTCGAGGTGATCTTCGAGGCGTTCCAGCAGGCCGACGGCACCACCAGCCGCAAGTACGGCGGCACCGGGCTGGGCCTGTCGATCAGCCGGGAGATCGCCTACCTGCTGGGCGGCGCGATCACCGCGCAGAGCACTCCTGGCCAGGGCAGCGTCTTCACCCTGTACCTGCCGATCGCCCGGCCCGACTTCGAGGAGCACCACGGGAGCGCCGCCGAGCCCGCCGTCACCGGGGACATCGGGGACACCGGGGACACCGGGGACACCGGGGACATCGGCGGTCGGCGCGAGCTCGCGGCCCCGGCGGCCCGGGCGTCCGCCGCGCCGGCGCACTCGCCGGTGCGGCACCGCAGGCTGATGGTGATCGAGCAGCGGGCCGGCGGGCTGCTGTCGCTGGTGGCCGAGAGCATCGTGACGGAGCTGTCGGGAGGCAGGGGCGAGGCCATCGAGCTGTCGGGAGGCAGGGGTGAGGCGATCGAGCTCGTCACCGCGGTCGGGGCGCAGGAGGCGGCCGCCACGCTGGCCACCCAGGCGTGCCACTGCATCGTGCTCGACCTCGACCTGCCCGACCACGCGGCCTACCAGCTGCTGGACGCCATGGACGGCGACCCGGCGCTGGCCGTGGTCCCCGTCCTGGCCTACAGCAACTGGCGGACCGACCCGCAGCAGGAGACGCGCCTGGGCGCCCGTCCGCCCGGCCGCCGCATCGAAGCCCTGTCCAGCCTGGACGAGCTGCGCGAGCGGATCGCCCTGCACCTGACCGCCGACCACCCGGGCGAGGTGCTGCCGCTGATCAGGCCCACGCCGGTGGAGTCCCCGGCCGGGTTCAGGGGCGACGGCGCGCTGGCCGGCCGCACCGTGCTGGTGGTCGACGACGACACGCGCAACCTGTTCGCGCTCACCAGCATGCTGGAGATGCACGGCGTCAACGTGCTGCACGCCGAGAACGGCCGCGAGGGCATCGACACGCTGACCGCCCACCCGGGCACGGATCTCGTCCTGATGGACGTGATGATGCCGGAGATGGACGGCTACGCGGCCACGGCGGCGATCCGGGCCATGCCGGAGTACGCCGACCTGCCGATCATCGCGGTGACTGCCAAGGCGATGCCCGGCGACCTGGAGAAGAGCATCGCGACCGGGGCCAGCGACTACGTGACCAAGCCCGTCGACTCCGACCATCTCATCGAGCGGATCAGGCACTGGCTCAAGGCCTGAGCCCGGTCCGTCCGAGGTCGTATGTTCACCGGCAAGGAGTGACAGAGTGCAGAGCGCCCATCAGCCGACCGTCCCCGCGGACGGCGAGTTCGTGGACGGCGGTGCGAACGGCGGGGCCGTGACCAATGTGGGGCGGTTGGCGGCCACCGTCGAACGACTGCGGGAGGAGGTGCAGCGCGCCCAGCGCGCCGCCGAGGGGCGCGCGCTGATCGAGGTGGCCAAGGGCATCCTGATCGAGCGGCTGCAGTGCGGGCTCACCACCGCCGCGCAGCAGCTGGCCACCCTCGCCGAGCAGGCGGGGGTGACCGAGCTGGAGCTGGCCGCCGACATCATCAACCAGGCCGCCCGCGACCGGATCAGCGAGGCGGCCCGCGAGTTCCTGGACGCCACCCGCCACAGCCCATGGCGCCCGCACCCGGATGCGGACGCCACGGGCGAGGGTTCCACGGGCGGGGGTTCCACGGGCTCGCGGCCGGGTGCGGAGGCCGCGGGCGAGGGTTCCGTGGGCGCGTGGCCGGGTGCGGAGGTCACGGGCGATGGTCGCGTGGGCGCGCGGCCGGGTGCCGCCGGGCTCGCGGTCCGGCTGCGTACCGCCGAGAACGGGCTGCTCCGGGCCGGGGACAGCCAGGCGGTCGCCGAGTCGCTGCTGGAGCACGCGCTCGCGCCGCTGGGCGCCACCGCCGTGGCCGTGTGGGCGGCCGGCCCCGACGCGTCGCTCACTCTGGCCGGGTACGCCGGACACAGCCGGTCGGAGGCCGACCGGTGGCGTTATGTGCCCCCGGGGGTCGAGACACCGGCCCGCCGGGCACTGGTCGAGCGGCGAGCCGTCCGGGTGCGGGCGCTGTCCGAGGTCGGGCTGCCCTCGATCGGCATGCAGACGACCCCGGACGGCGGCCGCGTCACGATCCCGGCCGGCACCGGCGGCCGGATACTCGGCGTGCTGGAGATCAGCTGGACCGGCCCGCTCGAACCGCAGTCGCCGCAGGTCGCCAAGCAGTTCGAGGCCCTGGCCGAGCTGTGCGCGCACACCCTCGACCTGCCGCCGGGCGACCGGCCGATGACCCCGGAGCTGACGGACCTGGCCGACTCGCTGCTCGACGCCGCGATGGTGCTGCACCCGCACCTGGACGCGGAAGGCCGGCTCACCGACTTCCGGATCCGGCACCTCAACAAACACTTCGTCGACCCGGCCGGCCGGCCCGGCAGCGCGGTCGACGGGCTGTTGCTGCTGGAGGCGTACCCGCTGGTGGCCGAGGACGAGCACCTGTTCGCCAAGATCGAGCACGTGCACGCGACCGGCGAGCCGTTCACGGCCGAGCGGATGACGCTGACGGCGCTGGTCGACCAGGTCCCGCTGGACAGCGTGGCCAGCGTCAGCATCACCAGGCACGGCGAGGAGGTCCTGCTCATCTGGCGGCTGCAGGACGAGACCACCCGGCTGGCCAGCCTGCTCCAGCACGCCCAGCGGCTCGGCCGCATCGGCGGCTTCGAGGAGAACGCGCTCACCGGGGACATCACCTGGAACAGCCAGCTCTACGCGCTCTACGGCATGGAGCCGCACCAGCCGCCGATCCCGCTGGAACGCCTCGCCGACCACGCCCACCCGGACGACGCCGACGCCATCGCCGGATTCCTGCGCAAGCTGCTGCACCACCGCCGGCCGGACGCGGCGGCGTTCCGGCTGCAGCGTCCCGACGGCATCGCCAGGCACATCAGGGTGGTCGCCGAACCCGTGCTCGCCCCGGACGGGCGGCTGCTCGCCGTCCGAGGGGCTTACCAGGACATCTCCTCACAACACTGGACGGAGGTCGCACTCGCCGCCACTCGCGACCAGCTCGCCCACACCGAGCAGCAGGCCGCCGCGCGCAACCGCCTGGCGCTGCAGCTCCAGCGGGCCATCATGCCGTCGAGCCGCGGGCCGATGGAGGCGTTCGACCTGAACATCGCCGTCCGCTACCGGCCCGCGGAGAAGGAGCACCTGGTGGGCGGCGACTGGTACGACGCGGTCGTGCTGCCGTCCAAGCAGGTCCTGCTGTCGGTGGGCGACGTGGCCGGGCACGGGATCGAGGCGGCCACCGGCATGGTGGTCCTGCGCAACGCGCTACGCGGGCTCGCCGCCACCGGGGCAGGCCCCGGACAGCTGCTGACCTGGCTCAACATGGTCGCCCACCACCTGACCGACAACGTGACCGCCACCGCGATCTGCGGCCTGTACGACCCGCAGACCCACGTACTGCGCTGGGCCAGGGCCGGTCACCTGCCTCCCATCCTGCTCAGACGGGACGACGCGACGGAACTCGAGATGATCGGCGGCGTACTCCTCGGCGCGGTGTCCGGCATCGACTACGAGGAGGACCAGGTGCAGCTGGAGCCGGGCGACGTGCTCCTGATGTACACCGACGGCCTGATCGAGCGCCGGGACCGGCAGTTGCAGCAGTCGCAGGAGCAGCTGCTGCAGACGGCCAGGCACCGCACGGACACCCTGGAGCACCGGCTGGACCATCTCCTCACCCACAGCAACTCCGACACCGACGACGACACCTGCCTGATCGGAATCCAGCTCCACTGAGACGGGGCCGTCAGGACTCGCCGTATGGCGGATCTTCGGGTCTTCTCGCACCCGATGAGCAAGTTCGCCGAATCGCCTTCCAGGAAGGAGGATTTCAAGAGCGCACGCTCAGGGCACGCCGCAACGGTCGTCTTGACGGCACCGCCGGCGCCGCCGGCCATCGTGAGGTCGACGGCAACAACAACCCGCCCAACGTCGTGGACAAGTCACCGAACCACGGGACGGCGCCATCAACGTCCACCACGAATGTCATCGAGTGACCCGCTCCTGAACGCGTTCAGCACCGCGGGTTAGGCTGGCCGCGGACACCTGGGGGAGAAGCCGCATGAAGATCGTGATACCCGGGGGAACCGGGCAGGTAGGCGCGATCCTCAACCGCGCGCTGACCGCGGCAGGCCACGACGTCGTCGTCCTGACCAGGCGGCCGGCCCGCGATCGCGAGGTCGGCTGGGACGGCGCGTCGCCGGCCGCGTGGACGAAGGAGCTCGACGGCAGCGACGTCGTCATCAACCTGGCCGGGCGCAGCGTCAACTGCCGCTACACGCGTGACAACCTGCGGGCCATGATGGATTCGCGGGTGCGCTCGACCCGCGCGGTCGGGCAGGCGATCGCGGCCGCCGCGCGGCCGCCCCGGGTCTGGCTGCAGATGAGCACCGCCACGATCTACGCCCACCGTTTCGACGCCCCCAACGACGAGGCGACGGGCGTGCTCGGCGGCGCCGAACCCGGCGTGCCGGGCTATTGGCGCTACAGCGTCGAGATCGCCAAGGCGTGGGAGCGGGCGCAGGATCAGGCGGACACCCCGGACACGCGCAAGGTCGCCCTGCGGACCGCGATGGTGATGAGCCCCGATCGCGGCGGCGTCTTCGACGTCCTGCTGCGCCTGACACGACTCGGCCTCGGCGGCCCGGTCGGCGGCGGCGCCCAGTACGTGTCCTGGATCCACGAGAGCGATCTTGTGCGTGCCGTGGAGTTCCTGATCGGCCGAGACGACCTCAGCGGACCGGTGAATCTCGCCGCTCCCGATCCCGTCCCGCAGCGCACGTTCATGCGCGCGCTCCGGGCCGCCTGGGGTGTTCCCGTGGGGCTGCCCGCGACGAGGTGGATGGCCGAGCTCGGGGCGTTCGCGCTGCGTTCGGACACCGAGCTGCTGCTGAAGAGCCGCCGTGTCGTCCCCGGCCGCCTGCTCGACGCGGGCTTCGCCTTCGACCACCCGCAGTGGCCGGACGCCGCCACCGACCTGGTCCGGCGGACGCGCCTGGGCCGGAAGTGAAACCTGGTCGGTTGCCGTCGCCCACGGGGCTTGCACCGCAGATCGACCCGATGCAGGGGAGCTGAGGCGTCGGCCGGCTGGTGCTGCTGGGCCGAGGTGAGGCTTCCGAGGATGCCGGGATCATGGTGCTCCGGCATGGGATGGCAGTGTTGCGGCGGCAGGTTGCCCGGCCGAAGCGGTTTGGGGCGATGCGGGGGCTCCTGCCACCCGGGCCGCGGGCTCACCGGCCGGTCACGCCGGGCACTCTGATGGCCCCGAACCGGCCCGGCCGCTGGAGAACAAGCAAGGAGACCCCGGAACTGGCGGCGCGGGAGAACCCGGCCTGCAGATAGCGCCGGGTGAACGATGAACCGATCCGGCTCGGTCATCAGGTCAGCGAGGCGACCGTGCGGCGGCTCCGCCGGAGCCGGTGCGTCGGCCCGGCTCCCACGCCTTCTGGCGAAATCGGCTCGTCCCGCCTGCGAAGCGTGACGGCGCTGAAGAGCCAGGATCCGGTCATTCGAGCCGGTCGTCTTCGATCAGTGTCAGCCGGCTTGCACCGGTTCGGAGGAGATGCTCGACGCTGCAGGTCCGGCCGAGCGGACCCGCAACGGGACCGGTTCGCATGGCGAATACTTCTCGCAGGTCGGAGCGGAGTTCCCCGAAGGGGAGAGGAATCAGGGGTCGCGGGAGTCGGGGAAGCCGATCCAGCGCAGCAGGACCATCCGGGCGTCCGGGGGTGCGCTGTCGCGGTCGGTGCCGAAGCGGTGCACCAGTTTGAGGTACTCCTCGTGGAACTCCTTGAGCCGTTCCTTGGTCATGAAGGTGCTGGCGCGGGAGCCCTGCTGCCAGTCGCCGTCCTCGTCCCGGTTGTGGGCGAAGGCCGACAGCAGCCGCAGGTCCTCGGCGAGCTTGGAGTCGCCCAGCCGCTCGGCGAGGTCCTGCTCGGCGGTGGTCAGTTCGTCGCGGTCGGGCATCCGCCGGTCGGCCTGGACGACGTCCCACCAGCGTTCCCGCCCCTTGGCGCGGTCGCGCAGCTCGGTCACGAAACCGGTGTCGGACAGCATGCGCAGGTGGTAGCTCGTGGTCCCGGTGTTCTGGCCCATGGCCTGGGCCAGCGTGGTGGAGGTGGCCGGGCCGTGTCGGGCCAGGTGGCGGAGGATCTCCCGCCGCAGCGGGCTGGCGAGCGCCTTCATCGCCGCCGGGGTGTGCATGACCGGTTCCGTCGACATGTGACCAGCTTAGCCGTACCGAGGAAGCTATGCAGAAAGTTTCATGCAGAGAAAGACTTGCAGAAAAAATTCTGCAAGATTAGGGTCGGCGGCCATGAACGGGAAACGAATCGCCGGGCTGTCCTTCGTCACCGCGCCTCTGCTGGTCCTGGCCGGCTGGGCCTTGATGCGCCTGGGCGGTACCGGGGGCCGGGAACCCGGCTGGACCCTGGCCCACATCGCGTGGGCGCTCAACAGCGTCATGTACGGGATCGTCTGCGTCGAACTGCACCGACGCGCCAGGGACACCTCGCCCGGCGGGCGGGTCCTGGCCGCGGGCGCGCTGGTCGCCGGGGTCGTCGGCGCGGGCTGCCTGCTCGTCCAGATGCTGATCGACCTGGTGGTCGGCTTCTCCACCGGTAACCGCGCCGGCATGCGGGCCCTGAGCGACCGGATCCACGACCTGCCGGGCGTCCAGCCGGTCGTCTACGACGTCGGTCCGGCGCTGCTGTTCGTGGCGCTGGTCGTACAGGCGATACACCTCGCCACGCAGGGCAGGGCCACCGCCTGGTTCGCGACCCTGGTGACCGTTTCGGTGCTGGTCAACGGCGCCGAACTGCTGATCGACATCCCGTTGCGGCTGGCACAGGCCGCATCGGCGCTGATCCTGTGGGCGGCCTTCCTGCCGACGGGACGCGAACTGCTGCGCCGCAGCCCGCCC
>NZ_JABCPZ010000262.1 GCF_013283785.1 Nonomuraea antri
GTCGCGGTGGGTGCTCAAGGTGGACATTCTTCTCCTCACCAGCGCTAACATCATCCAGGCGCTGTTCAAGGCGGGTGTGATCCTCCCTTCGAGACCTATCTCTCCGGCGCGCGACACCGGCAGAAGGAAGATGATCGATCGTGCAGGGCGACCTCCAACCGCTTCATGACAATGATCCGCCCCTGATCGACTCCTACCGGCTCATGGGCCGGCTCGCGGAGAGCCCGTACGGTGTCACGTACCTCGCGCGAAGCGCCGGCGGGCGGGACGTCACACTGATGCTGATCAACAGCCCCGCCACCGCCGGCGATTCGGCCGACGGCGTGCGGCAGAGCGGGAACCGGGCTTACGTCGTCCAGGACTACGCGGGCCCCGCCCTGCCGAAGCGCACGTGGAAGCGCAGCCGCGACAGGCTCACACCGACGCTGCTGACCATCTGCGTCGTGCTGGCCGTGCTCTACGTCATCGTGATCGGCTACCTCTGGTACTACAACATCGACCTCCAGCCCCTGCGGGACGCCGGCCCCTGGATCAGGGAAACCTGAGGCCGGCCCGCGGGTCAGGTGGTCTCGCGCCAGCGGTTGGTGATGGGCAGGCGGCGGTCGCGGCCGAAGTTCTTGGGCGTGATCTTGGGGCCCGGCGGGTACTGGCGCCGCTTGTACTCGGCCAGGTCCACCAGCCGGATGATCCGCGTCACCAGCGCCGGGTCGTGGCCGGCCGCGATGAGCTCCTGCGAGCCCATGTCCTTCTCCACGTAGTCGTCCAGCAGCCGGTCCAGCACCTCGTACGGCGGCAGCGAGTCGGTGTCGCGCTGGTCGGGACGCAGTTCGGCGCTGGGCTCCTTGGTGATGGAGTTCTCCGGGATCGGCGCGGACACCTCCAGCAGGAAGCCCGGGTCGGAGTGCGCGTTGCGCCATCTGGCCAGGTCCCAGACCATCGTCTTGGGCACGTCCTTGATGGGGGCGAACCCGCCGGCCGAGTCGCCGTACAACGTCGAGTAGCCGGTCGCCAGCTCGCTCTTGTTCCCGGTGGTCAGCACCAGGTGGCCGTGCTGGTTCGACAGGCCCATGAGGATCATGCCGCGGACCCGGGCCTGGAGGTTCTCGGCCGCCAGGCCGGACAGGTCGATCTCCTTCTCGAAGGCGTTGACGATCTCCGCGATCGGCACGATCTGGGCGTTGATGCCCTGCCTGCGTACCAGGTCCTCGGCGTCGGCCAGCGAGTGGTCGGAGGAGTAGCGCGAGGGCATCAGCGCCACGTGCACCCGGGAGGGGCCGATGGCGTCGGCGGCGATGGTGGCGGTCAGCGCCGAGTCGATGCCGCCGGACAAGCCCAGGATGACCGACTCGAACCCGTTCTTGGCCACGTAGTCGCGCACCGCGAGCACCAGCGCCGAGTACACCTCGGCGGGCAGGTCGAGCCGCTCGGCGATGCCCGCCGGCCGCGCCTGGTAGGCCTCCACCGGCTCGGACGACAGCACCAGCCGCTCCACCGTGATCGTGGTGCCGTCGCCGGCGTCGTAGGGGACGGTGCCCGGCCCGGCGTCGGAGACCGGCAGGTCGTCCAGGTCGACGATGAGCAGCTCCTCGCGGAACTGCGCGGCCCTGGCGACCAGCGCGCCCGCGCCGTCGACCACGATGGAGTCGCCGTCGAAGACCAGCTCGTCCTGCCCGCCGACCTGGTTGACGTAGACGAGCGCGCACCCGGCCTCGCGGGCGCGGCGCACGCACAGCTCCAGCCGGACGTCGTCCTTCTCCTTCTCGTACGGCGAGGCGTTCGGCACCACCAGCAGCCCGGCCCCGGCCTGGCCGACGACGGAGACCGGGCCGCCGTCCTGCCACAGGTCCTCGCAGACCGCGATCGCCACGTCCACCCCGTGCAGCCGGAAGATCGGCAGCCGGTCGCCGCGCACGAAGTAGCGGTACTCGTCGAACACCCCGTAGTTGGGCAGGTGGTGCTTGGCCGTGCGGGTGACGACCTCGCCCCGGTACAGCAGCGCGGCGGCGTCCAGCGGCGCGCCCTTCGGCTGGCCGACCCGGGGCGCCAGGCCGGCCCGGTCGACGTAGCCGACCACGACCGGCAGCTCGCCCAGCCCCTCGTCCCTGAGCCTGACCGCCACCTCCTCCAGCGTCCTGATGCTGGCGTCCACGAAGGACGTGCGCAGCACCAGGTCCTCCACCGGGTAGCCGGTGAGGAACATCTCGGTGAAGACCACCAGATGCGCGCCACGCTCGGCGGCGTCGCGGGTCCACCCGACGAGCCGCTCGGCGTTGGCGGTGAGGTCGCCGACGGTCGGATTGGTCTGTGCCAGGGCTATACGCAGTTGAGCCACGGCTCAAGCCTAATACGACCCGATTTTTATCGTCAAAGCGACGAAAAGCAGCCCATCACCGTCCCGGCGTGACCAAACCGGATTCGTAGGCCGCCATCACGAGCTGTGCCCGGTCGAACAGCCCGAGGTGGTCCAGCAGCGACTTCACCACCTGCGCCACCTCGTGCTCCGGCATGGCCAGCGTCTGGCCGATCTGCCGGTTCGACAGGCCCCTGGCGACGAGTTTCAGCACGTCGAGCAGGGCGTCGGAGAGCCCGGCCAGCGCCGGGGGCGAGTCGGGGTCGACCCGTCCGGAGAAACCGCGGATGAGCCGGGTGGTGACGGCCGGGTCGATGAGCGCGTCGCCGTCGGCGGCGGCCCTGATCGCGGCGATGATCTGCTCCGGCGGCGAGGTCTTGAGCAGGAAGCCGCTCACGCCCGCGCGCAGCGCCGCGTACAGGTTCTCGTCGCTGCCGAACGTGGTCATCATGATCACCTTCGGCGGCTTCTCCAGCGCCAGGATCCTGCGGGCCGCGGCCAGGCCGTCGAGGTGCGGCATCTGGATGTCGAGCAGCACCACGTCGGGGCCGGTCTCGGTGACGGCCGCGATGGCCGCCTCGCCGTCGCTCGCCTCGCCGACCAGCTCGATGCCCGGCTCGCTGCTGAGCATCACCCGCAGCCCGGCCAGGACGAGCGCCTGGTCGTCGGCCACCAGCACGCGCAGCGTGCGCGACCCCGCGGGCATGACGGGCGCGGCGTGCGCCGCCGGAGCGGCCGGCCCGGCCTGGACGGCGGGCTCCTCCAGCCGCTGGGCGAGCATGTCGCTCTCCAGCCGCTGCAGCGACACCGACAGGTCGAGGCCGAGCTCGTCCCGCCAGGCGGCGCGGGCCCGGCGCAGCGCGGACAGCGCGTCGCCCTGGCGGCCCATCCGGTAGAGCGCCGTGGACAGCAGCCGCCAGGCCTCCTCGCGCAGCGGGTGCGCAGAAGCGTGCGCCTCCAGGTCGGCCACCAGCGCGGTGGCCCGGCCCAGCGCCAGCCCGGCGTCCCCGCGCCGCTCCAGCGCGATCAGCCGCAGCTCCTCCAGCCGCCCGGCCTCGGTGGACGCCCAGGTCAGCTCGGCGAACTCGGCCAGCGCCGGGCCGCGCCACAGCGCCAGCGCGCTCTCCATGGCCGACCACACCAGCGCGGGCGCGCCCTCGGTCTTCACCAGGCTCTCGAAGTGCCAGGAGTCGACCTGCTCGGTGGCGGCGCGCAGCGCGTAGCCGGGCGGGGCGGTGATCAGCACCCCGGCCTCCTCGCGTGGCGCGCGGCCCGGTTCGAGCGCGCGGCGCAGCCGTGAGACGTAGCCCTGGATGGTGGACAGGGCCTGAGTGGGCGGGGCACCCGGCCACAACTCGTCGATGAGCGTGTTGACGGGCACGGCGCGGCCGCCCGCGACGAGCAGCCGGGCGAGCACCGCGCGCTGCCGCTGGCCGCCGAGGTCGAGTGGGACACCGCCGTTCCAGGCCTGGAACGGTCCGAGGGCGTTGAAGGTGAGCATGTCAGCCGTAAGCGTAGAGGGAGAATTTTCACAGGGGTAGATCGGCGTGGACAGCGGTTCCGCCTCCTTCTGCCTGCCGGATCACGCAGGTTCCCCCGAGTTCGGCGGCTCGTTCTCGCATGGTGGCCAGGCCCAGGCCAAGCCGCGGGTCGGGCGGGAGGCCGACGCCGTCGTCGGTGATGGTGACGCGGAGCCTGTCGTCGCGTTCGAGCCTGATCGCGATCCTCGAGGCGCCCGCGTGCTTGCGCGCGTTCGTCAGCGCCTCCTGGACGATCCGGTAGGCGGCGACCTCGGCGGCGGCCGGCAGGCCCTCCAGATTACCGACCGTTTCCACCGGTGATTCCGCCAGCTCGGCCACCGCCCCGGCCAGGCCGAACTGGTCGAGCGCGGGCGGGCGCAGGCCGTAGACGAGCTGCTTGATGTCCAGGCTCACCTCGTCCATGGACGTGCGCAGCTGGGTGAGCAGCCGCTCGGCCTGCTCGGGGGAGTGGCGCATGGACAGGCGGGCGGCGTTGATCGACATGGCCATGCCGCTGAGCGACTGCCCCAGCCCGTCGTGCAGGTCGCGGCGCAGGCGCCGGCGCTCCTCCTCGCGCGCGGTGAGAATGCGCTCGCGCGAGCGCTGCAACGCGGCGGTCAGCCGGACGGCGTGCGCGGCGTCGGCGATGTACGGCGTCAGCGTGGCGATCACCCGCTCGTTGTGCGCGGCGGGGAACCTGCGCCGGTCGGTCGGCCCGATCAGCAGCACGCCCACCGGCTCCCCGTGCCAGACCAGCGACTCGGCCCTGGCCGTGGTGCCGAGCACGCCCGAGACGGTCCTGGTGCCGTCCAGCTCGACGGCGGCGCCGGTCACCGACAGGCCCTCGCGCAGCACGTCGAGCGTGGCCAGCAGGCCGTGCACCGGGTCGGCGTGCTGCAGCCGGTGCTTGATCCGGCCGGCCAGCGCGCTGGGCACGCCCGTGCTGCCGTACAGCAGGCGGTCCACGGCCCGCTGCAGCAGCCGGCGCATCGGCTGGAAGAACGCCCCGGCGAACAGCGCGGCCGCGATCCCGGCGATCATGTCGAACTCGGCCAGGAAGACGCTGGAGGCCGCGCTCACCGCGACGTACACGCCGGTGACCACGATGGCCAGCCCGGTGCCCACCAGCGCCCTGCTGATCAGCGTGTCGATGCCGAACAGCCGGTAACGCAGGACGGCCACCGCGATCGCGGCCGGGATCAGCGGGATGGTCAGCGAGGCCACCCACCACAGCGGGTCGCCCAGCATCCACGGGACGAGCAGCCCGGGCAGCGCCACCAGCAGCCACAGCAGCTGCCGCCGCTCGACCGCGTCGCCGCGCTTGAACCGCACCGCCAGCGAGACGAAGGCCAGCCCCATGGCCGCCGCCACCATCCAGTGCCCGGCGCCCCTGATCCCGTCGGACTCGCCGGACACCCCGGCCCAGCCGACGGCCTCGCCGGCCACCGCGAGCACGATCACCCAGCGCCAGCGCGCCGACGGCAGCCGGCCTGCCGGGTACAGCAGCGGCAGCAGCACGCCCAGCGTGAGCTCGCAGGCGTTCCAGGTGAGCCCGACGACCAGCGAGCCCTCGGGCGGACGGCCCTCGACCAGACGGTAAACGTTTGCGGAAAGGATGTTGGCCGCCGCGCTCAGCCCGCCGACGCACAGCAGCCAGCCGATGACCAGCCGCGGCCTGCTGTAGACGAGGATCGCCCCGAAGACGGGGAAGGCGGTGCCCGCCATGTCCTCGGGGGCGAAGGGCAGCGGCGTCCACGACGGCTGCGGCAACCGGGACGTCACCCAGATGTCGGTGAGCTCGAACACCACGGCGAGCGTGGCGATGCCGATCGCCACGCCCCGCGCTAGAGCGGCCTTGCCGGGGGGCGCCGCCGACGCGGCCGGCGGCCTCTCGGCCGACCTGGCCGCCTCACGACGTGAGGCCACAGACACGCGCATCCCACTGGTCCTTCCCGACCCTTTCACTGCGAGGAAGCTAGCGGGAGTATGCCAATAACTAATTGAAAGTTACTTAAAGCCGCCTTGATCGCGCGGTCGGAGGCCCTTTCCGAGCACGTACGACCCCCGTCAGCGCCGCCTGATCGCCGGGCCGAGCAGCAACATCCCGGCCGCGGACACCAGGCCGACCCCGCCGATCGTGAACCACAGCGCCCCGGGGCCGAGCTCCAGCAGCGGCCCGCCCAGCAGCGGCGCCAGCACCGCCGCCGCCGACCAGGCGAACCCGAACAGCCCGGCGTACCTGCCGCGCAGGTGGGCGGGGGCCAGCGCGGCCACGACGGTGCCCGCGATGCCGGCCGTGATGATCTCGCCGACCGTCCACACCACGATCGTCACGGCCAGCCAGGACGTGCTGGAGACGAACGCGGTCAGCGCGAAGCCGACGCTCATCACGGCGATGCCGAGCGCGAGCGTCCTGGCGGCGTCCCTGCGGCCGAGCCAGTCCGACACCAGCGGCTGCACGATGACGATCAGCACCCCGTTCAGCGCCATGGCCAGGCCGAACTGCTCCATCGACATCACCTTGGCCATGGCCACCGGCAACATCGTCATCGTCTGCGAGTAGACCAGCGCGTTGCCCAGCACGACCAGCGTGAAGCCGACCATCAGCCGGTCGCGCAGCACCACGCCGAATCCGCCGGGCTCGTCGGCGCGCTTGGCGTCCGGCTCCGGCAGGGTCTCCGGGACCGCCCGCCAGACCAGCACCGCGAACACCACGCTGGTCACCGCGTTGATCCAGAACAGCCAGATGAAGCCGAGGCCGGCCAGCCAGCCGCCGCCGGTCATCGCGACCGCGTAGCCGAGGTTGACCGCCCAGAACAGCAGCCCGTACGCGCGTGGCCGCTCCTGCGGCGAGACCAGGTCGGCCACCATGGCGTTCGACGCGGGACGGTAGATGTCGATCACCAGGCCGAGCACGAACATGGCGGCCAGCAGCGCCGGCATCGAGGAGTTGTAGCCCAGCGCCACCATCGTCACCGCGGTGGCCAGCATGCCGCCGGTCAGCGTGGTGCGCCGGCCGATCTTGTCGGTCAGCGCCCCGGCCAGGAACTGCGAGATCAGCGACCCGGCGCCGAACACGGCCATCACCAGGCCCGCCGCGGTCGGCGACAGCCCGCGGGCCTGGGTCAGGTAGACGCCGGTGAACGGCATCACCATGGTGCCGAGCCGGTTGATCAGGGTGCCGCTCCACAGGGCCCAGAACGGGCGGGGGAGTCCGCCGATCTTGGCCTGGAGGAAGGAGGGCTTCTGGACAGTGGTGCTAGTCACGCAGTAAGGGTGATATATCCGCTTTTGTGCCGCGAACGATTTAGGGCACACTAAAAGCATGACGGTGAACTGGGTGCTGCAGCCCGAAGACGTGGCCAGGATCCGGTTCGCGTTCTCCCCGATGTGGGAGCTGGTGGCCAGCCTGCGCACGCTCCAGGACCCCGCCAGGCAGTCCATCCACCTGCCGTGGATCAAGTGCGTGCGGCCCCGGCTGGCCGGGCTCGACCTGAGCGAGCTGTTCGCGCTCGTCCCCGCCGGCGGCTACCTGGCCGACTTCATCACCCCGCCGCCGGACACGCCGCTGCCCGACTTCGCCGCCGAGCTCGCCCGCGTCCGCGCCACCTCGCCCGAGCTGGCGCGCGAGGAGGCCGCCCGGGTCGAGGGCGCCGATCCCGCCGTCATCGCCCGCTTCATGGACGACCCCGCCGTCGGCGTGGCCAGGGTCGCCGACGCGCTGGAGGCGTACTGGCAGGCGTGCTTCGCCGAGTTCTGGCCCCGCGTCTACGGGCTGCTCGAACGCGACGTGCTGCGCCGCTCCAGGCAGCTCGCCCAGGGCGGCGCCCGCGAGCTGTTCGCCGCGCTCGACCCCGCCGTGACCTGGACCGGCGAGGGGCTGATCATCGACCGGCCCTCGTGCGGCAGGGACGGGCTGCACGGCGACGGGCTGGTGCTGGTGCCCAGCGCGTTCTACTGGCCGTCGGTGGCGCTGATGAGCGCGCCGTACCAGTCCATGCTCGTCTACCCGGTGCTCGGCGTCGGCACCCTGTGGGAGCAGGGCCCGCCGCCCGCGCCAGGCGCGCTGGCCGCGCTCATCGGCCGCAGCCGCGCCCAGATCCTGCTCGCGCTGGCCGAGCCCGCCACCACCTCCGCGCTGGCCGGGCGCATGGCGCTGACGCCCGGCGCGGTCAGCCAGCACCTGGGCGTGCTCAGCGGCGGCGGGCTGGCCGTCGGGCTGCGCATCGGCAAGCAGGTCGTCTACCGACGCACGCCGGCCGGCGACATGCTCGCCGGCGTGTCCTGACCCGGGCTCACGCGTACCTGGTGGACTCCAGCAGCCAGTCCAGGTGCGCGCGCGGAGCCGCCAGGTAGGCGCAGGCCACCTTGCTGACGTCCCTGGCCGCCTTGGGCGCCAGCTCGTCCAGCGGCAGCCGCCTGGCCGCCTCGTGCATGTCCTGGCAGCGGCGCGCGATCCGGTCGAGCACCCACGAGCCCGCCTCCCGCTCGCCCAGCCCGAGCTGCCGCATCGCCAGCACCACGAAGTTGTGCACGTCGCCGCGCTCCTTCGGCCGCGACGCCACGTCGTTGCACCAGGCCGTCACGTCGCTGCAGGCGTTCACCAGCTCCTGCCACGGCTCCGTCTCGTGCATCCAGGCCGGCACCTCCACCCGCAGGCACGGCTCGACCAGGTCGTACAGGTACGGCCCGACCGTGCCGCGGCGCAGCGCCGGGTACTCCTCCAGCGTCGGCATCCGCCCGGCGGCCCGGTTGTCGGCCTCGGTGCGGCACGCGTCGTGCTGACGCCGCAGGTTCATCGCGAACCTGCCCCGCCACTGGTCGCTCATCCTGGCGCTGGTCACCCGCCACAGATCGGCGAACGCCGCCTCCAGCGGGTGCGAGACCGACCCCTGCAGCATGCCCTGGAAGATCTCCAGCGAGCACGGGCCCTCGTCCAGCTCGTCGTCCAGGTGGAACAGCCAGGTCAGCCACTGCGCGAACAGCGCCGCCGCGGCCGCGTCGAACTCGGCGAACGCCCGGCCGGCCATCCGGTGGAAACCCACGCCTGGATCGGCGCGCAGCCCGGTGCGCCTGGCCCAGTCGATGACCGCGGCCTCGATGGCGTACACGGACGGGTGCATCCGGCACGGCGCGGCCATCGCCGGCACCCGCTCGGTCAGCGGCAGCAGCGCCAGCGCCGCGGCGCCGCCCCTGCGCGGGCGCGGCATCAGCGGCTTCCAGTGCAGCACCGAACGCAGCGCGGTACGCACCGTATCGATCACGGTGGTGCTCACGGCGGTGTTCACAGCGGCCCGAAGAGCCAGTTGCCGGCCGCGTTCGGGTCGTCGCTGCTGTAGAACTGCCAGGCGGCCACGACCAGCTCGTCCACGGTGAGCGTGCCCCTGCCGTGCCGGTCGAGCCGGTCGAACGCCTCGTCGACGTGGTCGTAGGCGATGCCGAACGCGCTCAGCATGGTACGGAACTCGCCCGGCTTGATCCGGCCGTCCCTGTCGGGGTCGCACAGCTCCGCCACGGCCACCGTCGCCGGGCGGAACACCGGGTCGTAGCGGTCGCCGGCGATGAACGCCGTGGTCATGCCGGACCGGAAGTCGTCGCGCGACAGGCCGACGCCTTCGTCGTCGCGCTCCAGCGTCCGCGACAGGGTGGACCAGATGCCGTCGAAGCTGTCGACCAGGTTGCTCCCCGCCACCGAGGTCGGGGACTCGCCGAATCCCACCAGAATGCGGGCGCCCAGCCCCAGCAGGTCCTCACGCTCCACGACGCCGTTGCCGTTCGCGTCGATGTGGTCGAACGCCCGATCGAGCTTGTGATTGAGCAGGTCGATGGACACCAATGCCTCCCCCGAGACTGACTGCGTGATCACAGTAAGTCGGGCCGGGCGCTTTGTCAGTGAGGCACGCACCGGCACCCCCCGTAACGTGTGCGAAACACGGGCACGGCATGCTGGTAGAAGACCCGTATTGTCTGCCCGCCGTCTGCACGAGGGGATGCCTTGGACCGCCAGCAGGAGTTCGTGCTCCGCACGCTCGAGGAACGCGATATCCGGTTCATCCGGCTCTGGTTCACCGACGTGCTCGGCTTCCTCAAGTCGGTGGCCATCGCCCCGGCGGAGCTGGAGGGCGCCTTCGCCGAAGGCATCGGTTTCGACGGCTCGGCCATCGAGGGCTTCGCGCGCGTCTACGAGTCGGACATGCTCGCCAAGCCCGACCCGGCGACCTTCCAGATCCTGCCCTGGCGCAGCGAGACGCCCGGCGCCGGGCGCATCTTCTGCGACATCCTCATGCCCGACGGCTCGCCCTCGCACGCCGACCCGCGCTGGGTGCTCAAGCGCACGCTGGCCAAGTGCGCCGACATGGGCTTCACCTTCTACACGCACCCGGAGATCGAGTTCTTCCTGCTGAAGAACCGTCCCGAGCCCGGCGTGCGCCCCGAGCCGATCGACTCCGGCGGCTACTTCGACCACACCCCGCACAGCTCCGGCCACGACTTCAGGCGCCAGGCGATCATGATGCTGGAGTCGATGGGCATCTCGGTCGAGTTCAGCCACCACGAGGGCGCGCCCGGCCAGCAGGAGATCGACCTGCGCTACGCCGACGCGCTCACCACCGCCGACAACATCATGACCTTCCGCCTGGTCATGAAGGAGGTCGCGCTGGAGCAGGGCATCTGGGCCTCCTTCATGCCCAAGCCGTTCACCGAGCACCCCGGCTCCGGCATGCACACCCACATGTCGCTGTTCGAGGGCGACCGCAACGCCTTCTACGAGGCCGGCTCCGACTACCAGCTCTCCAAGATCGGCCGGTCGTTCATCGCCGGGCTGCTGCGGCACGCCGCCGAGATCACCGCCATCACCAACCAGTGGGTGAACTCCTACAAGCGGCTCTGGGGCGGCGCCGAGGCCATCGCCGGCCAGGGCGGCGAGGCGCCCTCGTACATCTGCTGGGGCCACAACAACCGCTCGGCGCTGGTGCGGGTGCCCATGTACAAGCCGCACAAGGGCGGCTCGACCCGCATCGAGTTCCGTTCGCTCGACTCGGCCTGCAACCCGTACCTGGCCTTCGCCCTGATCCTGGCCGCCGGCCTCAAGGGCATCGAGGACGGCTACGAGCTGCCGCCCGCGGCCGAGGACAACGTCTGGACCCTGACCAGCGCCGAACGCCGCGCCCTCGGTATCCAGCCGCTGCCGCAGTCGCTGGACGAGGCGATCGCGGTGATGGAGCAGAGCGAACTGGTCGCCGAGACGCTGGGCGAGCAGGTCTTCGACTTCTTCCTGCGCAACAAGCGCACGGAGTGGCGCGAATACCGCCGCCACGTGACGGAGTTCGAGCTCGGCCGCTACCTGCCCGTCCTCTGACGCCCGAAGGCTTCCGAGAGAAGCGGAGCTGGGCGCGGCCCCGCTTCGGTTTCGGTGGAACGAAGTGATTCTGTTATCGGGAAATCCGATGGGTTCAGATGCGGCGGCGGGCGGCGGGCCCGCCGGTGGACGCCGCGGAACCGGCTCCAGCGGGCGTGGAGAGTCGGGGGTCTGTGGAGCGTTCGAAGGGGGCGTCAGGGCAGCGGGGCGGCGTGCATTGTCTTCCCGTAGGTAACGCTCATCTCTTCTTCCGGTCCGTAACGCGGCCGTTTTCCGGTCGGCTGTGACGTTCGCCGGAGCGAGTTCTGGCCTGCCTCGCGTGCGGTGCCGGCGGGCGCCGTGACCTGGCGGAAAGCGGTTGCGAAGAGGCTGGTCGGAGGGCCTTCGCGGCGTTGTCGTGAGGCGGGCGTGCGAGTAAGCGGGCTCTCACTAAAGGGCCAGTTTATCTTACCGAAAAGGCAGCTTTATTTCTGGATAAATCAGGTCTTCCCGTGGGTCTGAGTGACGGTTTAACGTTCCTTCTGCTCGCAAATCGGGGGAATGCACCAGCCCACTCCCATGGAGGAGCCCGTATGCGCCAGAACGCGACGCGCACGGGTGTGTCCCGCGCCCTCACCGTCCTCGCGGCACTCACCTTGCCCCTCGTCCTGACCCCGGTCACCGCGAACGCCGACCCCACCCCCGGTGCGGCCGAGCGGAGACTCATCGACTCCATCGGCGGCCCGTCGGTGAAGCGGCATCTGCAGGCGTTGCAGAGCATCGCCGACGCCCACGACGGCACCCGCGCGGCCGGCACCAGCGGCTACGACGCCTCGCGCGACTACGTGGCCGCCAAGCTCAGGAAGGCCGGGTACCGGGTGACGGTCCAGCCGTTCGAGTTCCCGTTCTTCGAGGAGCTGTCGACCGCGCACCTGGAGCAGATCTCGCCCGAGCCGAAGGTCTACACGCCGACGCCCCCCGACGGCTCTTCCGTCGGCGAGTTCGCCACCATGAACCTGTCGGGAGCCGGTGACGTCACCGCGACCCTGCAGAACGTCGACCTGGTCCTGCCGCCAGGACCGACGCCGAGCACGTCGAACTCCGGCTGCGAGGCGGCCGACTTCGCCGGGTTCACCCCGGGCAACATCGCCCTCCTGCAGCGCGGCACCTGCGACTTCGTGGTGAAGGCGAACAACGCCGCCGCGGCGGGCGCGGTCGCCGCCATCATCTTCAACGAGGGCCAGCCGGGCCGCACCGCGACGCTGCAGGGCAACCTGGGCACGCCGGTGCCGATCCCGGTCGTCGGCACCAGCTTCGCCGTCGGCGAGGAGCTGTCCGCCCCGGCCGGTACGGTCGTCCGCGTCAGGACCGACACCACCAGCGAGATCCGCGTCACCCACAACGTGATCGCCGACTCCAGGTACGGCGACGCGAACAAGGTGGTCATGGCCGGCGCGCACCTCGACTCCGTGCTGCCCGGCCCGGGCATCAACGACAACGGCTCGGGCAGCGCCGCGCTGCTGAGCGTCGCCGAGACGCTGGGCAAGGTCCCGACCAAGAACCGGCTGCGCTTCGCCTGGTGGGGCGCCGAGGAGTCGGGCCTGGTCGGCTCGGAGTTCTACGTGGGCGCGCTGAGCGAGACCGAACTGGCCAAGATCAAGCTGTATCTGAACTACGACATGGTCGGCTCGCCCAACTACATGCTGGGGATCTACGACGGCGACGACTCCGACGCCGAGGGCGCCCCCGCCGGCCCGCCCGGCTCGGACGAGATCGAGAAGCTCTTCGAGAAGTACTTCGACACGATCCGCCAGGGCCACGTCGGCACCGACTTCACCGGACGCTCGGACTACGGGCCGTTCATCGCGGTCGGCGTCCCCGCGGGCGGCCTGTTCACCGGGGCCGAGGGGATCAAGACGCCCGAGGAGGCCGCGCTGTTCGGCGGCACCGCCGGCGAGGCCTACGACCCCTGCTACCACCAGGCCTGCGACACCATCGCGAACATCAGCGACAAGGCGATCGCGCTGAACACCGGCGCCATGGCCACGGCCTCGGTGGTCTACGCGTTCAGCCGTGACCTGCCCGGCCCGGACACCCGTCCGGCGCCCGCGCAGGCCCGCACCGCCGCCGCCGGTCAGGACGCCGGTCACGACCACGGGCACGGTACGGTCACCCGCTGAAGTCCCGCGCTCGACGATGCCCGCCACCCTCCGGTGGCGGGCATCCGCGCGTGTGCCGCCGATTCAGCGCCGGACGCGGGCGGCCGCGATGAGATCGCGCAGGCGTGACAGGAAGACCCGGCCGTCGGGGCCTTCGTCCAGCGGCAGCAGGTACGAGCTCGCCTCGCCGTGCCCCAGCCATCCGGCGTGCACGAACACGCCCGGCTCCGGTCCGTACAGGCCCGGGTCGGGCGTCCGCAGCGTGGCGTCGGCCAGCTGCCCGGCCAGGCGCACGGATTCGCCGTCCACCCGGACCAGCGCGATGACCACGAACGTGTCGGTGACCACCGCCGCGGCGCGGTTCTCCACCGCCATCGGCGCGAAACCCGGGCCGCCCAGCGGGCCGCGGCCCGGTCGCGGCAGCGGGACGCTGTGCGTCTCGGCGCAGATCCGCGCGGACGCGCGCAGGTCGCCGAGCAGGTGCCGCTCGGCGAAACCGTCGATGAGCACCTGCAGCGGCACGTCCAGGTCGTCGATCGGGCACAGGCGCGTCGTTCTGCGGTAGGCGGGCGCGATCATGCGCGAATGCTGGGTGAGCGGGCTTGCCGATCGCTTGAATCCCGGCGCGGCGTTCGTCCGGCGCGCGGCAGGCGGCGTGCAATCGGCGATCAAGGCTCGTGCAAAGCCGTCCGGATATCACTGACACATCGGACAACGAGAACAATCAGATAGGACGTGAACATGGGCGCCACCTCGGGCATCCTGCTGGCCGTGCTGATCACCGGCGGGACGACGCTGATCCTGGCCTGCGTGGGCTTACCCTTCCTCATCGCCTCGCAGCGCGCGCACCGGCTGCTGGCCAACGGCATCGCCGCCACCGCCGTCATCGACGACATGTCGGACACCGGGATGACCATCAACGGGCAGCCGGTCGTCGGGTTCACGCTCAGCGTGCGGCTCGGCGACGGCGAGACGTACCGGGCGGCCGTCAGGCAGTCGCTGCCGCGCATCCCGATGGGCGTGGTGGTGCCCGGCGCGCAGGTGCCGGTGAAGGTGGACAGGCAGCGCCGCGACCGGGTCCGCATCGACTGGATGGCCTGGCGTCCCTCGCCCAAGGCGTGAT
>NZ_JABCPZ010000263.1 GCF_013283785.1 Nonomuraea antri
GGCACACCCACGGCCTGCAACCCGACACCGTCATCGGCCACTCCCAAGGCGAAATCACCGCCGCCTGCCACGCCGGCGCCCTCACCCTCCACGACGCCGCCCGCCTCATCACCCTGCGCAGCAAAGCCCTCCACAAAATCACCGGGCGCGGCGGGATGTTGTCCGTGGCGCTCGGGCACGACGAGGTGGCCAGGCGGCTGGCGAACCGGCCGGGCGAGCTGAGCATCGCCGTCATGAACGGGCCGAACTCCACGGTGGTCTCCGGCGCCGATGCCGAGCTGAACGAGCTGGCCGCCGTACTGACCGCCGACGGCGTGCGCGTCCGGCGGGTCCCCGTGGACTACGCCTCCCACTCGCCCCAGGTGGAATCCCTGCGCGAAGAACTGCTCGACCTGTTCGCCGACATCCAGCCGCAGAAGACCGACATCACCTTCTACTCCACCGTCACCGGCCAGGCCATCGATCCCACCACCCTCGACACCCACTACTGGTACGACAACCTCCGACAGCCCGTCCGCTTCGAACAGACCACCCGCGCACTCCTCGACGCCGGACACCACACCTTCATCGAGGCCAGCCCGCACCCGGTGCTGACGATCGGGCTGCAGGAGACGTTCGAGTCCGCCGGCGTGCCCGCGGTGGCGGTGCCGACGCTGCGCAAGGACGAGGGCGGTTTCGACCGGTTCCTGCTGTCGGCAGGACAGGCGTTCACGGCAGGCGTGTCCATGGACTGGAGCACGGTGGTGCCCGCCGCGCCCATCGTGGACCTGCCCACCTACCCGTTCCAGCGCAGCCGCTACTGGCTGGAGCCCGCGCGGGCGCGCGGGGACGTGACCGGGGCAGGCCTGAACCCCGCCGGGCATCCGCTGCTGGGTGCGGCCGTGACCCTGGCCGGCTCGGGCGACGCGGTGTTCACCGGCCGGTTGTCGGTGGCCGACCACCCGTGGCTGGCCGACCACGCGGTGGGCGACGCGGTGTTGTTCCCCGGGACCGGCCACGTCGACCTGGCGCTGCACGCCGCCGCCCACCTGGGGCTGGCCGGCATCGGCGAGCTGACCATGGAGTCGCCGCTGGTGCTGCCCGCGGACGGCGCCGTCCGGCTCCAGGTGATCGTGACGGCCGCCGACGAACGCGGCCGGCGCGACATCGCCGTGCACGCCAAGGGCGAGGACGACGAGGACTGGACCCGGCACGCGGCCGGGACCCTGCTGCCCGACCTGGGCGGCGGCGCCGATCCCGCCGCCCGGGTGCAGGTGCCCGCCGGCGCGGCACGCCTCGACCTGGACGGCCTGTACGCCCGGCTGGCCGATCTCGGCTACGCGTACGGCCCGGCCTTCCAGGGGCTGTCGGCGGCGTGGCAGGCGGGCGACGACCTGTACGCCGAGGTGAACCCGGTCGGCGACGTCTCCGGGCACGCGTTCCACCCCGCGCTGCTGGACTCCGCGCTGCACGCGCTGCTCGCCGCGGCCGAGTCCGAGATCGAGACCGAGACCGAGCCGCGGGTGCTGGTGCCCTTCTCCTGGAGCCGGGTGAGCGTTCCCACCGGCGAGCCGGGCGCCCTGCGGGTCCGGCTGACCCGCGCGGGCGACAGCGTGACCCTGACCGTGGCGGACGCCTCGGGCGCCCCGCTGGCCACCGTCGGCGAGCTGACCCTGCGGCCGCTCGACCCGGCACGGCTCGGCTCCGCCCGTGCTCAGGTGCACGAGGTGGCCTGGCGGGCGGCCGAGGTCCCGGCCGGGCCCGACCGCTTCGGCGAACGGGCCGTGGCCGTGGGCGGCGTGCCGTCCGGGCTGTGCGAGACGGGCTACGCCGACGTGGCCGCGCTCTCCGCCGCCGTGCTCGCGGGCCGCGCCGTGCCGGACCACATCCTGGTGACCGCTGCCGCGAGCCCGGACGACGAGCCGGCCTCGGCGGCGAGGACGCTCACGTACCGCCTGCTCGACGTGGTCCAGGAGGTGCTGGCCGACGACCGGCTGCTGGGCTCGGCGCTGGTCGTGCTCACCGGCGACGGCCCGGAGTGGGGACCGGTGCGCGGGCTGATGCGCACGGTGCACACCGAGCACCCCGGCCGCGCGGTGCTGGTGGACGTCGACGGGGCGGAGTCCTCGTACCGGGTCCTGGCCCGCGCGCTGGCTCTGGGCGAACCGGAGCTGCGCGTGCGGCGGGGCGAGGTGACGGTGCCCAGGCTGGCCGCCGTCCGGCCCGACGGGGTCGCTCCCGCGCTTGATCCCGAAGGGACGGCGCTGGTCACCGGGGCCTTCGGCGCGCTGGGGTCCTGGGTCGCCAGGCATCTCGTGAACGCCTACGGTGTCCGGCGCCTGCTGCTCGCCGGCCGTCGCGGGCCGGGGACACCGGGAGCGGCCGAGCTGGTCGCCGAGCTGACGGCGATGGGCGCGACCGTCACCACGGCGGCCTGCGACCTCGGGGTCCGGGCCGAGGTGGCCGGCCTGCTGGCGGCCGTCCCCGCCGAGCATCCGCTGACCGCCGTGGTCCACGCGGCCGGCGTGCTCGACGACGGTGTCGTGCTCGCGCAGCACTCCGGACGGTTCGACCGGGTCTGGCTGCCCAAGGTGGACGCGGCCCTGCACCTGCACGAGCTCACGCGGGGCCGCGACCTGGCGATGTTCGTGCTGTTCTCGTCGCTGGCCGGGGTGACGGGCAGCGCGGGCCAGGCCAACTACGCCGCGGCGAACTCCTTCCTGGACGCGCTCGCCGAGCACCGGCGGGCCCACGGGCTGCCCGCCTGCTCCATCGCGTGGGGCCTGTGGGGCACCGACGCCGGGGTCGCCTCCGGGCTGGCCGCCGGCCGTGGTCAGGGCGACGGCGTCCTGCCCGTGACGCCCGAGCTCGGGAGCGCGATGTTCGACAAGGCGCTGGCCGGCGGGCGGGCCGGGGTGGTCGCCGCCAGGTTCGACCGTCCGGCCCTGCTCGCGCGGGCCGAGCGGGGCGCGCTCACTCCCGTCCTGCGCGGGCTCGTGGGCGAGCAGGCCCGCCGCCCGCTCCAGACCGGACTCTCCCTGGACGGGCTCACCGAGCCCGAGCGCCACCGCCGCGTCCTCGACCTGGTCCGCGCCACCTTGGCCGCGGTGCTCGGTCACGGCGACGCGGCGCGGATCGAGGACGAGCGGCCGTTGAAGGAGCTCGGCGTCGACTCCCTGACCGCCGTCGAGCTGCGCAACAGGCTGGCCGCGGCCACCGGCCTGATCCTGAGCGCCACCCTGGCCTTCGACCACCCCACCCCGGCCGCGCTGGCCGGTCACCTGCTGACCGGGCTGGCCCCCGCGACGACGGGCGAGGCCGTGCTGGCCGAGCTGGAGTCCGTGCTCGCCCGGGCCCTGGAGCACGACGATCTGCGCGAGGAGGTGGCCGCCAGGATCACCGGCCTGCTCGCCGTGAGCCGTGCGCCCGCCGCCACCCCGCGGGAGGTCGACGCGCGCATCGAGACCGCGTCGGCGGCGGAGATCTTCGACCTGATCGACGAGGAGTTCGGCAGCCTGCCGCGATGAAAGGGGAAACACCGATGAACCCGACCGAGACCTGGCGCGAGATCGCCGCCGATCACTCCGGCGAGATCGTGCTGGCCGCCGACTTCGACGTCGCCGGACGTCCCGAGGCCCGCTTCGCGGACCTGGCGCCGCTGCTCGCGCCGCGCCACACCGTCTGGGTCACCGACCCGTGGGCGGTCGCCGACGCCCCTGGCGACCGCGCGGACTCCTACGTCAAGCGGTGGGTGGACGAGGTGGACGCGAGCGGCCGGCCGGTACGTGCGGTGCTCGGCTTCTGCGGCGGCGCCGTGTACGCCGCGGCCATCGCCGACGAGCTCGAACGCCGCCACGGCCGATCGCCGCGCATCCTGCTGTTCGACCCGGAGCGGCCCACGGCGCTCGGCATGTACTTCCAGTTCTGCAAGGCCCTCGACCAGCTCGCCCCGGCCCTCGGCCCCGCGGAGATCGGCCGCGCGCAGGAGGCCGCCCAGTACGAGCAGGTCCTGGCCGCCGACCTGACCGACTACGCCACCGCGCTGCTGCGGATCTTCCTGGAGCGCGGGCGGGAGGCGTTCGACCGGCTGGACCTGAGCGAGGCGCACCGCGCCGAGTTCACCGGCGCGGTGCGGATCTTCCTGGCGTTCATGGCCGCGGCCGAGCAGGTCGACCACGGGCCGGCCTGGCGCCGGGCGACCGCGATCAGCTCATCCACCCCCACCAGCGGGCTGAACGGCCACCGGCTGCTGAACCCCGGCCAGGCGGCCGGCCTGGTGGGGACGGAGGTGCGTTGCCAGGTGCCGCACGTCGACCTGCTGCGCAGCGCCACGACGGCGGACCTGGTCTCCGGCCTGCTCTGAACGCGACCGATGTGACGGAGGACGAACATGCTCAGTACCAAGGACCCGGTATCGGCGCTGGTGCCGGCCACCCGCGCGGAACAATCGCTGGCGCTGCTCGAAACGCTCGTGCCAGGCAGCGGGATGAACAACCTCAGCGTCGTGTTCGAGGTGGACGGGCGGCTCGGCGAGTGGGAACTGGGTGAGACGCTGGCCGCGCTGCTCACCAGGCACGAGGTGCTCCGGACGGTCTTCCATGCCGCCGACTTCGGATTGATCAAACATGTGGTGCCCGCTGACTCGTTCACGATGCCCCTGCTTGAGCGCGATCTGGAGGAGGGCGCGGTCGAGGCGTTCGTGGCCGAGCCGTTCGCGCTCGACGGCGCGCCGCTGGTGCGGGCGGCGCTGTTCAGAGGGCCGTTCGGTGACGTGTGCTGTCTTGTGGTGCACCATCTCGTCTTCGACGCGGTCTCGTGCGGGATCCTGCTGGCGGAGTTCGCCGAGATCTACGAGTCGGTGGCGGCGGGCCTGGGTGTGCCTGAGCCGGCCGGGCCGACGTCCGCGGTGGTCCGGCCGCCGGCCGGCGAGGAGAGCCTGGCCTACTGGCGTGCGCGGCTGAACGGGTTCGATCCTTCCGAGTCGGCGCTGTCGTGCGGCGGCCAGGACGTGGCCGAGCCCACGCTGCGCGGCGGCTGCGTGACCCGCACGCTGTCGGCGCCGGCCCTGGCCGCGGTCCGGCGGCTGGGCAGGCGGTTGCGCGCGCCGGAGGCGGTGGTGCTGCTGGCCGCCTATTACGTGCTGCTGGCCAGGCATGGCGCGGGACCGGACCTGGTCGTCGGCTCCCCCGCCGACACGCGGGGACTGGATGCGCGGCGCGCGGTGGGCTTCCACGTGAACGTGCTGCCGCTGCGGGCGGTCGTCGACCTGTCCGCGGGCTTCGGCGAGCTGGTCCCGCAGGTGCGCGAGGCGTTCCTCGGCGCGCTCCAGCACGCCGACGTCCCGGTGGACGTCCTGGTCGCCGAGAGCGGCAGATGGCAGGGCTCGTGGCGCAACACCTTGTTCAGGCACGGCTTCAACTACGTGCCCGACGCCGGCGGTGACACCTTCGAGATCGACGGCATGCCCGCCCGGCGGCTGATCACCGAGAACGGCTTCAGCAAGCTCGACCTCGAGTTCTTCTTCCTGGCCGCCGAGGACGAGATCAGGATCAGGGCGGTGCACTACGCCGAGGTGCTCGGCACGGCCGACGTGGAGTCACTGGTCGACCGGTACGACGAGCTGCTCGTCTCCCTCGATGAGCAGCCGCTCCTGCCGCTGGGCGAACTGCCGATCAGCTGCGCCCACGACCGGGCGGTCATCGCGGCGGCCAACGACACGGACACCCCCGTCGCGGACCCGACCCTGCCTGAGGCGGTGGCTCGCACCGTCGCCGCGACGCCGTCGGCGGTCGCGATCAGGGACGGCGCCAGGCAGGTCACCTACGCCGAGTTGTGGCACACCGCGCTGGAGGTGCGGCGATCGCTCGTCGAGGCGGGGTGCGCGGGCAAGGGGGCCATCGTCGCGCTCGCCGGTCCCAGGAGCCCGGAGCTGGCCGCGGCGGCGCTGGGCGTGTGGCTGGCCGGGGCCGCCTACCTGCCGCTCGACCCGGAGCATCCCGATCGCCGCACCCGATACCTGCTCGACGACTCCGGCGCCATCGCCGTGCTGGCCGCGCCGGGGGTCGAACCGCCCGTGCCGCCCGGCGTGACCGTGCTGCCGATGCCCGCCGTCACCGTACCGTCCGGTACCGGCGCGGCGCCGGTGGCGGCCGAACACGCGGCCGATCCGGACGACCTGGCGTTGCTGATCTACACCTCGGGCTCCACCGGCGCGCCGAAGGGCGCGCTCATCACGCACGGCGGTCAGGCCAACGTCGTGCACCACCACGTGCGTGCCCTGGGCGCGGCGCCGGGCGAGGCGGGCCTGTGGCTGATCCCGTTCACGTTCGACCCGTCGGGGGTGGATCTGTTCCTGCCGCTGGTCTCCGGCGGCACCGTCGTGGTCGCCCCCGACGCCGCGCGTACCGACGGGCGGCTGCTGCTGCGCACCATCCAGCGGGAACAGATCACGGTCGTGCAGGCCTCGCCCACGACGTGGCGGCTGACCGTGGACGAGGCGGACGGCGAGCTGGCCGGCGTCCGCGTGGTGACAGGCGGCGAGGCGCTGCCGCCGCAGACCGCGCGCAGGCTGCTCGACGCCGGCTGCGAGCTGTTCAACGCCTACGGCCCCTCGGAGACCACCATCTGCTCCACCATGGCGCGGATCGAGCCCGGGGCCGCCGCCGTCGACGTCGGCGGCCCCATCGCCAACACCCGGCTCTTCGTCGTGGACGAGCACGGCCGCGAGCTGCCCCTGGGGGTACGCGGTGAGCTGTGCATCGCCGGGGCCGGTGTCAGCGCGGGCTACCGCAACCGCCCCGACCTGACCGCCGAACGGTTCGGCGTCCATCCGGTCCACGGCAGGTTCTACCGCACCGGCGACCGGGCCTCGTGGCTGCCGAGCGGTTCGATCGCCCTGCACGGCAGGTTCGACCGGCAGGTCAAGCTGCGCGGGAACCGTATCGAGCTGGGCGAGGTCGAGGCCGTGCTGCGCGCGTACGTGGACGACGCGACGGTGATCGTGGCCGACGACGTGCTGACCGCGTTCGTCCGGGTCGGCGAGCCCGACGACGGGCTGGCCGAGCGGCTGTGGCAGTGCGCCGCGGCCGAGCTGCCCAGGACGGCGGTGCCGCAGGAGTTCGTCCTGGTGGACGAGCTGCCGATCACCTCGCGCGGCAAGGTCGACCACCGCGCGCTGGAGCGGCTGGCCAGGGAGAGGCGCGCGGGTCAGCGCACCGCCGGCGCCCCGGTGCGTGAGGACGACGCGCTGGTCGCCGACCTCATCGACCTGTGGGGCGACCTGCTCGGCCACCGCGACGTCGACCGTGACGCGAACTTCTTCGCCAGGGGCGGCAACTCCCTGCAGGCCGTCCGGTTGCTCCAGCGGGTCCAGGAACGCCACGGCCGCGAGGTGGAACTGGCCGCCCTGTTCAGCTGCCCCACACCGGCCGGGCTCGCCCGGCTCGTCAGAGCGGAGACGACGAGATGACCGCCGAGAACGACCGGCTGCTCGAATACCTCAAGCGGGTCACCCTGGAGCTGCGCGAGGCCAGGCAGCAGCTCGGCGCCCTGCGCGAGCAGCGGCACGAGCCCATCGCCATCGTGGGCATGAGCTGCTCGCTGCCCGGCGACGTGGGCTCACCCGACGACCTGTGGGAGCTGGTGTCGACGGGCACGGACGCCGTCTCCGGCTTCCCCACCGACCGCGGCTGGGATCTCGACGCGCTCTACGACTCCGACCCCGACACGCCGGGCACCTGTTACGCGAAGGAGGGCGGATTCCTGTCGAACGCCGCCGACTTCGACGCCGGGCTGTTCGGCATCACGCCGCGCGAGGCGCTGTCCATCGACCCGCAGCAGCGGCTGCTGCTCGAACACTCCTGGGCGGCGATCGAGCGGGCGGGCCTGGACCCGGCCTCGCTGAGCGGCAGCCGCACCGGGGTGTTCGTCGGGGTCATGTACAACGACTACGGTTCGCGCCTGCGGCCCGCCCCCGAGGGGTTCGAGGGATACCTGGGCGCGGGCAGCGCGGCCAGTGTGGCGTCCGGGCGGATCTCGTACTGTCTCGGGCTCGAAGGCCCGGCCATGACCGTGGACACCGCCTGCTCGTCCTCGCTGGTGGCGGTGCACCTGGCGGTGCGGGCGCTGCGGAGCGGTGAGTGCTCGTTGGCGCTGGCCGGCGGCGTGACCGTGATGGCCACTCCCGGCGTGTTCGTGGAGTTCGCCAGGCAGCGCGGGCTGTCGCCGGACGGCCGGTGCAAGTCCTTCTCCGCCGACGCCGACGGCGCCGGGTGGGCGGAGGGCGTGGGCGTGCTGCTGGTCGAGCGGCTGTCCGACGCCCTGCGCAACGGCCACCGGGTGCTCGCGGTGATCCGCGGCACTGCGGTCAACTCCGACGGCGCGAGCAACGGCCTGACCGCCCCGAGCGGCCCCGCGCAGCAGCGGGTCATCCGCGACGCGCTGGCCGACGCCGGGCTGGAGGCCGCCGACGTCGACGCGGTCGAGGCGCACGGCACCGGAACCACGCTGGGCGACCCGATCGAGGCGCAGGCCATCCAGGCGGTGTACGGAGCGGGCCGGACCAGGCCGCTGCTGCTCGGCTCGCTGAAGTCCAACATCGGCCACGCCCAGGCCGCCGCGGGCGTGGCCGGAGTGATCAAGATGGTGATGGCCCTGCGGCACGGCGTGCTGCCCCCGACTCTCCACGTGCGGACGCCGACGCCGCACGTGGACTGGTCGGCGGGGACCGTCGAGCTGCTGACCGAGGCCGTCGCCTGGCCGGCCGGGGATCGCCCGCGGCGCTCGGGGGTGTCCTCGTTCGGGATCAGCGGCACCAACGCCCATCTCATCCTGGAGGAGCCGCCCCCTGCCGGCCCGGCGGTGATGCCGCCGGACGGCCAGGACGCCGGCTCGCGTCCCGCGCCTGGACCGTTCGCGTGGCCGATCTCGGGGCGCACCCCGAAGGTGCTGCGTGAGCAGGCCGCCCGGCTGGCGCGGCATCTGGCGGAGCATCCCGCGCTGTCCGCGGCGGACGTCGCGCACACTCTGGCAGCCGGACGCGGCGCCTTCGACCACCGCGCGGTCGTGCTCGGCGCGGACCGCGCGGAACTGCTGGACGGCCTGCGCAAGCTGGCCGGTCCCCGGGTGGTCAGCGGGACCAGGGCCAAGTCGCCCGGCCGCACGGCGGTGCTGTTCACCGGGCAGGGCGCGCAGCGGCCGCGCATGGGGCAGGAGCTGCACCGGTCGTTCGAGGTCTTCGCCCGGGCCTTCGACGAGGTCTGCGCGGCGTTCGAGCCGCACCTGGCCGTCCCGCTGCGCGACGTGCTGTTCGAGGGCGGCCCTGAGCTGGTCGGCAGGACCGAGTACGCGCAACCGGGGATCTTCGCGGTGGAGGTGGCGCTGTACGCGCTCCTGCGCGAGGCCGGGGTGAGCGCTGACTTCGTGGGCGGTCATTCCATCGGCGAACTGGCCGCCGCCCACGTGGCGGGGCTGTGGTCGCTGGCGGACGCCGCCGCCCTCGTCGCCGCCCGCGGGCGGCTCATGCAGGCACTGCCCGGCGGGGGCGCGATGCTCGCCGTCGAGGCGGCGGAGGAGGAACTGCTCCCGCTGCTCGATCCGTCCGCCGTGACCGTGGCCGCGGTGAACGGGCCCGCCTCCGTGGTGGTCTCCGGCGACCAGGACGCGGTGATCGCGCTGGAGGAGCTGTGGACGGCGCGCGGGCGCAGGACCAAGAGGCTGGCGGTCAGCCACGCGTTCCACTCACCGCACATGGACCCGATGCTCGCCGAGTTCGGCGCGGTGGCGGGCGGGCTCACCTACCGGGAGCCGGAGCTGCCGCTCGTCTCCAACCTGACCGGCGCCCTGGCCGGGCCGGAGGTGCGCACCCCCGGCTACTGGGTCGGGCACGTGCGCCGGCCCGTGCGTTTCGCCGACGGCGTCGAATGGCTCGCCGGTCAGGGCGTGCGGACGTTCGTGGAGGCCGGGCCCGACGGGGTGCTGGCGCCGATGATCACCGGCTGCCTGGCCTCCTCCGCCTCCTCCTCCGAGGCCGCCGCCGCCGAGGTCGTCTCCATGACGCGCCGCGATCAGCCTGAGCCGACGGCCGTGCTCACCGCCCTGGCCCGGCTGCACGTGCGCGGCGACCGGATCCGCTGGGAGGCGCTGAGCCGCGGCGCGTCCGTGGAGCTGCCGGCCTACGCCTTCCAGCGGCGCCGGTACTGGCTAGACGAAGTGCCAGGACAGCGGCCCGCTCAGGCCGCGCGCCCGGGCGGATGGGCCGAGCCCGCCGACGACGCGGAGCGGAGCGACGGCGGCGCTCCGTCGCTGGCCGCCAGGCTGGCCGGGCTGTCGGAACAGGAGGGGCGGCGGCTGGTGCTGGCCGCGTTGCTCGAACTGGCCGCCGAGGTGACGGGGCTGGACTCCGCCGGCGACATCGCCGCGGACACCCCGATCCTCGATCTCGGTTTCACCTCTCTCATGGCCGTGGATCTGCGGGCCAAGGCCATGCGCCTGACCGGCGTGGACCTGTCGGTCGCCCTCGTCTACGACCACCCGACCTTTGACGCGATGGCGGGCCACGTGCACTCGCTGCTGCGCACGAGCTGAGGAAGAGCTGCCATGGATCACCGTCAGGACCATTCGATCGCGGTCGTGGGGCTCTCGTGCCGGTTCCCCGGCGCCCCCGGCCCGGCCGCGCTGTGGCGCCTGCTCGCCGACGGCGAGCACGCGATCCGTGACGTGCCGGACGGCCGCTGGGACACCGCCGCCGACGGCCCCGCCGCGACCGCGGCCGGCCGCGCCAACGCCGGGCGCGGCGGGTTCCTCGACCACGTCGACCGCTTCGACGCCGCGTTCTTCGGCATCTCGCCGCGCGAGGCGGCCAGGATGGACCCGCAGCAGCGCCTGATGCTCGAACTGGCGTGGGAGTCGCTGGAGAACGCGGCCGTCCTGCCCGAGCGGCTGCGCGACACGCCTGTCGGGGTGTTCGTCGGCGCGATGCTGGACGACTACGCCACGCTCACCCACCGCATGGACGTCTCGGCGATCGACGCCTACACCTCCACCGGGCTGCAGCGCGGCATCATCGCCAACCGGATCTCCTACGCGCTCGGGCTGCGCGGCCCGAGCATGTGCGTCGACACCGGCCAGTCGTCCTCGCTGGTGGCCGTGCACCAGGCGTGCCAGAGCCTGCGCCGGGGCGAGTGCTCGCTGGCGCTGGCCGGGGGCGTGAACCTGATCCTGGCCCCGGACAGCAGCGTGGCCGCGGCCGCGTTCGGCGCGCTGTCGCCCGACGGGCGGGCCTACACCTTCGACGAGCGCGCCAACGGCTACGTACGCGGCGAGGGCGGCGGCTTCGTCGCGCTGAAGCGCCTGGCCGACGCCCGGGCGGACGGCGACGAGATCATCTGCGTCATCCTCGGCGGCGCGGTCAACAACGACGGCGGCGGCCAGGGGCTGACCGTCCCCCGGCAGGCGGCGCAGGAGGAGGTCATCCGGCTCGCGCACCGGGACGCCGGGACGGATCCCGCCGGCACCGGCTACGTCGAACTGCACGGCACCGGCACGAAGCTGGGCGACCCGATCGAGGCCGCCGCGCTGGGCGAGGTGTTCGGCGGGCACCGGGACGAGCCCGTGGCGGTCGGCTCGGTGAAGACGAATCTCGGGCACCTGGAAGGCGCGGCGGGGATCGCCGGCCTGATCAAGGCCGCGCTGGCGGTGCGGCATCGGGAGATCCCCGCGAGCCTGAACTTCGCCCGCGCGAATCCGGCCATCCCGCTGGAGCGCCACGGGCTGCGGGTCCAGACGGAACGGGGCGACTGGCCCGCGGGACGGCCGTTCGCCGGGGTGTCGTCGTTCGGGATGGGCGGCACGAACTGCCACCTGGTGCTGGGCTCGGCCGAGCCGTCCCGGCGACCGGCCGCCGAGGCGCGGTACGGGATCACGCCGTGGGTGATCAGCGGACGCACCGCCGGCGCGCTGCGCGGACAGGCCGCGCTGCTGGCCGAGCACGTCTCGGCCCGCCGGGAACAGGACGCGGCCGCGGTCGGCCACGCGCTGGCCACCACGCGCACCGCGTTCGCCCACCGCGCCGTGGTGATGGGAGGCGACCGGGAGGAGCTGCTGCGCGGCGTGCGGGACCTGGCCGGAGACGAGCCGTCGGCCGCGGTGGTGTCCGGCGCGCCGGTCAAGGGCGGGACGGCGTTCCTGTTCACCGGACAGGGCAGCCAGCGCCCGGGCATGGGCAGGCGGTTGTACGAGACGTTCGAGGTGTTCGCTTCGGCCTTCGACGAGATCTGCGCGCAGCTCGACCCGCTGCTCGGACGTTCGCTGCGTGACCTGGTGTGGACCGGCGGCGCGGCGCTGGACGACACCAGGTTCACGCAGGCGGCGCTGTTCGCGGTGGAGGTGTCGGCCTACCGGCTGGTGGAGTCGTTCGGTCTGCGGCCCGGCCATCTGATCGGGCATTCCATCGGCGAGCTCGTGGCCGCCCACGTGGCCGGCGTCCTCACCCTGGCGGACGCGTGCACGCTGGTCGCGGCACGCGGGCGGCTCATGGCCGGCGCACGAGCGGGCGGCGCCATGCTGGCCGTCCGGCTGCCGGAGGCGGAGCTGCTGCCGCTCCTGCCCGACGGCGTCGCTCTGGCCGCCGTGAACGGCCCGGACTCGACCGTGGTCTCCGGCGACGCCGACGCCGTCTCCGCGCTGGACGAGATCCTGCGCGACCGGCGGGTGAAGACCAAGCGGCTGCAGGTGAGCCACGCCTTCCACTCGGCGCACATGGACGAGGTACTGGCGGAGTTCGAGCGGGTGGCGGCCACGGTCACCTACCACGAGCCGCTGATCCCCGTGGTGTCGAACGTGACGGGCCGGATCGCCGCCGACGGCGAACTGCGCTCCGCGGGCTACTGGGCGCGGCACATCCGCGCCGCCGTGCGCTTCCACGACGGGGTACGCGCGCTGTACGACCTGGGCGTACGCAGGTTCATCGAGCTCGGCCCCGACCCGGTGCTGACCGGGATGGCACGTGACACGCTCGCGGGCGAGCCCGTCGCGGCCGCGGCCGTGCTGCGGGCGGGCGGATCCGAGCCGGAGACCCTGGCCAGGGCGCTGGCCGTGATGCACGCCTCGGGCGGCGAGGTCGACTGGAGCCGGTGGTACAGCGCCGGAGCCGCGCCGGCGCCCCTGCCGACGTACGCCTTCCAGCGCGGACGTCACTGGCTCGACGCGGGCGCCGGCCGGAGACGGGCGGTCGCGGAGCCGGGGCCGATGTCGGACAACCCCGACGCAAGGCCGGATTCCGGGCCTGAGGTGTCCGGCTGGGCCGGGCGGCTGCGCGGGATGTCCGCGCGGCGCCGGACGCGGGCCGTCGTCCGCCTGGTGCGCGAGCACAGCGCCGCCGTGCTCGGCCACGACCCGGCGGACACCACCGACGACGACATCTCGTTCAAGGACCTCGGGCACAACTCGCTGACCTCGGTGGAGCTGCGCGACCGGCTGTCGGCGGCCACAGGCCTGACGCTGCCCGGCTCGCTCGTCTACGACCACCCGACCCCGTCCGCCCTGGCCAGGCACATGATCGCATTCCTGGTGAAGGACCGGGACGAGGAGAACGCGGCGGCCGGAGAGGCGGACTGGGACGAGCCGATCGCGATCGTCTCCATGGGCTGCCGCCTCCCCGGCGGGGTGGAGACGCCCGAGGATCTGTGGCGGCTGGTGTCCGAGGGCGTGGACGCGGTGGGCGACTTCCCCACCGACCGCGGCTGGGACCTCGCCGCGCTCCACCACCCGGAGCGCGGCCGGGCAGGCACGACGTACGCCAAGGCGGGCGGCTTCCTGGCCGACGTGGCGGGATTCGACGCCGAGTTCTTCGGCATCGGCCCGCGCGAGGCGGCGGCCATGGATCCGCAGCAGCGGCTGCTGCTGGAGGTGGCCTGGGAGGCGTTCGAACGGGCGGGCATCCCCGCGGACGCCCTGCGCGGCGGCGACGTCGGGGTGTTCGTGGGGGCCACGGCCCAGGACTACGGGCCTCGGCTGCACGAACCTGCCGCGGGTGCCGAGGGCTACCTGCTCACGGGCGGCACCGCGAGCGTCGCGTCGGGGCGGATCGCCTACGTGTTCGGTCTGGAGGGCCCCGCGATCACGGTGGACACGGCCTGTTCGTCGTCGCTGGTGGCGCTGCACCTGGCCGTGCAGTCACTGCGCCGGGGAGAGTGCGCCATGGCCCTGGCCGGCGGGGCCGCCGTGATGGCCACGCCGGGGATGTTCATCGAGTTCGCCAGGCAGCAGGGCCTCGCCCCCGACGGCCGCATCAAAGCCTTCTCCGACAACGCCGACGGCACCGCCTGGGCCGAAGGAGCCGGACTCGTCCTCCTCGAACGCCTCACCGACGCCCAACACCACAACCACCCCATCCACGCCATCATCCGCGGCACCGCCATCAACCAAGACGGCGCCAGCAACGGACTCACCGCACCCAACGGCCCCGCCCAACAACGCCTCATCCACCAAGC
>NZ_JABCPZ010000264.1 GCF_013283785.1 Nonomuraea antri
CCCCCGAACCGGGCACCCTACTGCCCCATGACCACCAACACCTCCGAGCCCTACCTCACCCTGACCGGCCCCACCGACATCCTGGCCGCGGTCCCGTACCTGGTGGGCTTCCACCCGTTCTCCTCATAGTCCAGCTCTGTCTCAGTACAGATCTTCGAGGCGCTCGGGAACCCGTCCGGTCCTCATGGCCTGGCGGTTACTCCACACGGTCGGGAGTGTCTCGAAAGGACAAGCTTGGAGATCTTCTATGCGCGCCGGAAGCACATGCCCTCGTGGCCCCAGCCTGATGGCTTCGACACGCTGGCGGTCCTGGATCACCGGACCTTGCCGGACGGTCTTCCTCTCATCGTGGATGAGAGGATGCAGCCGGTCGAGCCGCTGTGTAGTTGGTTCCGGTCGTTGGCATACGCGCGCAAGCAACCCGAAACCATGCAGTCGTACGCCTACATCGCACGACGGCTGGCAGCATTCCTGGCAGAGCGGGGAACCGACGTCCTCGGCGCAACCGAGGCCGATCTGGTGGCCTACCGAACGTCCAGGACGGAGCTCGACGAACGCCCGGTGGACGCGCCGACGTTCGACAAAGAGGCCGTGGTCATCAACAGCCTCTATACACACCTGGTGGACCAGGGGCTGATCAAGCGGCGGCCCTTTCGCCTGGTCGGCCGGAATCAGACCCGCAGCTCCCTGCACAGCGGAACCAAGCGGGGGATGCAGATCCGGCACATCACCGTGGAGCAATATCTGTTCTTCCGGGATGTCGGGTTCGGCGGAGCGCTGCCGGACGGGAGCATCGATGAGACGTTCCGAGGGTGGGCGCCGAACCGGGGCCGGGCGGGCTTGGAACTGGCCCTGCTCACGGGGATGCGGCTGCAGGAGTGGTCGACGCTACTGCTGC
The DNA here is from genome assembly GCF_013283785.1 of Nonomuraea antri. GTDB lineage: Bacteria > Actinomycetota > Actinomycetes > Streptosporangiales > Streptosporangiaceae > Nonomuraea > Nonomuraea antri. The sequence continues at coordinate 899 of NZ_JABCPZ010000264.1, forward strand.
CCGAGCTGGGTGAGGACATCCGACGTCCGGGCGAGCCAGTGGTCTTCGAACTGCAGAAGTGCGCCAAGTACGAGCTGCCACGCGAGGTGTATGTGCCTCCGGCCGCGCTCGACATGGTCGATCACTACGTGCTGCTGGAGCGGCCCGAACTTGTCGAGGTGTCGGCCAGGTCGTTGGCTCGCCGTCACAAGGACCTGTTCGTGGTCTCCGAGGTGGACCACGAGCAGGGCAGGCTGCACGGCACGCTAGAGGGACGCCGGCGGAAGATGCTGATGTCGGCGATGGATCCGGATCTGCGGCGGCGTACGGTCCGCGAGACCGACAGCGGCGTGGAACCCCTGGCAGCGTTCATCGGACACGGCGGGCAGATGCTCGGGCCGTCATCTTGGGACCGGATTCGCAAGGACGCGTGGCGACGAATGCGCCGCTACAGCGCTGAACCCGGGGTGCCGATCCTGCCGGTCAAGCCGTGGCGGTTCCACGACGCACGCCACACCTTCGCCCTGCAACTACTGAAGTACCTCGATCGGCTGCGGCTGCAGCAGGAAGCACGCCGGGAGCAGCCCCGCAAGCTGGTCACCTTGGCCGAGCATCATGCGCTCAACCCCGTCCTGACCGTCCAGCGCCGCCTGGGTCACCTGCGCACCTCCAGCACCTACGAATATCTGCGTTACAGCGAGGACCCCATGAACTACGTCGATGACGCTTTCCGCGAGTGGAGCGCCCATGACGGCGCCACCTACGCGGAGATCGCCCTGCGGGCCCTGGAGAGCGAACGGAAGGAGTCGGCCGATGCCTCGGCGCGGTGAGCACCGGAAGGTTGTCCTGGGATTGATCGCGCAGGAGCAGGATGCGAGCCGGCTCAGGGTTCGCCGGGTAGTGATCAAGAGCCCCCACCGGGACACGTGGATCGATCTTGATCCGATGGCCTATCAGTGTTCGGCGCTGGTTGCCGAACTGGCGGATGAGTGGGTGGCCTACGTGGCCTTGGCGCGAGGTACCGCCTCTTTGGCCTACAGCCTGCGATTGGCCATTCGCGATCTCGCCGAATACGTCGACCGGCACTGCGAAGCCCCGCAGGCGGCTTCGCTGACCGAAGACCGTCCCGACCTTGCCGCTTTGATCAGCGAGATGTGGCGTACGTTGCCGTCTCGATATGGCGCCGGGTCATCGGTCCCGGTCCAAAGGGCGCAGTCCCTGCATGTTCTGGTGAGATTCCGCGCCCAGCGGCAGGACGCCGTTGTGGCCGCGGGGTTGCTGCGGCTGGTCTCGGCATCCCATGGTGTCCCGGTCGGCAAGAGCAGGGAACTGGATGAGTTCTCGCGGCAGGAGAAACGATCTCTTATCAGAGTGGCCTGGGAGGGGATCCGGCAGGCGGAGGAGAGGCTGGAACGGGGCAGGGCGCTGATCGCATCGGCGGCGGGTCATCCTGACGAGCACGGCTGGCTCAATGCGGGCAACCTGCTGTGGGCGCTGGCTGAGCGGCAGCTGAGCGCAGTGGACATTGTCGCGGGGTTACCCCCGCTGGCGTCATGGCCGGAGGAGCTGGTAGGGCTGGCGTCGCTGCGTGCGCCGGTTCGTGCGCTCCTGGCCCGATACCAGCTGGTCACGGTCCTGGTCAGCCTGCTCTATCCCCGCGACGAGGACTTGTACGGCTTTCAGGTGTTACTGATGGCCGCGACGGGGCGGGCTTCGGAGGAGGTTGCCGGGCTGAATGTGGACGACGTGGAGTTCACGCCGTCAGGCGTCCGGCTGACGATGCGCAAGAAGCGGGCCCACGCGGTGCGGCACCAGGTCTTCGACGCCGGAGAGGTCGACGCCTTCACCCCTGGAGGGCGCGATGGCCGCAACGCGGCGGAGGCGGTGCGGCGCCTCATGGCGCTCACCGAGCGGGCTCGCCGAGACTGCATCCTGGATCCGATGCCGTTGTTCCTGCGGGCAGCGGCGAGCAAGAAGGGCCGACTCCTGCGCTTTAGCCGCCTGGGGGACATAGTCGGCAGAACAATCTCCTTCTCCCAATGGACCAAGAGTCACGGCCTGGAACTGTCGGCCCCGATCGACATCCGCCGTCTTCGAAAATCCGGCAAGGTCGAGAAGGTCATCGCCAGGCGTGGCGTCGTTTCCGACATCGCCGACGATCACACCGTGGAGACGTTCAAGGGGCACTACGCTCACGGAACCACCGTGCACGTCGTCTCCGGGCACGTGGTGAACCAGGCGCAGAAGACCTGGTTCGAAGCCGCGACGGCCGGACCGGTCAGCCTGAGTGAGACCGCCGTCGAGGAGTTGGAGCAGCCCGAGGCGTTGGATGCCTTGGGGATCAGCCGGGAGCAGGCCGGGCAGATCATCGCCGGTGAACTGGACATGGGCGTGACGACGTGTCGCGACCCGTTCAATTCGCCCTACAGCAAGCAGGGTGAGCTGTGCGCTGTCGCCCCGCTGCGGTGCCTGGAATGCCGCAACGCCTTCGTTCTGCCGTCCAACCTGCCCCAGTTGCTCCTGTTCTCCGACCATCTGGAGCAACTGAGGCTGCGGCTGTCCCCACCGCACTTCCATGCCCTGTGGGGCCAGTCCTGGGCCAACCTGCGCGCGGTTCTCAGTGAGCGAACCGCGGCGGAGATCGCCGCCGCCAGAGATCTGATTCGGCAAGACGAGGTGAGCCTGCAGTTGCCGCTGGCCGCACGAGCGGAGTTCGACCTATGATCACCCCTCCTCCTTCCCCTATCCCTTCTCTGCTCAGCGGCCGGTTCGGCGACGATGAGCCGGTGCTTCAGTCGGCGCCGCTGCTGCCCGGCGTGCCGGTTCCCACCTTCGGACAGAGCGTGAAGTGGTCGCTGGCCGCAGTTCGCCGCCCGGCGAATATCACGCCCTCGTCGTGGAACATCCACTTCAACGGCCGCCTGAGCGATCCGGTGTGGAATCTCCGCGCTCGTGAGATGGCCATGTCCTTGCTGAACCCGGCCCATCCGATGGTGAGGGCTGCGGTGCACCTGCGCTCGCGCCCAGCTCAGGGCAGATCGGTGCGGGTGACCACCACTGAGCTGGGCGTGCTGGCGTCGTGGGCCGGCGAGAATGGCCTGCCGGCCGACCTGACCCGGTGGCAGAACGACGACTGCCGGGCCTTCATCGCCTACAAAGCCGAGGAAGTGGAGCCGGCGTCGATACGCGGCTACATCCTGCTGATCAAGCTGCTGCATCGGCTGTCTCCCCTGCTGAGCGGCGGTGGCCTGGCAGCAGACCCCTGGTTCGGCATCACCGCTCGCAAGGCCGCCAATATCCACAAGACCTCCGGCGTCTCCACGCCGAACATCGTGCCCGACACCTGGTTTGCCATGGTCCGTGCCGCCTGGCAGTACGTTCACGTTTTCAGCGCCGACATTCTGGCCGCTCGCCGCCGCTACACCGAACTCCAGGCAACACGGATCACCGTCAGGTCCAGGCGGGAAGAGCTACTGGACGCCTTCTTGGCCAACCCCGCCAACCGTGTCCCCGTCCACACCGGCCGTATCACCCCCACCGCACGAGGCATGGCGCCCGGCGGGGTCAACTGGAGGCTCCTGAGCCTGATGATCGGGCTGAAACAGGACGTGCGGGCCTTCCATCCCACGCCCGGAACGGCCCTCGTCCGCCGGATGCGTGCCAAGGCCCAAGCCGCGGCGGACGCCGGCCGTGTTCTGCCCGGCGGCCTGCTCGAAAGCTTTGCCACCGTCACCCGCCCCGACGGAACGTCAGGTCCGTGGCATCCCGGCTTGTGCTCGCGCTCTCTGGTCGATGAAGAACTCGCTCTCCGCTCCGCCGCGTATGTGCTGATCGCAGCGTTGACGACGATGCGCGATTCGGAGATTCGGGAACTCGCCAGAGGGGCGGTGACCGAGTACTACGGCGCTCCGGCCATCACCTCGATCAAACGTAAGGACGACCCCAACCTGCCGGTCGAGCGCTGGTGGATCATCGAACCGGTCGCCGAGGCCATCGCGGTCGCCGAACAACTGTCCCAGCACGATGAGCTGATCTTCTCCAGCCATCAAGCCTTCCGAAAGGACGCCAACGGCTTCAGCAGCCTCGTGGTGGTGCGGAAGTTCATCGAAAAGGTCAACGTGGGAACCGAGTATCACGGGCTCCACATCCCTCCGTCGCGGGTGACACCCCACATGTTCCGTAAGACGATGGCGATGCTGATCGAGACGGAGCCGGGTGGGGAGATCGCGCTGGGTATCCAGCTCAAGCATGTCGCGGCCCGAGCGCTGGCCAACCGCATCACGCACAGTTACGCGGCGCCCGACCCGGCCTGGGAGAAGCTGCTGGGGACAGCGGTGGAACGGGCCCGGTTCGAGCGACTGAACGACTTCTACGACGCCCACCACGCCGGACAGAACATCGGCTTCGGCCCCGGCGCCGACCACCTCAAAGCGCAGTTCGACGACGTCAAGGCCGCGATGACAGACCTGGTCGCCAACGGCAAGGCACGCCAGGGCGACCGCAGGGTGGAGCTGGACCTGCTGCGCAAGGCGCGCATCTCGATCCGGTTCGGCAAGCTCAACCACTGCACCGTCAACGAGGCCAACCCGGTCGGCGCCAAATGCCTGGAAGACGTGGTGAAGATCCCCGACGGGCATCGCGGGCCGCTGATCGACCGCTGCCAGCCCGGCCGGTGCGCCAACAGCATCATCGGCCCTGAGCACCTGCTGATCTGGAGAAGCGAGAAGGCCAGCCTCGACCGGTTGCGCCAGGACGGCAAGCTTCCGGCCGTGCGGCGGGCGGCGCTGGAGCGCCAGGCCGAGGACGTGCAGGAGGTCATCGACCGCGCTGAGCAGGCGCAGCAGCAGCTGGCGAGCCGCAACGGGGGTGCGGTATGAGCGGCGTGTCGGAGGCCACCGAGAGGGCATTGCGCGAGGCAATGGCCCGGCTGATCGCAGGGCGGCCTCGCCACACCGACGGCGCCTTCACCAAGGAGAACCTCTACCAAGAGGCCGGCGTCAGCCGGGCCACGATGAACCGGGCCACCGCGGTCATGGCCGAGTGGGACGCCCACGTCGCCGAGTACGGCCGCCGCACCGTGGGCGAGGCCCGTCGTGACAGTGATCTCGACGAGCTGCGCGCCAAACTCAAGGAGATCAGCGCCGAATGCGGCCGGCTGCGTCAGAAGCTGGAGGCCGCCGCCACGGTGATCGCCGCGCTGCACCACGACAATCAGGCATTGCGCGAGTTCATCGACAGCCGCCACGGCGCGGTCACCGACCTGGACAGCCGCCGCGCCGGGCGCGACGCAAGAGCTTGACCGTGCGCCGCCTGGACGGCGCGTACGACGTCAACAGCGAAAGGCCCCGTATCCGCAGATGCCCGGGGCCTTCCGCTGTTGAGTCAGAAATCGAACTCGCCGCCCTTGGCGCCGGCCACGAAGGCGCGAAACACCCCACCACGCACCACCCACGGCGCCAGGTCAGGCCGTTCGGTGTCGCGGATGCCGATGCGGTCCCCGCTGAGCGGGGCCACCTCGATGCAGTCTCCTTCGGCGCCGCTCGCCGAGGCCTTGCGCCAGGCCGCCGCCGCCAGCTCGTCGGCCAGGTCGTCATGCACGTTCATGCATCTCCATCTTCTCGCGTATTGCGTCTGCGGTCTCATTAACCGGCCGGGCATATGACCGGATGGCGTCGAATCTGAGGTTAACCCTGCGCACGCGCTCCTCGCGATCGCTCACCTCGCCGTCCGCGGCCGAGTCCAGATAGACGGTGTCCGGTCCCTGGGGTTGGTGGGCGATCACGAAGCCGCCCAGCAGGCCGATCGTCGGAACGGCGGCCATCGGGACGATCTGCAAGGTGATACAGGGGTGCGTCATGACCTGGAGCAGGTGTTCGAGCTGTTCGAGCATCACCTGCGGCCCACCGATCGGGCGCAGCAGCACGATCTCGTCGATGAGCGCGGCATACATCGGCGGCTCCTCCCGTTCGAACAGGATCTGCCGGGCCATCCGTGCCTCGGTGGCCTCCTCGACGCGCTGCTCGGTGATGCCGGGCTGGCCGCTGATCATCGCGCGGGCGTAGCTGCGCGTCTGCAGCAGCCCTGGCACGACCAGCGGCTGCCAGGTGCGCAGGCTATGCGCACCTGCCTCGATCTTCGGCCACGCCTGGAACCACTTCGGCCCGGTTTTGAGCACCAGGGGCAGCAGCCGCATCAGCTCGCCGTTGAGGCCGAGCAGCGTCTCCACCTGCTCGGTGAAGTCCTGCTGCGGGGTGCGCTTGGCGTGCTCGATCTGACTGACCAGGCTCTTGCTGACATGGGTGTAGTCCGCGATCTCCTCCTGGGTCACCCCCTTGCTCTCTCGCAGCCTGCGCAGCTCGGCCCCGAACAGGGCAAGGGGACTGGCTCCGGGGTCAAGCTCGCTCGCGACCATCACGCACCGCCCTCATGTTCACACGTTCACCCACACCTGTGGACCTGATCTGTGAAGCAAGTGTGTCGCCTGTTAACTACTAAAAGTAGCCGCCTGCGGCCAAGCTGGGAAGCGTCTTCAGACAACAGGTGAACCGGGGGGTTCACACCAGAAGCTGATCGTGTGGACATGACGCCCCAGCCCTTGGATGGTCGGTGATATCTGTGCCAGCGACAACCGTGCCCGCGCCGGTCAAGGAGTCTCAGCCCCCTGTGGAGGTGGAGCGGACCTCGAAGGTCCGCCTGTATCGCAACGCCAGGGCGCCGCACCGGGGCCGGCAGGTCCTGGCCGGCTGGATCGGCGAGAGCGACCCGCTGCTGCCGGATGCGCTGCAGGTCGCTAGCGAACTGCTCACCAACGCCGTCGTTCACCCGGCCCGCGGGCCGGGGCGCGAGTCGGTGATGCTGCGCCTCAGCCGCGGCGAGGCGTTCCTCCTGCTGGAGGTCATCGATCCCGGCAGCGTCGGCGGCTGCTCGCTGATGCAGCCCACGCCGCCGGATTTCGCCGCCGAGACAGGCCGTGGCCTGGGCATCGTGGCCGCCTACGCCAGCGCGTGGGGAACCTGCACGAGCGAAGCCGGGCGCCGCACCGTCTGGGCCGTCCTCGACCGAGACGCGCGCCAGGAGCGCGGCGAGAGCCGAGGAACCCGCTGAGCGCCCCGGCCCGTCGCTGCCGGTGCCGCAGCCGACGTGCCGGGGTTCCAGGCCAGAGCGACAGCGCCGGGCCGACAACCCGTGCGCCTGGTGAACCCTGAGGCCCGGGGGGCGGCGGTCGTTCATCGTCCTGGCCACCGCCACGCCGGCAGGAAGTGATCTGCCATGTACGTCTGGAGCCCGTCCATCACCCACGCACTGCTGTGGGTGGAGGAGACGTCTTGCTGCGAGGAGTACACGCTGTGCTGCGAGGAGGCTGAATACTTCGTCCGGCGCCGCACCGCCGACGGCGGCTTCGAGGAGACCGCCCGAGGCCGTTACGGCCCCGCCGCCATAGCGTGGATCGACCTGGCGCGCCGGCACACCTGCCCGCATCAGCGCGCCGCATCATGATCACACCCTTTCAGGTGGTGGTGCTGCTGTGGGTCGCCAGCATGGCGCTGGCTGTGGCGCCGACCATGCACGCCATGATCCGGCTCATCGAGCGTGACCCCGCCCGGATGTGCCAGGGCTGCCGTGCCCGGCGCCGCTCCAACCAGGACACCGCCGATGCGTGGGCTCCGCTGGGGCCGGTCGGACCGGTCTTGATGATCCTGGCCAGCGCCGCGCTGTGGTGGTGCGTCCCGCTCATGCCGCTGCTGTGGCGCCTGAGCAGGCGCGAGGAGATGCGGCCGTGCGCCGGTCCGTCGTGTGCGGCTCACGCCCGATCAGCACAGCCCTGACCAGCGGACCTGATCAAAGGACCTGACCAGCGGACCTGACTGGCGGGGGCCGGGCGTGCGGGATGCACCCCGCTATGCCGTCAGCTCCAGGAAGGTCCGCACGACCGGCACGTCCTGGTGGCCCAGCAGGCCGCCGCGCAGATCCTCAAGCGCGCTCGTGCCGCGCGCCGACTCCACCCCGCCCATCAGCTCCACCACCTGCTCGGCCACCTCCACCGCGGCGTCGAGTTCGCCGAGTGCCAGATGCGCCTCCGAGCGGCGGGCCAGATAGATGGCGGCGCCGCGCGCCTCCTGCTCGCGGTCGTAGGGGTCCTCACCGCGCAGGGCGGCGTCGAAGTGCTCCAGCGCCCGGCCGGGCTCGCCCAAGCTCAAGGCGGCGCTTCCGGCGAACTGGTGCAGCTCGCCGGTGTTGAGCCAGTACAAGGCAGGCAGATCCTCCTCGGCGGGCGCCGCGTTGCCGTAGGCGGAGAAGGCCGCTTCCACCGCGCGCAGCGCCGGCACCGGCTCGCCCACCAGCGAGTGAGCGCGAGCCTGGCGGGCGTGCAGCAGCGCCACCACCCGCGCGGAGGTATTGCGGCGGGCTGAGAGCGCCCCGTCCAGCAGGTCGAGGGCGCCGCGCGGGTCGCCGCCGGTGTAGCGGAGGTTGGCCCAGAACGCGAGCGTGAGCGCGCCCATGCTGTGGTCGCCGGCGCTGGCGGCCGCGCGCAACGCGGCGATGAAGTGGCGTTCGGCGCTGGCGTGGTGCCCGCTGTCGTAGGCGCACCAGCCCGCCAGGCGGCACGCCTCCGCGGCGGCGCTGTGCAGGCGGCGGCCGACCTGCTCGCTGTGTGTGGTCTCGGCCAGCAGGCGAGCGATGATGCGGATCTCGGTGGTGGCCGCGTCGTAGACGTGGGCTGAGCCGATCTCGTCGTCCAGGTGCCGTAACGCCGCGAGCCGGGCGTCGAACTGGCCGGCCACCTCTACGCCGATGCGGCGACCGGCCACGCTTGTCGTCAGCCCGCTTCCCACCGACAGAGTGGCCGAGGCGGTCTCGGCGGTGGCCCACTGCGCGACCATGGCGGCCAGCGTGCCCGTCGATGCGATCAAGAAGCCTCGTCGATCCACCGGCCCTCCCACTTCCCGCAATACTGTGACGCTACCCGCAGGGGTCCACGGCGACTCCCAAAAGGCGTGATCGTCATCGAATGCGGCCAGGAGCCAATCGGGCCAGCCACGTGCCGCCACCTCCTGCTCGTCGACGCCGAACACGTCGGCCATGGCGAGCTGAGCGGTGACCTGCGGAACGGCGACACCGGAGATCCACCGGGCCACCTTCTCCTTGCGGGTGGCCAGCCCGCCGAATCCCCTGGCGCGGTGCTGGACGGCCACCTTCCGGAGAAACATCCCATACGTCCAGTGCTTGCGCTCCAGCAGCACCGTCAGCGGATGGCGAGTCACGGCGGTATCCATGGTCGCGTCCCCTTGGTCCGGGTCGCCCTTCAGTGTGTTCCGCCCTCACGCGCGCTGTGAAGCCCTGCCAGCAAGAAGGCAACCCGAAGCAACCACAGGGCAACCGCAGGCAACGCCGCGCCTCTTCACTGGTGCCGAACAACCGCCGACTCTGGGGACCAGACCGGCCCGCAACGCAGGAACAACACCGCAACGGGCCGGTCCGCCAAGACCCCCGCCCTCGACAGGGCGGGCACCCCCAACTCGTGCCGGAGGACATCATGGCACCGACCACCACCAGCTCCGATCGCGCGCTGGCCCCGTTCAGCGTCGAACTCGGCGAGGAGTTCACCCCGGCGTGGAACCGCATCGACGGCATCACCGTCGAGGGCAAGCGCGTCACCATCGACCCGCGGCGCTATTTCTTCCGCCTGGAGAACCCGACCTGGCGCGTCATCGCCTGGGAGAAGGTCCGTGACGAGCTGCTGATCGCCAACGAGGGCACCGAGGTCGCCGTCGAACAGCTCGCCCTGGACTTCATCCGCGCCCACGCCGAGCAGACCAGCGAGCCCGCCCGCGTCCTGGAGATCGGCTACCAGGTCGCCGCGCACCTGTTCCGCGAGGAGTACCTGGACGAGCCCGGCCTCAACGTCACCCCGACCATGCTCAAGGCGCTGCGCGAGGCCACCGCGATCATGGCGCTCAACAAGGTCGAACTCGACGGGCACATCTCCAACGTCGGCCCGTGCTGGTTCTTCCCGATCGCCACCGAGGTCGTCTACGGCCTGCCGCACCACGAGGCCGAAGCCCTGGACGAGCTCTACCACGGCGCCTGGTTCAACGAGTACCGGCGCCGCGAATCCATCCTCGCGCACGCCGCGCTCGGCGGCCGGCTCGTGCACGGCTGCCAGGCCCAGGCCGACATGAAGGGCGGCTGCGTGGTCGCCTACGGCACCGACCTGGACGGCTTCCGGGCCGATCTGGAGGCGTTCGACGCCCTGTGGACCAGCCGCGTGCTGGGCATGCGCGCCTAACCGTCGCCGACCGGGCGGGGCCGCCCTCACCGGGGCGGCCCCGCCCCTCACCTTGGAAGGAGATCGCCATGGCCCAGCACCTTGCCGCGCCCCTACCGGCGGATGCGGCTACCAACGCGACCGCCTGGAACGCGGTGGCCGGCCTCGACAACAGCAACGGCCTGCCAGCGAACGAACTGACCCGATTCGAGTGGACCGGCTGGCCAGGCCACGGCCCAGGGATCGACATCCTCGGCGATCTGAGCGGCGCTCACGTCGCCGAGCTGGGCTGCGGAACCGGTGAGCACGCCGCCATGCTGCCCCGGCACGGCACCCGCGCCGTCTACGGGGTGGACGTGGCCCCGGCCCGGGTGGCGCAGGCCCGCCGACGGTGGAGGCACGTGCCAGGCATCGTGTGGATCGACGGCGAGGCCGCCGCGGTCCTGCCCGGCCTGCCCCCGCTGGAGGTCTGCTACTCCATCTACGGGGCGCTGTGGTACGCCGCACCCGGCCGGCTCCTGCCCGCCATCGGTGCCCAGCTCGTCCCGCACGGGCTGCTGGCCTTCTCCGCCAACGCCCCCCGCGCAGGCGAGCCGTCCGGCCAACGCGTCGACAACCTCACCATCGACGGCGTGCGCATGCCGGTGATCTACTACACCCACACCGCTGAGCAGTGGCAGCGGCTCCTGACCGCGCACGGTTTCACCGACATTCGTGCCCTCACCGTGGCAGCGCCCGGCGGCGGCCCGTACACGACGCTCGTGGTCACCGCCCGCCGCAGCTAGGCCCGCGCCCCCGCCCCCGCCGTCTCCACCGCCGTGGCGGCGTCGGCGCGGACGGAACACAGCAGCCACGCCAGCAACCCGCCGCACGCGACGACCGTTCCGGCGGCCACGAACGCCGGCCCAGGAGCGGCGGCGATGAACGCGGGCAGCACGAGCATGCTGCCCATCCCCGCCACATGCAGCCCGGTCAGCTCGACGGAAAAGATCCGCAGCCGCTCCGGCCCCGGCAGACGCGATATCCGCTCGGTGAGGGTGACGGCGTTGACCGGGGTGAGCAGGCTGGCCAGCACGGTGACGGCGACGACCTGCCACACCTGGTCCGTCACCGCGTAGGTGGCCAGCAGGGCGCCGCGCGCGGCCCAGGTGAGGCAGTAGCCCGTGGGGAACCCGGCCAGTTTCGGCAGCGAAGACAGCAGATTCCCGGCCAGAGCGCCGGCCCCCATCGCGGTCAGCACCATCCCGTAGGCGGCCGGTCCGGCGTGCAACCGGGAGGTGATCCAGATCGGCAGCCCGATCGTGGCCACCGTGGCGCAGAACTCGCCGAGCGACGACAACGACAGGGCCAAGGCCAGGCGCGGCCGGGCACGCAGGATGGTCCGCGCGCGCACCCTGCCGCGCGCCTCCTCCTGGGCCGCCTCCTGGACCTGCTCCGACGCCTGGCCGAGACGGGACGCGCCGTTGGTGACCCAGCGGGCCAGCCACACGAACGCGCACCCGGACACCAGGAAGGTACTCGCGTCCAGCAGGAACAGGTGCTCGGCGGGCATCCACACCAAGAGCACGGCGGCGCTGCCGGGGCCCAGGACCCAGGTGAGCTGCTGCGTGAGATTCATCAGGCCGACGACAGGCCGCACCTGATCGGCGGGCGCCAGGTCGGGGACCAGACTGCTCAGACTGGGGTTGGTGATCGCGTCGGCGGTTCCGATGAGCAGCAGCACGACCAACACCCCAGCCAGCCCGATCGACTCCCACAGCCACGGCATCGCCCCCACCACGGCCACCTGCGCGAACTCCACACGCGCCAGCGCGCGGAACGAAGCGAACCGGGCGATCAGCCGTTTGCCGAACGCGCCGATGAGGATGTGGGGGACGTACTCGGCCACGACCACCAGGCCCATGGCCACCGCCCCGGACTTCTGCCACGCCGTCCAGGTCAGAGCCAAGGTGAAGAAGCGGTCACCGAACACGCTCAGCGTCTCAGCCAGCCACAACACCAGAACCGGCCGGTGCCTCAGCAGTCTCAGGTACCCCATTGGCGAGACTGTAGGCGGTGAACGCCGCTCGGGTCAGTGAATCGCTGATCTCGCGGACGCCTCCGGCCCGCCTCACACAGAGTGATCAGCGGCCCGCGAGGTGCGCGGCTTGTGCGGGGCCGTGGGGGTCTATAGGGAATCGGCGATGTGCGGACCCCGCACATCGTCCGCACAAGGGTCCGCGCATCGCGATGCACATGCCGTGCACATCCACAGAGCGTGACCGCACAAGCAGGCAGGCCGCTCGCCGCATCGCCGACGACCACACTGCCGTGTCCAGACCTCCGAAAGGAACCGCGGATGTATCACCGGCCCTCGAATAGAGATCGATCCAGAGCTAGACTTCCAGCAGGTTCCCGCGCCACTCGATGTCTCATGAGACATGCGGATTCTGGAGAACACCCGGAGACCAGCCTCATCGTGATCGGCCTCGACCGCGCTCAGGCGAAGGTGGTGGCGAGGTGGAACCTCCCGTTCCCGCCGGGCACCCTCGCCCCGCTGGCCCGCCTGTTCGATCGCGAGGGCGTCACCGAGATCGTCATCGTCGGCTACGGCCCGGGAGAGCTGGTCACCCCGGCAGTGGACGAAGCGCGCCTGCTGGCCACCAACTCGGAGGTGGTGGTGGGCGAGGCCCTGCGCGCCCACGAGGGCCGCTACTGGTCCTACATCTGCGACCTCCCGATGTGCTGCCCACCGGAAGGGCGCGCCTACGATCCCACCACCAGTCAGATAGCGGCCGAGGCGACCGTCCGCGGCATGGTCGCGCTGCCCGACCGCCGGGCGCTGGAACGCACCATCGCCCCCATCACCGGCCCGGTGCGCATGGCGATGCGACGAACCACCGCGGCGGCCGTCACCGAGATCCGCGCCAGGCTGGCGGCCGCCGACGACACGAACGCCTTCGCCGCGGAATACGTCCCGGAAGCCCTGGCCAGAGTGCGCGCGGCCCTCGCCGCCCACCTGGCGGGCGAACGACTCGACGACGCCGAAGCGGCCAGGCTGGGCCTGGACCTGTCCATCATCAGAGTGCGCGACGAAGCCTGGACCCTCATGACCGAGGCCCACGCCGGCCTCTGGAAAGACCTCACCAGACGGCTGGAGCCCCAATTCTCGGTTCCCACCGCGTCGCTGCTGGCCATGTCGTCGTGGCTGGGCGGAGACAGCGTCCTGGCCACCATCTCACTCGAACACGCCCTGACTCTCGACCCGGCCTATTCGATGGCCAATCTGCTGATGCACGCGCTTCAGAACCTGCTGTCCCCGTCCGTCATGCGCGGCCGCCTCC